>DSAF01000010.1 GCA_011388305.1 Candidatus Zixiibacteriota bacterium | reverse complement strand
GAAATATGCACATATAATAATATGATGAATTATCAAACACTTATATCGCTCGAAGTTATCTTTCAGGTGCTCTCATCGCCCACGAGAATGCAGATTCTCGAGCTTCTCGCGTCCGGCACGCGATGCGTCAACTGCATCGCCGAGGAGACCGAGCTTAATCAGCCGACAATATCGCAACACCTGCGCGTTCTGCGTATGGCCGGCCTCGTCACGACCGAGAAAGAGGGCAAATTCGTCCACTGCTCGGTGTGCAAAGAGACTCTCGAGATGGTCGCGGATTATTTGAGAGATTTGGCTGAGCGCACGGGCGAGTGTTCCTCTGAGAAACACGAATGCAAAATCGACGAAGCCGCCAAATAACGGCTTTGATTTTAATTACATAACTCAAAACAGGAGGCTAACATGTCTTGTGGAAGCAGTGGATGTTCCCCGCGCGGACATCATCATCAAGGTGGTCATCATGGTTGCGAATGCAACTGCGGATGCCATGGCGGTTGCAACTGCGGTTGCGGCGGAGGAAGCTAAAGGCGCTTTGTCAGCAAGAAAGAGAAGAGAGAGCGTCTCGAGAATTACAAGGCGGAGCTTGAGGCCGAACTCGAGGCCGTCAACGAACTTCTCGAAAAACTTTAGAATCTCATTCCCTGCAAAATCGGGAGGTTGTCATGGCCACTCGATTTCTTTTGATATGTATTATGCCATGGCATAATAATTGCAATACTTATTAGATTGCAATTTTCAAAGGTGTTATAATGTTAAGATGTAAGAGAATCACTGCGATTGCAGTTCTTGCCATTATTATGTTTGCCGCGTCTTTCGCTGGCGCTACTGTTATCGACGGCAAAATTGTCGATTCGGCGACTGGCGAGGCAATCGCGGACGCACATGTCAAGCTCGACGGCACGCCCAAGGGCGATGTTACGAACCTCAGCGGTGATTTCCGCAGAGCTTGTCTATGGCCCGCTTGTAGGAAGAACGCTCGTGGCGAGTGTTGTCTATCACTTTGGCCTGCCGAGCAATGTCCTAATCGGATGGGGACACGGCGGGCTGGTCCCGAATGAGGACTTCCAACTCGCCGATGTTGGTGGACATGTTCACGGAGAAGACTGTGACCATGAACAAGAAGTCGCTGACCATGGCCATGACAGGCCTGCTTCGGCACAGGCTGTTGGTTCGCAAGGACATATCCACGGAGACGACTGCGACCATGACCACGATGATCACGACGACCACGCCATTGAGGCCAATGTCTGGCTTATCGACAGCGAGGGCGCGCACTACACCTGCCCCGTCACCGGCAACATGGGTATTCTCGACAGTTCTACGCCGTTCAGCATCATCGATGGCAGGAAATTCTATCACTGTAGCACAGACTGTGAGGACGAGAGCGAAGTCCGTTCTGCGCTCGAAGATAGCTTCGTTGTGCCGGGGAATGCCGTCGGCGTGGAGGGCGACGCGGTGCGCTTTCTCTGCCCAGTGATGGGCAACGAGGGCATCGCCGACGCCACTACCCCATTCTCCGACCACGACGGCAGACGCTACTATTTCTGTTGCCCGCCCTGCAAGCCCCAATTCGAGGCCTCGCCGGAAGATTATATTAGAGAGTATTAGGCAGGAATCATCGCGCGGATTCGCAAGGGAAATTCATGCGCCGCCCGTTATGTCCGTAGGGGCAATTCATGAATTGCCTCTACAATACTTTTTTCTCGTCGCGTAGCTCTATCCACGCAACGCCCTTGCATCCGAAGCTCCGCTTCGCTTCATCGAGTTCTTGACCAATTTTCAATAATTGGCGCGGGCGCGGAACGCTGTCCAAAAATTCACTCGCTCGGCGGCGGATTGTATTTTCGCAACTTCTCTCTCGCCATCGCCACGACGGAGTCGCTCTCTGATGTTTGAATTATCCACTCCCAAACGCGCTTGGCATCGGAAAGATAATTACGCGCCTCCAGCGCGAGCGCCAAATCATACAGAACCGAGGCATCGGCCAGTCCCGCGCACTGAAAGCCGTTTTCCTGCGAAGGCAGGAGGTTATCGACCGCGAGTTCCACCCATCCGAGGCGAAGGGCGAATCGCCCCATCTCCTCACCGATAGTGCATTTGAACTCGTCCGCCGGCAGAGTATCGAAAACCGCTCTCGCCATATCGAAGCCGCGCTCGAATTCGGCCATTGAGTAATAAATGCTCATAAGGCCAATCAACGCAGTTCGCTTGATTCTCATGTCGATTTCGTCATAATTCATTACACTTTCGAGAATGACTTTGG
This sequence comes from Candidatus Zixiibacteriota bacterium, assembly GCA_011388305.1. Lineage (GTDB taxonomy): Bacteria > UBP14 > UBA6098 > UBA6098 > UBA6098 > UBA6098. The sequence continues at coordinate 269 of DSAF01000010.1, read as the reverse complement.
CCTCCTCGAATTTTCCGATAAGTTCGTAGCAATTCGCGAGCCTAATCTCGGCAACCGCGCGAACTTCGGGGTCGATAGCGTCTTCGAGAACGCGGTCGTATGCTCCAATAGCCGTCTCGATTTCGCCCGTGGCGAGCATATAATCGCCGAATTCGATAACGCCTCTCGCGGCGAGCGGCTCGTGCTCGAATTCGCCGATGAAGCCGAAGAGAATGCGCCTTGCCGATGCCGTATCTGCCAGCCCAAGATAGCACAGCCCCATATTATAG
>DSAF01000192.1 GCA_011388305.1 Candidatus Zixiibacteriota bacterium | reverse complement strand
GCCCGTAGTCACTCCGGCCAATGCGCGGCGCATCCTCTTCGCATCGGATGACCTCCACCCGCCGGAAATACTTGGCAGAGGCCACATCGACTACATGATCCGTCGGGCGATAGACTTCGGCATCGATCCGATAGACGCCATCCGCATGGCGACGCTGAACCCATCGGAACACTTCCGCAAGTTCCGCCACGGCGCAATCTCGCCGGGAAAAATCGCGGACATGGTTTGGACGGAATCGCTGACCGACTTCCGACCGCGCAAAGTCTGGACGAAGGGCGAACTTCGCGCCGAGGACGGCCTCTTGATAGATAGCTCGTGGCGAAGGGCTAAAATTACTCCGCCAAAAACGATGAACCCCGCGCCGTTCGACAAGCAGGACTTCGCGATTTCCGCCTCGCCGGGGGCGAGGGCGCACATCATCGAGATTATCTCCGGGCAGATTGTCACAGAACACATCGTCGATGAGCTTCGCGTCGAGAATGGCCGAGCCGTCGCGGACACAGGGCGCGATTTGCTCAAGATGGCAGTCATCGAGCGGCATCGCGCGAGCGGGAATATCGGGCTGGGATTCGTCAAAGGGTTCGGCATAAAGCGCGGCGCAATAGCGACTTCCGTGGGACACGACTCGCACAACCTCATCGTGCTCGGCACAAGCGACGCCGACATGAGCATCGCGGGCAAGGCCGTGGTCGAAATGGGCGGCGGCTTCTCCGCAGTGATCGATGGTGAGGTCGTGGGGAGGTTGGAGCTTCCGCTGGCAGGGCTTATGTCGCTCGAATCGGTGCAGGCGGTCGAGAGCAGGATGGAGAAGCTGAAGGCCGTCGCAAACGGCATGGGGAGCGCAATCGACGATCCATTCATGCTCTTGGGATTTCTGGCACTGCCGGTGATTCCCAAGCTCAAGCTCACAGACAAGGGGCTTGTGGATGTAGAGAAGTTCTCGATAATTGAACTTATCGCAAATTAATTAACAAGTGTGGCGAGACATGAGGCGCTCTAAAGCCTCTCAATGTCATTACTCTGACCCCGATTTTGCGTTAAATCAAGGGTGTGTTGCACTAATTGGGTCTCGAAAGGGGTCTAATAACCGAAAAACCAAAAAAACACCTAACATGTATTCAAATCTGCGAATTTAGGAAAGAATGATCTCGTTTTGGTCGTTAACGCAAAATCGGGGGAAACATATAGTGTTGTATATTTTACATCATCTCTCCCCAAAATACAAGGGCTTTTCCGCGCATCTGGGGGATTTTTTGCGGGCGAGGGTAAGCGGGAGTGCACAAGGAGGTAAAGACATAACTCTATATAGAACAACTACATGGATACTTTTTGCCCTCATCGGACATCTTAATCCAAAAAAGCGCTTGATATTTCCCCTGTTTACATAGATATTCTTTCGTTGAATTCGAAGTTTTATTGGAGGATGTAATATGCCCATTTTCGATATTCTATCAAACGACATCGGTATCGACCTCGGCACTGCGAACACGCTCGTGTTCGTCAAAGGGCGCGGGATTATCCTCAACGAACCGTCCGTGGTGGCCGTCGAGATTGAGGGCGGCAAAGTTATCGCCATCGGCCATGACGCCCGCGAGATGCTCGGAAGAACACCCGGCCACATCCGCGCCGTCCGCCCTCTCAAAGACGGCGTTATCGCCGATTTCACGATGACCGAGGAGATGCTCCGCGAGTTCATCCGCAAGGTCATCCGCAAGCGCTTTCTCGTCAAGCCGCGAATCGTCATCTCCGTGCCGTCGGGGATCACTGAGGTCGAACGGCGCGCCGTCACCGAGTCGGCAGAGAACGCCGGAGCGCGCGATGTTTTCCTCGTGAACGAGCCGATGGCCGCGGCTATTGGCGTGGGAATCCCCGTCGAAGAGCCTCGCGGCAACATGATTATCGACATCGGCGGCGGCACCAGCGAGATTGCTGTCATCGCGCTTTCGGGGATAGTCAACAACACGAGCATCCGCATCGCAGGCGATGAGATGGACGAAGCCATCATCAACTATCTCAAGAAAAAATACAGCCTCGCAATCGGCGAGAACACAGCCGAGCGCGTCAAGCGTGAAATCGGCTCGGCATATCCACTTCCGGGCGGCGAGGAATTCATGGAAGTCAAAGGCCGCGATGTCGTCGATGGCCTACCGAAAACTCTCAAAATCTCCAGCGCGGAAATCCGCGAGGGACTCGACGAACCGGTGCGCCTAATCATGCAGGCACTCCGGCAAGCGCTCGAAGCCACACCGCCCGAGCTGGCCAGCGATATTGTTGACAGGGGAATCGTCATGACCGGCGGCGGGAGTTTGCTCCGCGGCCTCGACCAGCGAATCCGCGAGGAAACTAACTTGCCGGTGTATGTCGTCGATGACCCGCTAACTTGCGTTGTTATGGGCACAGGACGAATTATCAACGACACGGCAAAGTATAGCAAACTCCTCGCGCGAGAGAAAAAATAATGTCTGACAACCCAAACTATGATATAGCAAAAGCCGTCGAATACCTCGAACAGTTCCTGCCCAAAACCCCTGAGCTAT
>DSAF01000033.1 GCA_011388305.1 Candidatus Zixiibacteriota bacterium | reverse complement strand
GACGAGCTGTCCCGACGCTTCCGAAGTCAGGCGAAAGACTGCGAGGCTATTCGGAAGACCGCAATCGAGAGGATGGGCGAATGAGCAAACTTACCGTGATTGGCGCGGGCGCTTGGGGGACGGCGTTTTCCCTGCATCTGGCGAGGCTGGGGCACGAGGTCGCGATTTGGTGCCACGAACCGAAAACGGCGGAGAACATCCGCAGGGGCGAAAACATCGACTTCCTCCCTGCGATGCCAATTCCGCAGGCCGTCCGCGCAACGCTGGATTTATCCGAATGCACACACAACGCCGAGGCGATTTTCTTCGCTGTGCCAGTGCAGTTTCTCCGCTCAGTTTTGGCCAAAATCGACATCGCCGATATTCCGCAAACCGCCATTCCCGTTAGCCTCGCCAAAGGAATCGAGCAAGCCTCGATGAAAACTCCGTGCCAGATTATCGACGAGGCGCTCGGCGCGAAAGTCCCCGCCGTAGCCCTCTCCGGGCCGTCGTTTGCCGAGGAGGTCGCAGGCGGCAAGCCCACGGTCATGGTCGCCGGCGGACGCGCCGAATCTACGCGCGCGGTGATGGAAATCGTCGCGTCGGATAGCCTGCGCGTTTACAGTAGCGATGACCGTTGCGGCATCGAGATTTGCTCCGCGCTGAAAAATGTCCTCGCGCTGGCGGCGGGCATGTGCGAGGGCCTCAAGCTCGGCGACAACTCGCGGGCGGCCCTTATCGTGCGCGGCCTTGCGGAACTGCACCGCCTCGTCACTGCGCTTGGCGGGAGGCCGGAGACCGCCTTCGGAATCGCCGGACTCGGAGACCTCGTCTTGACAAGCACCAGCGGCCAATCGCGGAATTTCCAATTCGGCAAACTGCTCGCCGAGGGCAGGCCCGCGCCCGATATTATCGCGCATTACAGATGGGTCGCAGAGGGCGTGTTCACCGCGCCGGTGGCGCTCGAGCTGGCGAAAAAGCACGGCGTAGAACTGCCGATTGCCGAAGCGATCTGCGCGGTTATCGAGGGCACGGCAACGCCCGCCTCCTCAGCGCACGCCCTCATGACAAGACCCCTCAAGCCGGAGTTCCCGCGATAGGGGGGTGTCATTATTCCTCCATTGCGAGACACTCCCTTCAGCGCGGGCGGAGCGATTGGTCTATCTCAAATAGCCGTAGAGCGAACCGATGGATCGCCCACTTGCCCATCACCTGTCTTCCGTCATTTCGAGAAGCGATAGCAACGAGAAATCACGCACAATCGAAGGAGAGTTCTCGCCTTCGGGTCAAGATGACAGACTACTGCATAAGTGGCGCTGGCACGCGGGTTGCAGACGCAACCCCCGTGCCAGCGCCCCCGCCGAATTAAATCAATCGAAAGTTGACAATTCGCCGTTCCACATATAATATGAGTGCCTTAAAACGAGGAGACATATGTTGAGAACACACAATTGCGGAGAACTCCGCGCCAAATATGCCGGCGAGCAAGTGAAGCTGGCCGGATGGGTGCATCACAAGCGCCACCACGGGGGCGTCCTGTTCGTCGATCTGCGCGACAGATACGGCCGAATCCAGCTGACTTTCCGGCCCGAAGCGGCAGAACTGTTCGAGCGCGCCGAGAAGCTCGGCCACGAGACTGTTATCTCGATAGACGGCACGGTTCTCGTCCGCCCGCCCGAGGCGAGAAATCCCGAGATGCCTACCGGCGAGGTGGAGGTCATCGTCGAACGCTTAGAAATCCTCTCCCGCGCCGAAACGCCGCCCTTCGTCATCGAGGACGATGTCAACGCCAGCGAGGAGACGCGCCTTAAATACCGCTACCTCGACCTCCGAAGGCCGGAGATGCAGAGCGCGACCGTCCTCCGTAGCAACGCCAACCGCATCACGCGGGATTTCCTGTTCGGCGAGGACTTCCTCGAAATCGAGACGGCGACGCTCGTCCGCTCTACGCCCGAGGGCGCGCGGGACTTTCTCGTGCCCAGCCGAATGCAACGCGGCAAATTCTACGCACTCCCGCAATCCCCGCAGGTGTATAAGCAACTTCTCATGATAGCCGGTTTTGACCGCTATTTCCAGCTCGCGCGATGCTACCGCGACGAGGATTTGCGCGCCGACCGCCAGCTTGAGTTCACGCAAATCGACATCGAGATGAGCTTTGTCGATGAGGACGACGTGCTCGATTTGGCCGAGCGCCTCACCGCGCGGCTTATGTCGGAGCTTTGCGGCGTCACGCTCAAACTGCCGCTCCCGCGAATCCCCTATGACGAGGCAATGCGCCTCTACGGAAGCGACAAGCCCGACCTGCGCTTTGGCCTCGAGATTCACGACATCACGGAAGCCGTCAAGTCGAGCGAGTTCAAAGTTTTTTCCGGCGCCAAGGCCGTTCGCGGGATTGCCGTCCCTAAGGCCGCGGGGTTCTCGCGCAAACAAATCGACGAGCTTACCGCCAAGGCGCAAAAGCTCGGTGCGAAAGGTCTCGCGCAGATGAAGTTCGAGGGCGGCGAGCTGTCCGGCGGAATCGCGAAATTTCTTTCGGAGGGCGAGCTTTCGGCTATCCGTGCGGAGTTTG
>DSAF01000081.1 GCA_011388305.1 Candidatus Zixiibacteriota bacterium | reverse complement strand
GCCGCCCAGCTTATGGCGGCCTTCATTCGATTATCCGGATGGACGCCCGCGCCGTTATAGTCTATGCTTTCGATTGTCGCGGTGGCGGCCTCAATCCAAATCGGCGGTTCGGTGCTGTCCGACCAGTAGCTCTCCGTATCGTCGAAATGAACGCTCGTGGGGTATTCCCAATAGTTAATAATCTGCGCCATCGATGTGGCCGTGCAACCCACAACGCATCTGTCGCCGGTCTCCGGGTCGATTGGGCAGAAGTCGTTGTATGGAGAACTTTGGTGCCAGCGCGTGTCCATGAGCGGGCCTCGAATCGACATCGGAGCGAAAGAAGGCGCGTGGTGATTTTCGAGAAGTTCGCGCCAAAGCCTATGATTTCGATCTATCGTCGATTGCGCCGTGTATGGCAAAGCCTCACTGCGCGACTCGATATCCGCGCGAATCATGTTCAGAAGCGCGTTGCGCGGGGATTCATCGAAGGAAAAATCGCAGAGATATGAGAACGCTAACAAGGGGTCGATGCGAAAATCGGCGGAGAAAACCATATAACCCTTGGGTTCGAGATTCACGACGAACGCGAGGGTCCTGCCGGAGTTGCTCAATATCGGAACGATTTCCCCGATATCCCTTGCCTCGCCGAAGCTCTCCGGTGCGCCTGCCCCAAGGCGAATGGCCGAGGTGCCATGCGATGCGAGAACGGCTCGCGCCGATGATTCAATTGCACTTTGTGTTATTGACATTCCAAAGACCGAAACAGTAGCCATTAAGCCTATCGCGAAAATCTTGAAACTTCTCATGTCGCTCGCTCTCTCGTTTTCGTCAAGTTCGTTTAATTTTAGGGTTCAAGCCCTCGATTGCAAGTGAAAATTTTGCCCGCCTACCCGGTAAAGGGGGCAAATGAGTTATGCCCATAGGCCTGGTTTTGGGCTGTTAGTCAGCGTCGGTTTTCCAAAGTAGCTTATTTTAGCAGAACAAACGGGGTTTTCGCGGAATGGTCGCCGTCCAGAGAGACGACGGCGATGTATCTGCCGCTGGGTATCCCATCGACTGAAATGGGAATGCGGTTCGTGCCAGCGGAGACGGGGAAGGCGCTGACCGGCACCGCTACGAGTCGCCCGAGATTATCGTAGATTAGGACATCCGCCAAGCCCCTGCGGTCGGACTCGAAGACGATATTCCCGGCCGAATTGAACGGATTGGGATAGAGTGTAAGCTCCGGCTGTGAAGGCATTTGCCTGTCTGTTTCACTGATGTATAACGAGCGAATTTCCACATATTTCGCTATGATGGCAGAAGCAAAATCATCTTGCAGTGCCGAAAGCTCCGTGAAATCGAATGCGCTAATCGCGCCGGACTCCAACTCCGAGCGAATTCGCGCCAATATATATTCCTCGATCGGCTCAAAGCGCGAGAGGATATCCGCGAGAATATATGTGTCAACAGTGAGGAGGCCGGTGTATGCTACGGCTTTTAATTCTATCGCCATCATGCAGAAAGGACTGCCCTCGGTGCCGCAGAGGCCTTCTGGAAGGGCTTTTGCGTCAACCCACAGCGGAATCGGAATCGAGACGGCGGGCTGGCCGAGATATTGCCACATCGTCGAGGGTCTGCCAGTGGTGTCGCCGCCAACGATAACGCAAGCGCTCGTCGTGTAATAGCGGTTAATCGAGTTCCGCGTCTCGATTACACCCCGAGGATAGCCGCCGAATATGCCGTCGAAGGGCAGTGGATACGGGTCGAGGTCTTCGGTATATAGGTCGCGGGCGAGGTCGAAGATTATCAGTTCGGGCGTTATTTCCCATGTGCCGGAGAGCAAGCTTTCCGCACGATTTCGCCTATCCCAACCCATCAAGTTGAAGCCATCGCCGCAATCTGCATAGTTCGTCCGGACGATGAATCCGCCGGGCGCGTCGTCGGCATCATAGCGGACATAATAGTCCCTGCCGGCCTCGAACATGACCGCAGAGCCGCTCGCATCAATGAGGCCATAGCAGTGAGTCGAGCGGCGCGTCGTGATGTTGGTGCTGTCGAGAAATTCCTGAAACTCATCGACAGTGGAGAAATTTGCGAGAGCATGGAACATCACATGGCCGTCGTCATGGCCAAATCCTCCCCAGAAGCCCTGATTGTAAGTATCCGTGTTCACAATTGCCAAACCGGCGTCGTTCACGCCCGACCATGCGCGGTGTGTCTCGCCGGAGTAAACATTCGCGATGAAACTGTGCGGCGTCGTGTCGAAATATCGAACTTCTTGATGAGGGTTGAATACATCGCGGTTCTTCCAGAGCATAGGCGTTCCGCCCGCAGACGACCCCACAACGGCAATTGTGCATGCCGAAACGGCAATAACCGTCATCGTCAACGACAGGATTACCGCCGACAGTTTGTATGAGAAGGATTTCATATCAATAAAATATATGTGAAAAAATGTCTTCCGTCAAGGCCGATTTGGCGGGAATTGTTTATTAAAAAAAAACCGCCTTTCGGCGGCCAATTGGTGGCGGGGGAAGGATTTGAACCTTCGACCTTCGGGTTATGAGCCCGACGAGCTACCGGACTGCTCCACCCCGCGTCGTGGGCAGTATTATAT
>DSAF01000170.1 GCA_011388305.1 Candidatus Zixiibacteriota bacterium | reverse complement strand
TCCATCAAGAGTTTGGCCTCGGAGACCGCATCATCGGCGATATTAAATGCGTGGAAGGTCGATGTTATCTTCTCTCTTGGACTAAGCGCGGTTAGCGGGCTTCCGATTAGCACCTCGAGATAGACGGTTCCGTCGTCGAGGCTTTTAATGCTGTATCCTGCCTCCCAAACGCCGCCGGAGAAGTCAATTTCTGTGCTGAAAAGCCCGTGTTGCGGGTTGACGGATTCGGCTCCGCTCGTCCACATGAGGTTTCCCGCCGTGGCGGCATCATACAGCCGGAACTGGATGTCCAAAACCTCGTCGTGATATGGAACTCCGTCGTCGTCTGTCAATTTCCCCTGATAGTTCACGCTCATCGGCACATCGGCGAAGGCCGAAAGCGTAAACAGGAGGATTATCGACAATCCTAAAAGCCTTTTCACGTTTTCCATGTCAAATCCTTTCTGGGGCCAACCCGCGATCTATGAGTGCGTCCATATTGATCTCGCGCAATCTCGCCCATTTAGCTATTTTTTGCATTTCTAAAAAGAAAATTAGTCGTATATATTATACTGATTAAAAAACCTATTATCAATATCAAATTGACTTTTCACAAGTTATCAACTTTTCGGCGATGGCGCGGCAGTGGACATCTCACTAATTCTCGTCGCTTTGAAAAACTTTTTTAAAGAAGTTTTTAACAATATAAGTTTCCACGCCGAAAAGAACATATTTTCAAAACCACAATATGTAATGCACTTGCCGTGCCAGAAAGCTATCTCGTTATTATACAAAGACATAGCAGAATAGCCCCTTCGGCGAAAGGGTGTTTATCCCCATTTTTCGGGCGCACTTCTGGGGATAATTCCCCACGGCGAGAAAACAACTCAACCCGATATCCTCTCAAGCAATCTTAACAAACACCTTGACATGAAGCTCTCGCGTTGATATTTTAAGCCGACACCGAGGGTGTAGCTCAGTAGGTAGAGCACCGGCCTTTTAAGCCGGTTGTCGTGGGTTCGAAACCCCCCACCCTCATAGTCCCCAATCTCCCGCGTGGGAGTTTTCATAAAAAAAGGCGGCCAAGAGGCCGCCTTTTGCTGTTTGTATCTTGCTTGGCTTACTTCATCAAGACTGCCCTCTGGACGGCGCTCTCGCCGCCAAAGCTCGCCTTTATGAAATAAATCCCGCTCGGCTCGCCGCTTCCGTCCCACGTGAAATTGTGGGTTCCCGCCGAAAGCTCGCCGCTGTATAGCGATGAGACTCTCCGTCCGGTGAGGTCGAAGACATCGACGGTGAGAATGCCCTCGGAGGGAATCTCGACCTCGATTGCCGTCGCCGGGTTGAACGGGTTGGGTTTGGCCGGCGCGAGAGCGAACCTGCGCGGGACGATATTCGTCTCGAAGAAGGCTTTCTCGCCTCTCGCGTCGCGGAGATCGACCTCGCGGACAAGGAAGGTATTCTCGCCGGAGAATTCGATTCTCGCGAGTTTGACATTGCCGGAAATTTCCGCCGGCTCGCCGGTGCCCGCAAGGCTTATCGCGGCGAGATCGATGACGCCGTCGAAGTTGGTGACGAAGCCGTTCTCGATGTCGCCGAGGTGCGAAGCGTGAACAGTCGTCCGCGAAGGATCGAACTCAACGACGATGTGGCTCATGCCGAACGGAGGCACGCCTACGCCGAGAATTTCCAGCGAGCCATCTGTGCCGCCGAACGAAATTTCGCCGAACTGCGGGCCGATACGCGGCCTGCCCATTGCGACGAGATGATACCAGTTCCACATCCTGCCGAAGATAAACAAATCTTCGAAGTTGACCGCGCCATCGGGAACGGGGGTAAGCATTGGTGCAGTGCCCGTTGCGGGGCCGACATCGCCATCGGCGGAGTTGGCCGGTTGCCAATATGTTCCCAGAAGGACGAAGTCACGTGTGTCGATGTCGCCATCGCAATCGAAGTCGCAGAGCATGCAATCGCCCGGATATCCTCCGTCGTGGTAGATGTCGCGGATGTATGCCCACTCGCGGACTGCCGCGCCCAAATCTGCACCGGCAGGATTTCTCGCCACAACGTTCTGCATGCGAACTTCGGTGGTGGTAATCGGCGCGATAGCGCGGAAATACAGCCTCGCGATGACGCCCGAACCGGATACGCCATCCATAGAGCCGGAGCGGGTGAGCGAGATGTCCGCAAGCCCCGGCGTGATGGTGAATACTTCGAGCGGCGAGTCGGCGCCTCGGGCGAGAAGTTCGCCCGCTTTAATCGAGTCCAGTGCCAGAAGGACGTTGTTCCAAGTAATCTCCGTGTGGAAATCGTATAGATTGGTAATACTCGCCGCCGATAAATCCAAGCGGAAGCCGAGGCCGTCGGTTGTCCATGTGGTCTCTGGCTCGAAGTAAATCATCGTGCTTCCGACGTAGTATCTGCCGTCGTCGGAGTCCTCGAAATCGCCGGTGTTGACCGTCACGTGGACATTGCGCCACCCGCCCTCGGGGATGGGGTTGTGCGTCGTGTATGTGACGATGTATTGCGCCGTGAGGATGCCCGAAATATCGTCCAGAAGGACATCGAAGTCCGAGCCGATGGGATACCAGAAGCCGCCGGTTTCCTCGGCGAGGCGGTGCTGATCTTCGTCGTTGTATCCGATAACCACGCACATCGC
>DSAF01000189.1 GCA_011388305.1 Candidatus Zixiibacteriota bacterium | reverse complement strand
CGTGCCGGTCGCTACGGGAGATTGATATTAGCTCTAATTCGCTGGCCGCCATAGATTTATCCCCGCTAACGAACTTGAAAGAACTTACGACGATATTGCTTTCAGTAAATGAAATTCGCCATGTTGACCTCGAGCCTCTTGCGAGTTGCACGAGCCTCGAAAGACTTACCATGGGAAGAAACCATCTGACGGATATCGACCTCGCGCCACTCGAAGCTTGCCTCAACCTTCGGCAACTTCACCTCGCCACGAATGCTTTCTTCGAAATCGACCTCTCCCCTATGCTTGATCTTCCCCGGCTCGAAGAGATACTTCTAAATTACAATCCTTTTTCGCCCGAAGCCTGCGCCAATATCTGCGATTTCATCTATGCCCGCCCCGACGTCACCGTCGCATCTATCTGCGACTGCTGACAAGTCGTGCTTGACATGATAGTTTTCGCGATTATCATTCAGTGGATTTCGGAGGTATCATGAAAATAAACACGCTCATCGTTGGCGCGGAACAACTTCTTACATTCGACGAATACGCTGGCAGAGTCCCACTCCACGGGCATAAGATGCGCGACATCGGCTTGGTCGAGAAGGGCGCGGTGGCCATTTCGGGCAACGATATCGTCGCTTATGGCGAGACGCACGAGCTTCTCTCGGTGCTGGAAATCGACGGCGAGACCCGCATCATCGACGCGAAGGGCAAGATTGTCACGCCCGGGCTTGTTGATTCGCACACGCATCCGGTTTTCACCGGCACGCGCGAGGCCGAATTTGCGATGCGAATCGAGGGCAAATCTTACATGGAGATTGCCGCCGCGGGCGGGGGAATTCTCAACACTGCGAAGAGAACCCGCGAAACCACGCGCGAGCAAATGGCGCATAACGCTGATCGATACCTCGAGTGGATGCTCGGCTTCGGAGTGACATCGGCCGAGGCCAAGTCGGGATACGGTCTCGATCTGGAGACAGAGCTGGCAATGCTTCAAGCGATTCGCTACCTCGCCCAGACGGGCAAGCTCGACCTCGTTCCGACCTTCCTCGGCGCGCACGAGATTCCCGCGGAATTTCGGCCGGACAGGGCAGACGAGTTCGTCGATGTCGTTTGCGAGGAGATGATACCGAAGGTCGCGGAGCTTGAACTGGCGAAGTTCTGCGATGTTTTCTGCGAGGAGGGCGTGTTCGACATCGATCAAACGCGCAAGATTTGCATCAGAGCGAAGGAATTCGGCATGGGAATCAAACTCCACGCCGACGAAATCCAGCCTATGGGCGGCACCGAGCTTGGCGTCGAGCTTGGCGCGACGAGCGTCGATCATATGATAGAGGTCTCCCCGCGCGGAATCGAGATGATTGCTGGCTCGAACACCGTCGCGACATTACTCCCGGGGACATCGCTATTTTTGAACAAGGGCAAATTCGCGCCGGCGCGAGATTTAATCGATGCAGGGGCGATAGTCGCACTCGCAACCGACTTCAACCCCGGAAGCTCCCCAACAGCGAACCTCCCGCTGATTATGAGCCTTGCCTGCGTAGCCATGCGCATGACGCCGGAGGAGGTCTGGTCGGCGACGACAATCAATGCGGCATTCGCCGTAGGACTCGGCGAGAAAATCGGCTCAATTTCCGCAGGAAAGCAAGCAGACGTGGTGATTTGGGACGTGCCGGACTATCGACAGGTGCCGTATTTCTACGGCATCAACCTCGTGGATACTGTGATAAAAAACGGACGGATAGCTCATAGAAAATGAAGAAACTAATCGCGATAATCCCCCTTCTGGCGCTTTGTGCGTGCTGGTATAGTTTCACGCTCAAGCCATACCCCGACATCGACACGGTTTTCGTGGATTCTTTCGCCAACGAAACCGACAGGTTCGAGCTTCCATCGGCGATAACGGAAGGCTTGATTGGCGAGCTTCACTCGGGTTCGATTCTCAAGCTCGCGACTCGCGAGCGCGCGCATTCCGTTTTGAGCGGAACAGTCACGCACTTCGGAAGCGAGGCATACACTTACACCGCCGGCGAAGAGCCGCTGGACTTCCGCGTGACGGTCCGGGCGCGTGTTCGATTCGAGAGGGCGGGCGCAGACAGCCCATTTTGGGATTACACCGTCGAGGGATTCGCGACATATCCGATGGACGAGTCCACGAAGAGCGAGTCGCAGGCCATAGACGAAGCGGTTTCGATGCTTATCAGCCGAATAATGGACAGGCTTCGCACGGGATAGCGATTTGGGCTTGACAGCGGGCATTCGCGGTTATATAATTTGCGCAATACAGAGCCGAAGTGGCGGAATTGGCAGACGCGCTAGGTTCAGGGTCTAGTATCCTTAAGGATGTGGGGGTTCAAGTCCCCCCTTCGGCAAAAGCAAAAAATCGGTGGCGTAAGTCACCGATTTTCATTATATTAGGATTTGGCGTGTCATTGAGTGTTCCACTTTTGTTCCAGGAGGTTCTGATGGTTAGACTGTATAAAAGAGGTAAAATCTGGTATTTGAGGTGGTCAGAGAACGGCAAAATTCGAAAGCAGTCCACCAAGACAACTCGAAAAGAAGTCGCAGAAGAAATCAGGCGCAAGAGGGAAGAAGAACTTCTGCTGGGCAGGACAATCAAGCGACCTATGTCCGTCAACGAGCTTCTCGAAGCATTT
>DSAF01000184.1 GCA_011388305.1 Candidatus Zixiibacteriota bacterium | reverse complement strand
GGGGTAACCATGAATTTAGAATATTTTCAGGCTCTCGAGGAGAAAGTCAACACTCTTATAAATCGCATGGCGTCTCTGCGCAACGAAAACAGAGAGATTGCGCAGGCCAACCGCCATCTCGAAGAGAAGGTTCAAAGCCTCATGAGCGAGGTCAATCGCCTCAAAGAGGAGAACGATAGACTCGACTCGAAAGCCAGCGAGCTTTCGGCGAGCAACGTCTCCGAAACCGAAATCAAAAACCGCATAGAGGAGATACTTCGCAAAGTGGACGAAGTGGTCGAATCCTAAAGGCCGGAGCTTCACGGGATGATAGACGACACCAGGAATACAAAAACGACCACCATCAAGGTCGATATTTTCGGAAAAGAATATTCCATCCGAAGCAACGAGAATAGCGATCTCGTCGTCGAGGTCGCCCGTTTTGTCGATAGCAAAATGAGAGAGATCGACAAGGGCGGCCATTCGTCGAATCCGGTGCAAGTTGCGGTTCTCGCGGCGATGAACATCTCCGCAGACCTTTTTTCCGCACAGAGAAGCAAAGAGGAAGCTTTTTCCGATATCGATAAGCGTTGCAAAGAACTCATCGAACGGATTTCTTCAGCAATCCACCAAGATTCATAGCCGAAAATCCTGCCTTAGTCTCCCATCCCGCCGCACTCTGACGGACGGTTTTTTTATTTTGAAAACCATGGAAGGCCGTATATCAACTCGCGCGATGGCGCGGACGGCTGGAAAGTTTAACATATATTATTGGAGGCAATCTTGGAGATACTCATTCCAGCAATTGTGGCCATTTTGGGCCTTATCGCCGGCGGCACAGTCGGGTGGATTATCGCGAGCAGGGCGGGCAAAAGCCGTCTCCGCGATGCCGAAGCCAAGGCCGGACAGATAATCGCCGAGGCCAATCATAGGGCAGAGATAATCCTCAAAGAGGCGGATCTCGCGGCCAAAGATAAATTAATACAAATGAAACAGGATTTCGAGCACGAGACGCAATCCAAGCGCAACGAAATCCGAAGAGAAGAGAAAAAACTCACCGAAAAAGAAAGCTCAATCGAGCGGAAGATGGACTTACTTCGCAAGAAGGAGAGGGATATTCAAGCGAGAGAGCGGCTGACCGCGCAGGAAGAAAAGCAACTTCGCTCAAAACAAAACGAACTCGAAGACCTGCTCGATCGCCAAAACCGCCAGCTCGAAAAAGTCGCTATGATGAGCGCGGGCGAGGCAAAAGCGCTACTCATGGAGAACCTCGAGAGCGAAGCGCGCGCAGAAGCATCGAAAATTATCAAGGACATCAAAGAGCGCGCCGAGGCACATGCCGAACGCGAGGCACGCCAAATCATCGTTGATTCAATTCAAAGATGTGCCGCCGAGACCACAGTCGAATCGACAGTCAGTGTAGTGAGCCTGCCATCAGACGAGCTTAAAGGCCGAATTATCGGGCGCGAGGGAAGGAACATCCGAGCGTTCGAGACGGCGACCGGCGTCGATGTCATAGTTGACGACACACCGGATACAGTCATCCTCTCCGGTTTCGACCCCATTCGCAGAGAAATCGCCCGAATATCGCTCGAAAAGCTCGTGGTCGATGGAAGAATCCATCCGGCGAGAATCGAAGAGGCCGTCAAGAAGGCCGAGAAGGAGATGGACGTTATTATCCGCGAGGCCGGCGAACAGGCGTGCTTCGAGGTCGGCATCCATGACCTCGACCCAGAGCTGATTAAGCTTCTCGGAAGACTCAAATACCGCACTTCTTACGGGCAGAATGTCCTGCTCCATGCAATCGAAGTTGCGCACCTCTCGGGACACATCGCCCAGATGCTCGAGCTTGACCCTCAGATGGCCAAGCGTTGCGGGCTTCTGCATGACATCGGCAAGGCCGTCGATAAAGGGCAGGAAGGCACGCACACCGAACTTGGATATGCCATCGCCAGAAGGCACAACGAGAACCAAATCGTGCTCAACTCGATACTCTCGCACCACGAGGATGTCGATGCCGAGACGCCGTATGCAATAATCACCAAGGCCGCCGATGCCATCTCCGGCGCACGCCCTGGCGCGCGCAGGGAGACGCTCGAAAATTACGTCAAGCGCCTCGAAAGACTTGAGAAAGTCGCCGATGGTTTCGCGGGCGTCGAGAAGTCATACGCAATTCAGGCGGGCAGGGAGATTCGCGTCATAGTCGAGCCGGAGGAGATTAGCGACAAGGAATCCGCCCTCATCGCCGCTGAGGTGGCGCAGAAGATTCAAGAGGAGCTTGAATATCCCGGACAAATCAAAGTGACCGTGATTCGCGAGACTCGATCAGTCGAATACGCGAAATAGAAAGTTGTTATGCGAATAATCTTTATCGGGGACATCTTCGGCAAACCCGGAAGAATGGCCCTGCACGAGAACCTTCCGGCGCTGAGGGAAAACTACTCCCCCGATTTCGTCATCGCGAACGCAGAAAATGTGGCAGGCGGCTTCGGAATAACCGAGAACCTCTGTAAGAAGCTGTTCCGATACGGCGTGGATGTCATTACCACGGGCAATCATGTGTGGGACAGGCCGGAGGCGGTCGATTATCTCAATCGCGAGAAGTTAGTCTTGAGACCGATAAACTTCCCCGATGCGCCGGGGTTTTCATCCGTCGTGGCGGAGAACGAGGCCGGCCTGAAGCTCGGCGT
>DSAF01000050.1 GCA_011388305.1 Candidatus Zixiibacteriota bacterium | reverse complement strand
ATGCTCTCAAGAAAATCAGCGTATCGACCGCGGAAATCGTGCCCGTGCCATTGCCCCAGACCGTCGCGATGCCGTCAACGGCATCCACGCCGGTCGTCCAGCCGCCCGGAAGCGCGCTTCCGGCAGTCGCTGTGCCGATAAACCCGAGAATGTTCGGGTTATAGCTAAATGACACCGAGAAGTCGCGAAGCGAGAAGCGGTGCGGGCTATAAGTGATTATCGGCAGTAGGAACGTATCGTTAGGCTCGACGGTCATCTTCGGAAGATCGAAATCGAGGAAATCGATGATGAAGCTCCAGCAAGTCGAGCTTACATTGGGGGCGCAGAGATCCGGCGAATCCTGCGCGCCAACGCAGACTTCGATAGAATCGCCCGGAGGGAACATAGCCGCAATCGCGCCGGAAATCGCAAGGTTGATGCGGGCGCCGTCGAAAGTGAGGTTCGGGTCGCTCGTGGGAATCTCCACGCCGTTGATTGTCATCCACCAACCATCGGTTGCATCCACGCCCGAAATGTCGTCATAGACATCGATGCGGACATTCGCCGGCGGGCCGCCAATCATCGCGCCGTCCTCCGGATAGGGGGCATCGAATACCGGCGGCTCGAGATCGACGATAAATGCGCCGGTCGGCCGCTCGGATAGGCCGAGGCCGGAAACATCGTTTATCTCATAAAGCTCGTGGAGCACCGTGTCGCCGTGACTGAAGAACAGCAGTGTATCCTCGGGTGCCCAGATGAATCCCGTGTCGGCGAGCATGGTCATGCCGTCGCCGTCCCAAGGATAAATAACCCAGCCCGTGCCGGAATTGACCTTGAACAGGAAAGACTCTTCGTCCATAACGCACTTCGATGACATCGAATAGCGGACGAACTGGTCGGAGCAGGAGGTAATCGCATAATCGGGCGGGAACTGCTTCTGGGCGATAGTCCCGTTGCAACCGCAGTCTTCCCCGAAGAAAACGCATCCGCCTGTCACCATGTCCGGTAGCGGCGCTGTGCCGTCGGTCGAGTGGAAGACCGTAAGGAAGCAGAAATCGCTCGTGCTATCGATAGGACAATCGACCGGATCGAACGGCTCGAAACGCCATGTGAAAGTCACTGTCGCACCGGGGAGAATCGAGTCACGCGGCTCCGGCGGGGAAATAAGCTCGAAACACGGCCCGGCGATAAGCTCGCCCGTCACATCGTAAATCGTCGATGAGCTGGTGTTCGTCACCGCGACGCTGATGCTCTGGTAGTCGCGGATAAAAGTAATCACCTCGTCGAAGATAGTCGTCCACGGCGTAGCGAAGCTATAGTAACTCCCACCCGTAGCATCCGCGGAGCTTTGATACCAGTTAAGATGGTATGGCGCCGCAGGAACGCAAGAACCCCAATACGGCGGGTCGCGCGTGATGTTAAACAGAATAAATCCTCCGTCTAAAAGCTCATCGAGCACTTCCTCTTTAGTATAATGCGCTCGGCAGTTCGTGCACGGGTCCCCAACCTCGCAAAAAACCGCATCGATGAAGCCGATGATAATCTTCATTGCGGTGGGACGCCAGTCGTAGTAGCGCATGAGCGCAACGAGCGCGGAGAGATAATCCTCCGGTGCGTCGCCGCCCCCCCAAGCACCGGTTCCCGCAAGATTCGTCTGAAATGCCGTAATGTCGTCGGTCATCTCATAATACGGATGTGGCGTGCTCGGGTCGAAATCCCACATGCCGCTGGTGCTGTCCCCAAAAGGACATGCGCCATAGCGGGCATCGTATCCGGCGGTATCAAGCCCCATGGCGAAATTGCCGATAGTGGCTCTAACGCCCGCGATGTGCGATCCCATCGAGCCTGTCGAGTCGATGGCGAAACCGACATCTACGCCGCCGGTGTCGAACATGCAACTAACACTGAAGACGAAGTCCTCAGGGCTGAATGCATCTTTACCATCGCCGGTAAGGCTCTGGTCTCCGGCATAAGTCCGCCCTTGATAGACGAATTTCATCTCATCTGCAGACAGAGGCGACCGCGAGGTGCCCAATGCGGCAATCGCAAAACACAAAATTAGCGACAGAACAACCGCGAAACGGGTTCTCATATTTCCTCCTTGGAAAGTTTCAATTCAACATTACAAAATTGCCTCGAATCGATGAGACACCGATTCGGCAATAATATCTATCATGGATAAGTTATCGGCGAGCGATGAGAATGTCAATGTCTAACTGAAAATATAGGCTAATTTTTTCGATAGAAGATTGCACAAATATTGTGCAGAAAAAAGAAATATGTGCATTTCTAAAGACTCGCCTGTCGCGCAACAGCTTGAAACACAAAGAGATACAGTTTGGCACGGCTTGTGCACTATCTACTTAGAAAACACAACGGAGGTTCAAATGAACGCGAAAATTAAAATCATCGGATTGGCAATCTGCACGGCGGCACTCGTCTTCTTCTCGCAGGGTTGCGACACATACATAGTCGATAGAAACCCATACTACTATGACTCCGGCGGAGGATACTCCCCCGTCACGCCCCCGCGCCCGACCAATGTCCGCTCCGTCACCGGCGACCGCAGGGTGTATCTTTACTGGACGCCGGTGTCGTTCAGCGGTTTCGACGGCTACGCGGTGTATCGCGGGGCATCGCCCACCGGCTATTACGACTATATCGGCTCGACATATTCTGCGAGCTTCACCGATGTCGGCCTGACGAACGGCATCACATACTACTACGCAGTAGCGACT
>DSAF01000055.1 GCA_011388305.1 Candidatus Zixiibacteriota bacterium | reverse complement strand
GCATATTACATTAAAACAGATGCCGACGGCGACACGATTTTCACGGGCTTCGCGGGGGGAACATCCGAGCACACCGCCGAGGACGTGGCCGCAATCGATGGCGGATACATCACAATCGGCACGAAAGTCGAGAGCGGCAACCGCAACATCTACCTGCTTTTCATCGGCGAAGACGGCGACACAATGAGGTCGCACATTTACGGCACTACCGGCACCAACGAGGGAAGGAGCATCCTCTCGCTGACCGACAGTTCGATTGCCCTCGCCGGAAGAATCTACCACGAAGGCTCGAACGATTTTTGGCTTATGAAAGTCGGCGGGCCTGTCTCGCCGGTGGCGGAAGTTTTGCCGCCGAGACCCCAGTCTTTGAGCATCTCCGCGTTCCCCAACCCGTTTAATTCGGCGGTTAGAATTGTCATTGACGGCGTAGGGACGGGTTTTGCGCCCGCCCGTGTGGAGATTTTCGATCTCGCGGGGCGGCGGGTGGCGTGCCTCGGCTCCGCTCGGCAACCGGAAGGTTTTGTAGGGGAAGGCCCCCGTGCCTTCCCGCTCAATGGCAATCCGGAAAACGGGGGCGCACAGGGGCACTCCCCTACGGAAGCCGCCTTCATCTGGCAACCCAACGAAAATCTCCCCTCCGGCGTGTATCTCGTGCGGGCGTCAATCGGCGGGCGAGGAGACCTTGACTCAACAGGACAGACTGTGACTAAACGCATCGTGTATCTTAAATAGCCTGCAATCACCGTAGGGGAGCACATGTGTGTGCTCTCGCAAGGCGCAAATCTCGATCAATTGGCCGTGAGGAAGGATCTTGTCTCGTTCAGCATGGGGATTTATTATCTTGAGAGAGGAAGATGGCCGTTATTGCGAGTGCAGACACCGGCAACGGTTCGCCCTTTCGATGTTCGGCAAGAATTATTTGAGATAAACTACACGTTTCGCCGCCATCTTCACGCCGCCATCGAAGCGCGCCCGGACGAGGAACACGCCGGAGGGGAGGTCCGGCGCGGGTTGCCAGATGAATTCACGGGTCGTAGGGGCGACGCCTGCGTCGCCCGTCGTTTTATTCGATGCGGTCGAGGCAGGCCTCGACCCTACGGGGATTTCCGCGACAACACGCCCCGCGAGGTCGTAAATCTCCACCTGTAGTAGGGGCGCACGGCCGTGCGCCCCCACGCCGTCAATGCTAATCGTTACCGACGAATTGAACGGGTTCGGGTAGGCCGTTATCGCGATGTTTTCCGGCAGTGGTGCTGATTCCGCGACGTTCACCGGATGGTTCGATGAGAATATCGTCAGGGCGGGGCGCGAAGATGTAGCCTTGCTCTCGCCCGATGGGACAAGCATCTGGCCGGCGGCACTCTCAGACATCTCGCGAATGACAATCCCGAAATTTGCCGATGGCGAGCTTGTCCACAATTCTACCGCAGGGGTGATGTTCCACGAATACCATCTGCCAGCGGGGGAACTGGCATCGAACGCGCGGGCGGAGAGCGGCGCGGATTCCCTGTCATAGATGAAAGCGTCGGCGCCGGGCCTCAGCCATTCGACTTCCCCGTATCGGGCGTGAGTCCAACAGGCCTCGCCTGTGGCGGCGGGCGCGCCGTTGAATGTCGTCTCCGAGCCGTCATGTCCGGCGCCCTCGCCCCAGCTACGGTTGAGCCTATATGCCTCGAGCGTTTTCGCGCCGGATGGAGTTCCGTCGGCATAGCGGAGATAGACCAAGGCCGAATCGATTCTGCGCGTTGTGTCGAACGACGAGACGTTCCAGTAAAGTAGCGTTCGGCCTCTCGCGTCGTTCGTGGCCGCGACGAGCATTTCCTCCCTGCCGGTGTTGTTCTCGGGGTGCGCTTCGAGAAGGTGGGCGTCATCGGTATCGACATAACCGCATTGATATTCGCTTCGCTGGTAATAATCCGCGCCGTGGACGGCCTTCGCCCAGAGCCTGCGCCATTGCGTCACGCTGATTTGCGATGAATGACCTACGCCGCCGGGGTAATAGTCGAGGTAATTCTCGTAAGTCCATGGAATAAGGGCTTTGCTCGATATGTAAGACAAGGGTCCTGCGCCGTAGATTATCGCATCGTAGCCGGTTTGAAGCCCCGTGCATCTCGTAACGAGTTCGGCGATTGTGACATCCGTATCGCCGAAAGCGTGATATACTTTCAAAATTGTCTCATAGGGCCAAAACCACGCGAACGATGGTATCGGGTTCTCATACGCGATGATTACATCGAGAGCGCCCTCGATAACAAGCTCGGTGGTTGCATCTTCGGTTTCGGCCATTGTCAGCGCGCCAATCATTCCCGGGGGCGTGTGATAGCTGTGCCACACGCGGTCGCCGTAGATGTGGCTCGCGACGCCCAGAAGGAAGGCCAGCTCGCGCCTCGCGCCGGGGGATGAGAAGTCGGGGAAGCTGTCCATGAGAACTTCGAGGTATTTATCCACGAACGCCATGGAGTGCGCCCTCGATGCCCATTGCGGCGTATATCCCCCGTTCGCCCAGTCGGGGAAGTTCGTGCCGGAGTATATCGCGCCGCGTTCTTCACGGAACAAATCCAAAAGATCGGGAAAGATGTCGTTCTCGAGGAGCGGCTCAGCGAGGCGGGCGATCTCGATATGTGTCCGAGGCGCCCACGCGAACGCGGCCATCGAAATGATTAGCAAAACTATTAGTGTCCTCATCGCATTAATTTCCGTTGAACCGTTATAACTCATTATGTTAATATACCCATAGACCGCCTATTTG
>DSAF01000025.1 GCA_011388305.1 Candidatus Zixiibacteriota bacterium | reverse complement strand
TCGGCGTCATCAACGCGCAGGGCAGAATTTTCATGCGCGCGATAGACGACCCGTTCCGCGCCGTCATGGCCGAGGTAGATCGCATTCGCGAGATTACGCCGTTCATATTAGTCGATTTCCACGCCGAGGCGACATCCGAGAAAATCGGCATGGCCTATTTCCTCGACGGCAAGGTCTCCGGCGTATTCGGCACGCATACCCATGTCCAGACCTCCGACGAGCGCATCCTCGAAGGCGGAACCGCCGCAATCACCGACGCCGGCATGACCGGCCCGCACGATTCGATTATCGGCGTTAAGCCAAAGCTCGCGCTCCAGTTCGTGCTTTCAGGCCGAAATGTCCGCTTCACCCCGGCCAATAGCAACATCCGCATTCAAGGATGCATCGTGGACATCGACGAGGTCACCGCAAAAGCGGTTTCAATCGAGAGAATTGATATGCAAGTTGATCTCAACCAAGAATCGAGAGAAAGCTGATGAAGGAAATCCTCCAGACCAACCTCGGAAGAAAGCCGGACTACTCCGGCAAAGTCAGAGACATTTACGAACTTGGCGATAAGCTTCTCATTATTGCGACTGACAGGCTCAGCGCTTATGATCACATCCTGCCGAACGGCATCCCCGGTCGCGGAGTCATCCTCACGGAGATGAGCCAGTTTTGGTTCGACAAGATGGCGCAGTTAGTGCCGAATCATCTCATCACGACATCCGTCGATGAGTTCCCCGAGGAGCTGAAGCAATATCGCGACCAGCTCGAGGGACGCACCATGCTGTGCCGCAAAGCCGACCGCATCGACATCGAGTGCGTGGCGCGCGGGTATTTGGCCGGTAGCGGCTGGAAGGAATACACCAAGACCGGCGAGGTCTGCGGAATTGCGCTTCCGGCTGGGCTGAGCGAGTCCGACCGCCTGCCCGAAACGATATTCACGCCCGCCACCAAAGCCGAGCAGGGCGAACACGACGAGAACATATCCATAGAGCGCGCGGGCGAGATTATCGGCGAGGAGCTTGCGCACAGGCTCAAAGACCTCACGCTCGAGATATACTCGACCGCCGCAGAATTCGCCCGCACCAAGGGCGTTATCATCGCGGACACCAAGTTCGAGTTCGGGTTCATCGATGGCGAACTTTGCCTCATCGACGAGATTCTCTCGCCGGATTCGAGCAGGTTCTGGGACGTGAACGACTACGAGCCGGGGCGCTCGCAGGCCAGCTTCGATAAGCAGTTCGTCCGCGACTGGCTGGCGGGTTCGGGCTTTTCGGGCGAGGGCACACCGCCGCGCCTCCCGCAGGATGTCATCGAGGGGACGATAGAGCGCTATCTGGAGATAAAAAAACGCCTTATGGGATAATTCATCGGCGCGCCCCCCAAAAAGCGAAGATAGTCTTCGCGCTGTGTTGAGATAATTTGACATTGTTGATAAAAAGAGTATATTCATTTTATTCGAAAATGTCCTTGATGGGATAAATGAGGGGGATTCATGAAGAGCGCATTATTGGCCTTAATCATGTTCACGGCCTCCGTTTTCGCTGTGCCGGTGAGGGTTCTCGTCATTCGCGGCGGATATAGTGGAGTCGGATGGACGAATATCAGCAGAGAGTCATACCGGCGCGCTATCGCGGCAGTTGAATCTGTCGATGGCATCGACATCATCCTTTTTCCGGAGTTCGCTTTTGCGGGCATAGACGGCGGTGGACATTCGCGGCCGGAAATTACTTTCACCTATGACGAGATTTGGGGCTACATTCCGTATCCCCGCGACTCCACATTGACAGGAGATGTTTCAGCGGCGCAATATCTCGACAGTCTGCGCTATCTCGCTATCGCCGAGACATGCTACATCTTCGCCGCGACCTGCGGCGAGGTAATCGCAGGAGTCAATTACAATACCATGCCGGTTTTCCACCCCGACGGAAGATTGCACCGATTGCGACGCAAGAATAGAGCCGGCGCTCCGGACATCGTCCGCGATACGACGATATATAACGACACAATCGCGACAAAAGCCGGCCCACGAATTGCCGTGATGACTACTATCTGCTACGAAAACGGCTCCTACGGTTTTACGCCTTTCCTCGATCCCGTCGATCCGCCGGCGCCGTTATGGCTTCTTCCGCACGGCACATGGTCTGCGGCGGGCAACCCCGATATGACATACAGAACCCAGCGCTGGATATGGAATCCCGCGAAGATTACTCTCGCCGGACAATGGCGAATTCCCGAGGACGGCTGGGTTCGAGGCGATGCTGTGCTAATCTCCGCGGATATATTCAGCGCAAATTGGACGGCGATGCGAATCGACAACTACGGCGAAGACCTCGATCCGCTGGCATACGAGCCGCTGGCGTGGGTCGAGGAACACTCGCAATATGTGGTTATCGATATTAACGTGCCGGACATAGACGACCCCGACCCTGTGGTTCGTGCAAAGCCCGCCCGCGAGCCTTATTTTGAGGGGCTTACCGCCCTGCCGAAGATTTCCTCCGGCGTAGTCACAATCGAGGGCGCGCCATCGAGGACGGTCGAGGTCTATAGCTCCGAGGGCGAGCTTGTCTCGACTCTCATTGCGGAGGATGGTTGCGCATTGTGGGAGGGGCTTCACGGGCAGGCGTTCCCGCCGGGGGAATACACGATTTTGTCCGGGAGCCAAAGCGATACCGTGCTTCTCGCCCCATAGTGCGGCGCTGGCACGGGGGTTGCGATAGCAACCCGCGCGCCAGCGCGGGTTGAATCAGCGTAGCAGGATTACTTTATCGACTCTCGACACATTCCCGAC
>DSAF01000001.1 GCA_011388305.1 Candidatus Zixiibacteriota bacterium | reverse complement strand
GATGATAAAGAATTGATTCTTTATTTTGCTCGTGTTCTGAAAAAACATGACCCATTGCCCGATAACTTGTCGTTTTAGCTTGATTTTAGTCGAACTTATATTAAATTAGATAAATAAAATTCACCAATAGGAGGAAGAATGGAATTTACCTGTGAACGCGGAGAAATATTAGACGCCCTCGCCGCCGTCCAAGCGGTTATCCCCGGGCGCACGACGCACCCCGTCCTGTCGAATGTGCTCTTGACCGCCGAGAGCGGAAAAGTGACGATACTCGGGACAGACCTCGACATATCAATCACAGGCGAGTTTTCTGCGGAGATTATAGCGGAAGGAACGTTTGCCCTGCCGGCCAAGAAGCTTCTCGACCTGCTCAAAGAGCTTTCCTCCGGCGAGATAAAGTTCCGCAGGGACAAAAGTAGAGTGGAGATTTCGCAAGGCTCGGGAAGGTTCTTCATTGGCGGAGTCGAGAAGGACGACTACCCCGCAGAGGATATACTGCGCGGCGAAACGTCCGAGGTCAAGCTCGGCGCTGAGGATTTCAAGCGTGTGCTCGAGGGCACATCATACGCTATCTCTGCAGACGCCGCACGAATCGCCCTCTCCGGATTGCTCATAGCGATAACCGGCAAGAGCCTCACTACGGTAGCCACCGATGGCCACCGCCTGACCATGCTCAAAAAGGAAATAGACCTTGGCGGAGACTTCGAGAAAGAACTCAACGTGCCGGCTAAAACAGTTAACCACCTCGTCCGCATGGTTGGCGAGGCCAAGGAAGAAATCGTCATCGAATATGCCGACAACACCGCGAGATTCAAAATAGGCGCGTTCACGATAACATCGAAACTCATCAACGAGAAGTTTCCCGACTACAATCAAGTCATCCCAAGAGAGAATAAAAACGTGATGATTTGCGACCGCGGGCTTCTTATGGCCGCGCTCAAAAGGGCAACCGTGCTCTCTAATCCCATCACGCACCTCATTCGCTTCGCGATTTCGGAGAACAAGCTCGAAATCAGTTGCTCGAATTACGATGTCGGTGGCGAGGCTTTCGAGGAGATTCCCGTCGAGTATTCCAGCGAACCCATAAATATAGGTTTCAACTCGACATATCTTCTGGAGGTTCTTCGGCATTTCGAGACCGACGAGGTCAAGGTGCTTTTGAAGAGCGCTCTCGCGTCGGCATTGTGGGTGCCGCTACCACATAATGAGGGCGAGGAATACCTCTCGATACTCATGCCCCTGCGTCTTCCGGAGGCGGAGGCTTGATTTCTTCGCTCCGCCTTCAGTCGTTCAGAGCTTATGACGAGGCGGAGCTGGCCTTCGACCCCGAGTTCAACAGGATTATCGGCCAAAACGGCGTCGGGAAGACCAGCCTTCTCGAGGCGTTGGCGCATCTTGCGTGGGGCGGCTCGCCGTGGTCGGAGCGAAGCGCAGATGTAATCAACACCGGCAGTAGTTTCGCGATTATCGCGGGCAAAGGCGAATCCCGCAGGCAGGATGTCTCGATTAAGCTCAAACGCGGTGGCAGAAAAGAGGTCATTCTCTGCGAAAAACCCATCCCGCGGATGTCCGAGCTACTCGGCATTTTCCCGATGACGGCCGTCGGCCCGCAGGAGATAGACCTCGTCAAAGGCTCGCCATCGGTGCGCCGCCGCCAACTCGACTCTGCACTGTGCCAAATAAGCCACGAATACACGCAAGCGTTGACGAAATACCGCAAGCTCGTCGCCGAGCGAAACGCCGCGCTCAAGGGCGTTCGCTCCGGCAAGATGGCCGGCGGACACATACTGATTCAAACGATGGACGAGTCCATCGCGCCGGAGGCGGCGATCATCATGGAGGCGCGGGCGAGGCATGTAGAAATCATATCGAGGCTCGCGGGCGAAATATATAGTGAAATAATGGGTGGCGAAGACAGCCAAATATCGATAGAATATAGGCCGACGGTTAATTTGGAGAACCTGAGCGTCGAGGGGATTTCATCGGAATTTCTCGAGAAGCTCTCCGCCCGGCGAAAGCGCGACCTCGACACAGGCGAGACGGCAATCGGCCCGCACCGCGACGATTTGCTCTTTCTTAAAGACGGCGAAGAGCTGTCGCGCTTCGGAAGCTGGGGGCAGGCTCGCGCGGGGTCGCTAGCGGCCATTCTCGCCGCGTCGGATGTTATCCATACAAGCTCCAGCGAGCCGGTCACGCTCCTTCTGGATGACTGTTTCGCCGAGCTGGACCCCGAGAACACCGAGCGCTTCATCGCGACTTCGGCGCGCTTCGGGCAAGTGATTATCGCCTCCCCCCGTGAAATCGCTCCGCCGGCGGACAAGAATGGCGCGCTCTTCACGTTCGAGGACGTGGGAAAACTTCGCAAGGATAATTGAAATGCAACCAGAACCGATTTCGTCGATAATTAGGAGAATCCTCGCGGGAAAAGGTCTCTCCGCCGGCGTTAAACAGGGCGAAGTCCTCATACGGTGGGAGGAAATAGTCGGAGACAGAATCGCCCAAAACGCCGAGGCTTATGCAATCGAGTCCGGAATACTGTTCCTCAAAGTCCCCGACTCGACATGGCGAAACGAGCTTGCGCTAATGAAAGAAAGCCTCGTCGAGAAAGTGAACACCTTCTTCGGCGAGGAGAGAATCACGAGGATACATTTGATTTAGATAGTGGCGAGGCCTGCCTCGCTCGAAATGACAGCGGTCGTAAGGGCAAAAAGTGCCCGTTTGTAACAATCAATTGAACGGAAAACTATGATAGACCACGATAAGTATTCAGCAGATTCAATCAAAGTGCTCGAGGGCCTCTCGGCGG
>DSAF01000201.1 GCA_011388305.1 Candidatus Zixiibacteriota bacterium | reverse complement strand
TCTATTCAGGGATTTCTTCTCAATCTCGCCCATCGATCTGACAGTCGCCTCGACGGTATCGGCCATCATGACGATGGCGGCCTCTTTCGATTGCGGTTTCGGGCCGGAATATCGGAATTCTTCTTCGGAGACAGATTCTCCCGCCTCGCAGGCTTTCTCATAGAAGAAGCGCATCACTCCATCGCCGTGATGTTGCCTAATTATATCGACAATCGAGTGCGGTAAGCCAAGTTTCTCGGCCATGCGCACTCCCTCGCTAACGTGCCCGGACAGCACCATAAAGCTCATCTTCGGGCTTAATCGCTCGTGCGGGTTGTGGTCGGTGAGGTTTTCTGAGAAGTAATAGGGATGCGCGAGCTTACCGATATCGTGATACAGCGCCCCCGCCCGGGCCAGAAGAGGGTCTGCGCCGATTGCCTCGGCGGCAGTTTCCGCCATATTGCCCACGACTATGCTGTGATGGAAAGTCCCCGGTGCTTCGATTGCGAGCTGTTGCAATATCTGTGCATTAGTGTTAGTGTAATCGACGAGCGTGAAGTCTGTCACGACATGTGCAAATTTCTCGAAAAGCGGAAGTAGCGATATTGCCAATAGTGGCCCGAACACAGTCGCCGGAAGAATGGAAATCGACCTCAGAAGAATGTTGACGTATTTTAATGGCGAGGCCAATTCCAAAACCGCGATTGTAATTACTCCGGCCGCCGAAGTGTATGCGATGCTCTTGATGACCTCTTTGCGAACCTGCACTCTCACGAAAAAGAGTGTGCAAATTGCGCCATGGATTAGAAGCGTTATTATAAGGTCGTGGGGGTTTTTACTCGAGAGAGCGACTATTGTCGATGAGGCGAAGACCACTGCCAAAGAAGGCTCGAGACCGAGAATGACGGCGGTCAAACATGCGGAGAATGCCACCGGCGTAAGGAACTCTGTCCATCCGACACTGCGGAAGATGAACGCGAAAAGAATCGGCATCCATAACGCAAATAGCGAAAGAGAAAGCAGGCGCGGCGACAGCCAAATCTTGGGAAATTTTATCTGCATGAACTTCGAGAAGATGCCCAGCACGAGTAGCGCAATCAAAAAGCGCGCCATTACACGAAGGGCGTAATATACCACAGTTTGGTTCGTGAACCTCTCCGCTTTAGCCTGTGCCAGAGAGAGCAGTTTCTGGTGAATCTCTTCGGTGACGATTTCATGGGCATCGACAATTCTCTCATCTTTGAGGACGATTCCCCTCGTCTCTTGAATTCCCTCGATGGCTTTTGCGCGGTTCCTTTCGGTTAATTCTTTGTCTGGCAGGAGATTAGGGCGAAGATACGACTTGGCGAGTTCGAATACGAGCTTGCCCTTCTCGGGAAAGCTCGAAAATGTCTCGCCCGTGCGCTCTTCCATCTGCCGCGTCAGGGCCTCTACTGTTGGGACTCTATCTGCGGGCTGAAGCTGTTCGGATGTTCCGCGCCTTATATTAAAGACATGTGCCGTGTCGCGTGCATCGAGGCTGTTCCAGCTGAAAACACCGCCGGCGAAAGCCTCATCGAGAAGTTCGAGCACAGATTTTCGGACGTCGTCCGGTCTCCGAAGTTCGGCGAGGGTCCTCGCGGATTCCTCCGAAATTCCGGGGAATTTCGCGCGAATCAAGTCTATTCGGCCCGCGCCGGTGACACCATCGGCATCGATGGCCTTCATGGCTTCGCTCCATGTGGTCTCGAACTCCGCTTTTGCTCCGCTCGCCACGCCATCGATGAAATCGAGAGTATAAGGGACGTTCTGTCGGGCAATTTGTCTCTCGCGGGCAAGTTCTTCGGTGGGTTTGATAATATCGAATTTGAACGGAGCGATAACCTCACGCGGGTTAATTTCCCCCACCGCCGGGACGTCCGACTCGAAGCCATCGAACGGGATGAAGAACGGAACTATAAAAAGCGCGGTCAGAGCGAGAAGAAAATATGACCTCCGGTTTCCGGATAAGCCCAACAATCGTGATGGGCTATCTTGGCTCGTCTGCTCGCGAATATCGCTTCGGTTCTCGTCGCTGTCAGATTGAGTTTTGTCCAAATCAATAGTTCAAGTTAAAATTTACATTCCGCACTTAACTTAATAAAGATACTAATTCTTTTAGCTTATCGCAAGGTGTTTCTATCACTTTGCTGTTCGGTAAAAGGGTGACTCAAAGTTAGAAAATAGTAGTGCGCAATATCCAGTAATGACAGGACTTAAGGCGCGAATATATAGTTGGTTCCTGAATAAACTTGATTATTAGCAAACTTCATAGATAGTGCGCCCGAATCGCCACCCTCAGTCGGCATGATTTCTGCGTGTCGCAATAAGCTATGTTTTTCTGGGATCCGACATTCGTTCTGCTTATCCCCGCGCTGATTTTGGCCATGTGGGCGCAGGGCAAGCTCTCGCGGACATACCAGCGATTCTCCGAAGAGCGCACAACCCGGCGCATCACCGGTTATCAAACGGCGAGGCGAATGCTCGACTCTGCGGGGCTGTCGAGCGTCGATATCGAGCGCACTGCCGGCAATCTCACCGACCACTACGATCCGCGCAGTCGCATCCTTCGCCTCTCGCAGGGAGTATATTCATCCGATTCGATTGCCGCCGTGGGAATCGCCGCGCACGAAGTCGGCCACGCGATACAACATAAGAACGCATACGCCCCGCTCGCAGTGAGAAACGCCATCGTGCCCGTAGTGAGTTTCGGGAGCTGGCTGGCATGGCCGCTTTTCATCATAGGTTTCCTATTCCGCACGCCGCCGCTTATTCAGCTGGGGATAATCCTCTTCTCCGGCGCGGTAGTTTTTCAGCTTGTCACGCTCCC
>DSAF01000173.1 GCA_011388305.1 Candidatus Zixiibacteriota bacterium | reverse complement strand
CCATCACAACGAAAGAGCTTGGGGTGAAAATGTCGAAGCGCGCGACGCCCTTATTGTCGCCGCCGAGAGCGGCATAGCCGAACTTGCCGTCCGCGACGACATGATAGACGATGCCGTCGTCGAAAGTCTCCGTTGCGCTAATCGTAGGATTGCTCGGCGTTGTGATGTTAAAAATTTTAAGTCCAGCGTTCCCTCCCGCTACGAGGAGCCTATCGCCGGCAAGCGCCATGCCCAGCGAACTTCCGCCGGAAATCTCATCTGTGTCCACGACGGACATCGTCGTCAGGTCGATTGTGATGAGGCCGAATGTTTGCACTGTCGCATACGCGTATCTTCCGTTGATGATGATATCGACGGTCTCTCCCGCGCCATATCCGGACAACACGACTTCGTCGCCCCAGTCCCCGGAAGGCGCGAACTTGTGCGCGTTGGAGATAAACGCAACACTGCCGTCGTCGCCGGTGGCCACTGCCGTCTGCTTGCCGATAGTCACGGCGTCCTCGGCGGATTCATCGCCGGAGAAGGGGATCTTTCCGCTGTATTTGTAAGTCGTGAAATCGCGATAGTCGTGAACTTTGATGCCCTCGTCGCCATAACACGCAACGGTGAACCCGCCTGCGAATGCTATGGCGTTTGCCTCTCCCGGCGCTGAAATCGATGTTATCAAAGCGGGCGACGTCGGGTCGGAGAGGTTGACGAGGCGGAGATTGTCATCCGAGGCCACGAAAGCCATATATCCGTCGGTATCGACATCTCTGCAGTCGGCGATGGCGATACTGCCAACGGATGTCGGAGTTCCCGGAGTATCCAGTGAGAAGACGAAAAGCCCCGCATCGTCGGCCACGAGCAAATATCTTCCCCAGATCTTCACATTGCGGGCATCCGGAGAGCCGGTATATGCGCTAATCTGCGTGGCAGTGTTGGTTTCAAGGTTCACCGCGTAGAAGCCGTATGTGCCCGCCGCGACATACACAAATCCGTGAGCGTAATCGGCCTTGCCGCCGCTCGACAATCCGGTTATACCGCCGGGCGAACTCATCGCGGAGAGGTTGCCGATGTCAACGATGGTGATGTTGCCGGAACTGCGCACGAGATATGCGAATTTCCCGCCGACCGCGACGCCGACCTCGTCTTGGTTTGTGACGAATGAGCCTTTCAGGGCGTAAGTCTCGCCGTCGAAAACATACAGTCCGCCGCCCGCACCGGTGATGTTGCTCGATGCGCAGAAGACATACTTGCCGTTAGTGGCGACTGCCTTCGTCGAGCCGCCCGCCGTTGCGCTGTGAACAACGCGCGGGCCGAGGCCGGGCGTTGCCTTGCCATCAACTTGAGTGCCCCACTCGGCGGTGGTGCCTTCATCATCGCGGAATGTCGTGTTGGTGAATTGCTCCTCATAAACGTCCGCCATAAGGCCGAAACAGCCCAGTAAAATAACGAGGAAGCTCGCAATAAAAACTATTCTTTTCATGACCGCCCCTTTCAGTCGGTGATAATACAAATCGTTCCGTCGGCTCCGCAAAGAAGCCAGAAGCCTTGATAATTCAAAATTGAATCGGCATCGGAATACATCCAATCCCAAATCTGCGGAGGCCCGTGGATAATTCCCGCAGGCACCGATGAAAAATCTGCAAAATGTGCCGTGTTCGATGTCCCGCCGAGCATGTTCCACCCGCGCAGGACATCGATTGCGAGGGAGTCGATTGCCTCGCCGTCAAGCACTATTGTCGTGTCGCGTGTTGAGAGGGCGAAATATGCCGTGCCTGCGCGCAGTGTGTCGGCCTCGATATACATGCCGAGGGGATTATCGTAGCAATAGACATTCCCCGCAAGCCCCGGCAGAACATCCGCCACCGCGCCGGACGGCGGAATACACGGTAGCGAGATGAGGTTCCAGCCCCGCGAGAGCGGAATGCCGAATCCCGTCGCCGGAAGAATCGTCACCTCGGCGGTGTCCGACCGGCCGCCCTGCGAGGCAACGACAATGCCGCTCCCCGCATGCGTGGCCGTGAGAAGCCCGTCATCGTCGATAATTCCGCCCGTGCCGATGAACTCGAAACTCGCCGGAAGGCAGACATTCGAGTCCGGCGGCGAATACACGAAAAAACGGAATTGAGCGCTCTCGCCCGCATGGATAACGGCCTCGGATGGCCTAATCGCGAACGACGCGTAATACTCCGGATCGACGGAGAATCGCCATCGGTGAATTCCGGGCGCGAAACTGCGCGTGAAAGAGTTTTGCTCGAACATATTGAAAGTGTCCTCGGCCTCGGAAATCATGAGCGGCAGATACGACGGCGGCATGCCGTTCATCCTGTCCCACCAGACGGTCACCTCGCGGGCGCTTGGATAGACCATCGCGAATTTAATATGCCAGACCTCTTTGGCGTCGAGCGGCGGGCGGAAATCGTGGCAGTAATCCTTATCGTGCGGCGGCGGCCAGTAGTCCGGCTCCGAGGGATCCCTGTGCGGGAAGAACATGATGGCGTAACTTGATGTCGGCGGATACATCTGCTCCGAGTCGTAAATATCCCTGCCCCTGCTCGCGTCCTCAATAACGCCGGCGAGGTTGTTCCCGTCATGGAACGCCGAATCTGCCGTGAACAAACCAAACCGCACACGCCAAGACAACTCATCGGCGAACGAAGTTAACCCCAAAAGCAGGAGTCCCATCAATATAAAGTTAGCTATTCTATAACCTACTTCGCACCTCCGTTTGATATATAAAATATATGCAATTTCGCGAAACGGTCAAGCCCCCATGAAATTATTTTTGAGAGTTCTCGGCAAAATTTGTCGTTTTATTTCTCGCAATATTTCAGTGATTTCATATATTACTGAAATATGAGAAATT
>DSAF01000021.1 GCA_011388305.1 Candidatus Zixiibacteriota bacterium | reverse complement strand
TCTTTGGCCAACGCGATGGGGGCAGGGCATCGATTTTTTCGAGGGGTGGTTCTACGCGAATGACTCGAACGGACGAATTTTCCGCGTGACGCCCGCTCCGCCATACACGCCCATGCTCTGGCTCGACCTCGAGACACTGCACCCCGGGCTGATGAGCGGCGGTGTGAGCGGGGATGCCATCGTCTTCGCGCTCGGCTCGATTTGGATACTTCGCAACCCGGGGCCGTCGGGGCACGTCCTGCTGAATTTCGACTATGACGGGAACGTCATAGATAGCTTTGCGCTGGCTTCGCCGACGGGCGCCGGCCCGGAGGGGCTGACATTCGACGGCGAGTGCTTCTGGTACACCGACCACTACAAGGATTTCGTTTATCGCGTGTGCCCTTGGGCGTGCGATGAGTCTTTGAGCGTGGAGATTTGCCTCGACTCGCGCCCGCCGGATGTCGGGATGATTTGTCCGGAGGAGCCTGTTTATGTTGGCGATACGGTGCATTTCCGCTGGCTCGTCGGCGAGATGTTCGGCTCGGCGGAGCCGGGGAGTTTGATTGTGGACGATGGGACGAGCCGATTCGTCTATCCGCTTTATGGTGCCGATATCGACCTCGAGATTCCCGAGCTTTGCGGGACGGCGAGTTTCACCGTGATGTTCCGCGATTCCGTTTGCAATTGGGGCGCGGATACCTGCTATCTCGATGTCTGCAGTCGTTTCGATGTCCAAATTGAGTGCACGCCCTGCGGGGATTTTACCTCATGCGAGGGGCAGGAAGTCCGCTATTTTGCTGTCGATCCGGTCTGCTACGACGCCGTGGATGGCGCGTTCTTCACCGTGAAAATCTTCGATTCCGACAGCGATAGCACAGTATATCATCCCTTCGCTCCCTCGGCGGACGCCTCGCTAACGGTGTTTGGCGATGGCATTCGGATTTCGCTCTCGGGGATTCCATACTCCGACGGCGACAGCGTCTGGGTGGGGCTGGATAGCCTCATTAGCACACGGGGTTGCATGACGCGTCCCTAACCGACGGTCTCCTCGACCACTATTTCCGCCCAGCGCGAACGCTGGTTGGGCTTCTCCTCCAGCCCCACGAGGCGGGCTTTCCCGCAGACAATCTTGTCAAATGTTTTCTCGAGTTTCTCGACAGGCAAATCTTGAAGCGATAGCAAATATATGCGCTCGATGCGCCTCCGGCGGATGGTTCGCGCCTGTCTCTGCCTCGGGGAAAGCGGGCTTTGGGGAAGTTGGGGTTGCTTTGCTCTTCTCATGTTCTCTCCTTCAGGGGGTGAAACTTGTCTGTGATGTTGAAACTTCGCTGATAGCGCGCTCGGGGCGTCGGCCCCCTCTGCGACTGGGAAGTCGCAGAGGGGCACGAAGCGGCCGGTGGGGAAGCGTTGCCTCGATGAGGGATTTTGCCCGGCCGCTTCGGGGCGCGTGGACGCGCGCCGACGCCCCCGGCAGGCGGAAAAATCGCTTTCTTTGCGCGCGCCTTGACAGCGGCGGCGTTGCAGTGTATATTATCTATGAAAAATTTAAACATGGAGATTTCATGGACTTGAATTCTGTTGTTGGGAAAACGGTTAGAATCACGCTTGTGGGCGTGGAGGTTCAGGATCCGTTCATCCGCCCGAGGATCGGTTCCGGCGAGCCGACGCTTACGATGGTGACGCAAGTCGAGGCGGTGGATGACATCGGCCTTTGGATAAAAGTGCCGGATTTTCCCGTATTCGACAATGTCGAGCGGCACGAGGAGAAGCATGTGGCATTGGTTCTTCTTCGCTATGAGTATATTTCGTCGATAGTTCATTTTCCCGATGTCGAGGAGAATCCCTCTAAGCTCAATCGCATTGGTTTCGCTTCGGACGAACCGAAATAAGCGAACACCTGTTCGCTTATAATATATCCCCTTATTCGGAAATGTCAAGGGGTAATTTCACAATTAGGTGAAATATTATGAACGCGGAAGAAAAAATCAAGAACGCTAAGACCTTCGCGAAGAATATTCGTTTCCTTCGGCGAGCATCCGGATTGGTGTCGCAAGGCAGGGGTTTCTCGCAGGAGGAGTTAGCCGAGGCGTTGAAGATTTCAAGAAGAACACTCATTACTTGGGAGAGCGGGCAGATACCGCACAAGAGTAATATTCACAAGGCCGCGAAGTTTTTTAGCCGAAAACTCGATGTGCAAATCTCTCCCGACGAGCTTGTCGAGGAAGACCTCTCGCAGGCCGAGGAGCTTCTCCCGCTGTCGGAGTTCGAGCGCACTCTCTCGCCCGAGAGCCGAAAAATATACCGCTCACTGTTTCTCTCGACACGCGGAATGGAAAAAGTCGATCTCGAGAAGGTCATCGACTTCATCATGTTTTTGAAAAGTAGAGTTTAACGCGCCGTGCTAAGCGGGGGGGCGGCGGTCCCCTGAACCTGAAATCCGCCATAGCAGGGCCTAATCCCCGCCGGAGGTTTGACGACCGGCGATGCCCGTGCAGGCCTCGTTGACAGCCCGGCTCTCGCGCAACGAACGCCTCCCGAACCCCGCCAGGTCCGGAAGGAAGCAACGGTAGGGAATGCGCTCGTGTGCCGCGGGAAATCCGAGCTTGAGGGGTTCTGCCCGGCCAACATCGTTTGGGAGCGTGAATCGAATCGCGGGTGCACGGCGCTTTTTAGTATGCCCACAAAATCCAACACTGACCTCATTGTCCTCGCGCTGGTCGCCGAGGAGCCTATTCACGGATACGACCTCGTCAAGAAGGCCGATGAGGGCAAGGTTGCCGACTGGGCGGATTTGCCGTCGTCGTCGGTGTATCAATCGCTGAAAAATCTCGAGGCCAAAGGCTACATCAAAGCGAAAGAGGTGCGCGTCGGGAAATCCCCGCCAAGAGCGGTCTATCGAATCACCGCCGGCGGCAGAAGCGCGCTAATAGGCGGCCTCCTCCGGCTCATGACAGACCCGCTCGACCCCCGCGATGACTTCTCCGTCGCGCTTCTCGGCGCGGAGACCATCCCGAAAGACCGCGCGCTCGAAGCCCTCGA
>DSAF01000056.1 GCA_011388305.1 Candidatus Zixiibacteriota bacterium | reverse complement strand
GTTTTCCATTACCAGGGCGAATCCGCTTCGCGGGGTGCCGCTGAGCGAGAAGTTCGCCGAACTAATGTGATATGTGTTCGACAATCTGACAATCGATTCGCGGATGGCCTGAAGACAATCCCCGATGGCCGGATTGGGCGAGACGAACTTGAAATCCGGCTTGCCATCGCCTAAACCGCCGAGCGGTATGCAGATAGGCTTTCCCGGCGCAACTACGATTTTCTCCTTACCCTCATAGCCTATGAGCACCGGCACGCTGAACGACTGCA
Organism: Candidatus Zixiibacteriota bacterium; assembly: GCA_011388305.1. Taxonomy (GTDB): domain Bacteria; phylum UBP14; class UBA6098; order UBA6098; family UBA6098; genus UBA6098. The sequence goes on along the minus strand of DSAF01000056.1, from coordinate 2,755 downwards.
TTTTCAGCAAGTGGTTGAGTTGCACCAACTTAAGGTTGACGGCATCCTGCACGACGGTGAGATCGTCGCCGGCATCGACGAAGAAGCCCGAGAGCGGCAGGGTCTCCGTGAAGCGCACGAAAGGCAATGTCCCATAAGGGTTTATGTTTTCGGGATTGCCCTCGGTGCGGAGAATTGTGCCATCGGCGGTGAATCGCCGGAAGTTCTCCGAGTCCCAGTAGTGGAAGATAAGTTCCTCCGCTGTAAGCGTTTCCGCGCGCGGGCGCGTGTAAATCACGGCGCGCGCTTCGGTCGGGTCTTCCTCGTCTTGGACGACGTCGATTTGGTCGGGCGTGAGGATGTCGAGGCGAATTCGGCCGCCACGGAATGAAGGCTTGACAAGCACCGTCCGACAAAGCTTTACCATGCGGTGCACAGTTTTCATCGTGGCTTCGTAGTTCGCACCGGACATGAGCCAGTCCCAGAGCGCGGTTTCCTCGGGCGTAGGTTCGCCCACCAGCACCCGCCCTGCGCCCGATCGATAGACCAGCGCCGTGCCATCGACGATGGTCTTAATTATGTTGACAAACTCGGGTTCGAGCGCGAGGGCATCGGCATCGCGGTATCTTCGCTCGAGAAGTTCGAGCAAATACGGCAGTTGCCGGTCGTTGTAGTAATCTATGCGCTTGGCGATTTCATCCTTGAAACTCTCGCGCACAGAGAGTTTGGCGGCGAGCAGAGTCCTCTCGACCCACTCTTTCGCGCGGGATTTTGTGAGCATGTTTCTCCTTTCGGGGGAGGAAGGTTTTGGGTTTTAGATGTTAGGTGTTAGGTGTTAGGTTTTGGGTTATGGGTTATAGTTATGGGCGTAAGGTCGAGCGCGCTCGACCCGCCGTTTTGCCATTCCGGCTGATTAATCCGTAGGTGCATGGCGGCGACATGCCCGCGCGGGTTTGCCCCGTTGGGTTTCCTTCGGGCACCGTCAAACCCCTACGGCCAACTCTCCACTCTCAACTCTCAACTCTTCACCCAAACCGCCACTGGGCGAGCTTGAGCGGCGTGACAGACTCTATCATGTAGCGCAGGGCGTCCATCGAGTGGTCGTGGATGCCGTCTTTGAGCGGAAGCTCGCCGGCCGGCGCGCCACCGTCGTCCTGCTGGTATCCGTATCCGGCGATGTCATCGATGACGCGCCGGCAACGCGGGTCGAATCTCAGGCGAATTTCGCTCTCGGCGGTGAGAAGTTTAGCGCGGACAGCGTTTATCCCCGAGAGGATGCCCGAGCGCGAGATTGCCACGCGGGTGATTCCCATGGCGGAGAGCGCGCTCAGTGCCGACTCGCCGCCCGCCTCCTGCCGCGATTGAAGCCCCTCCGCACCGGAGATGACCCGCTCGACGCGCGAATATGGCACCCGCGCGCGGAAACTTCTACTCTGGATGCTCACCGTGTCGCCGAGGATTGCGCCGGCGATTGTCTCGAGGCGCAGATGTTGCTCGACCAGCTCATCGAAAACGAACCATCGGCCATCGGGCGAAAGTTGCGCCCAGATTATCGCGGAAGGGTGCGTCCAGCCGAAGTCTATCCCTATGTAAATCGGCCAGTTATCGCGAATTTGCCACGGCTCATCGAGAACATGAAGCTCCGGTGAGAAATCCTCATAGACGCGCAGGCTGTCGGACTCCCAGCTCGCCTCGAACTGCTGGCGGAAATATCTTGCGTCGAGTTGCCTGCGGGCGCGGTCGATTTCCTCGGGGTCGATGAGCGGGTTGTCGGCTGTTTTGGCGGTGAAAATCTGGGCGTCGGGGTCGTCTTTCCATGACTCGACGAGGCGATAGAGCCAGTTTTTCCCGCGCGGAGTGGTCGTGAGAAATCCCGGCCCGCCGGTGGAAATCGTGCGGTTGACGAGCACCTCCCACACGCGTCGGGGAAGTTGCGCCGCCTCATCGAGGTGAAACCAGTCGAGCGTTAGTCCCATAAGGCGTTCCGGGTTGTCGGCGCTTCGGAAGAGGATTTTGCTCCCGTTGTCGAGGAACAAATCGCCGGTGGATGCGTTCCATTTGGCGATTCGGCCTTCGGCCAGCTCGGCATACTGCGGCACGAGGACATCCCGCGCCATGCCGGATGTTGGCGCGATGACCGCGCCGGTTGTGGGCAGGAGAAATCCGCGGTTGAGACCTTTGACGGCGCCGGCGAACGTTTTGCCGCTCCGGACGCCGCCTATGAACGCCGAGAACCGCGCCCTCGAGCGGACGAACTCGGCTTGATAGTCGAACAGCTCCGGCGCGAACGGCAATTTGTCGCGTGCGATGTCGAATTCGGGCAGTTCGCTGAGGCGTTTGAGCGTGTCTGCGGACTCTCGAAGTTCTTTCATGTCGAAGTGATAATCCTTGACAATGCGGTGAATTCGTTCTACTACAGCTTCGCGCGCGCCGATATTTTGACGGTCGTCGCTGTGTTCGTTATCGCACATGAATGATACTTTTTCTGACATGATTGCTTCCCCTCGGTGAAATGTTTTTAGGGATAAAAAAAACGGCCAATATGGCCGCGTTAAATTTTGGGCAAAATGCGGGCGTGCTAATCCCCCCGCCCTACGGGCGACCCCCTTTGACAAGAGGGTGAGAGGATTATCGTGTAAACCGTAGGGCATGGCGGCGCCCCCGATTCCCGCGCAACAAAAAAAGCGCCGTCGGCGCTCTGTGATATTTCGCATTGATGTGTTCTTTCTGTCGAGGGGGAATATACGCACGAATCGCGATTTGTCAAGAGGGAATT
>DSAF01000099.1 GCA_011388305.1 Candidatus Zixiibacteriota bacterium | reverse complement strand
TCTCCGACGGGCAGGCGAATTTCGGCGAGGACTATCTCGGCGCGTCGTATCGCTCGGAATTCCCGATATTCACCATAGGCGTGGGCGACCCCATGCCACCGCGCGACATAGCCGTCCGCCAGGTGACTGCGCAGAGGATGGCTTACCTTGGACAGAGCTTCCCGATTATCGCGACCGTCACCGCCAACGGATACGCCGGCAAAGAAACCAGCGTCATGCTCTATCAAGACGGCGAAAAAATCGACGAGAGGCGCATCGCATTGCCCGCAACCGGCGAGCTTCTCGAAGTCAGCTTCGAAGTGACCCCCGACGCTGAGGGCGAAATCACATATCGCGCGTTCGTGCCTATCGAGCCGGACGAGCTGTCATCGGCGAACAACGCGCGGAGCGTCCGCGTGAGGGTTCTGCCGTCCAAGAGAACCGTGCTCGTCATAGGCTCCAGCCCAAACTGGGAGATGACATTCCTCTACCGCACGCTCAAAGCCGACCCGGACATCGAGGTCGAAAACGCGTTCTTGGGGAAAGCCGCCGGCGCGGGCGAGGTGCGCGTCCCGCGCAATCTCGATGAGCTGGGCAAATACGACGCGGTTTATATCGTGGGCGCATTAGGCGGGCTTGATGCCGTGAATCTCGGCGCTCCGCTTCTTGAATATGTCGAGGGCGGCGGCGCCGTGGCGATGCTCATTCTCGGCGAAATCGCCCCGAACCGTAGCACCGCCAATGTCTGGGCGCGGATGTTCCCGTTCATCTTCTCGGCAGGCTCGCATGTATGGATGCAGGATAACTTTGTGCCGGAGCTTTCCGTGCAGGGGCTCGTTCACTCAATCACACGAACCGGCGACGATGGTGGCGTCTCGCCCGAGGATTACCTGCGCCTTCCGCCGCTGTCGGGCTTCGCATTGGTAACCGGAAGACCCTCCGGCGCGACGACACTGCTCACTCATCCCAAGCTCGACGATGTCCCGATTCTCGCCGTCCGCGAGGTCTCCCGCGGCAGGGTTCTCATGATGAACGGTGCGGGCTGGTGGCGATGGGGCTTCGTGCCCTTCGGTTTCGGCAGTGATAACCGCGTGTATCGAAGCCTCGTCTCGCGAAGCGCGAGCTGGCTTCTCGCGGCGGGCGAGGGTAGCGACTTCGCCATCGAAACCGACCAGCGCGTTTACCGTAGCGGCGAGAAGGTCATCGCCACAGCGCAACTTCGCGATCAGGCGAACCAGCCGCTGGCGGGCGCGATGGTCGAGGCGCAATTCCTACCATCCGACACGCTCGCCGACTCGCTAATCATCGTCCTCGAGGACCGCGGCGACGGCATATATACATCTGAGCTTCCCGCATTCGATGTCGGCAACTGGCGCATCTCCGCTACAGCGAGCCTCGAGGGGCAAGTTCTCGCGCGTGCCGGCGCGACATTCCTCGTTGAGCCGTATTCTATAGAGCTGGAGAACGTCCACCTGAACGTTGCCGCACTCCGCGCGATAGCCAACGCCACCGGCGGCGCGTTCTTCCACGCGGGCGATATAGACTCCCTGCCCGAGCTTATCGAGACGCCGACGATAGTCCGCAGAGAGCGCAGAGAGCGAGCGCTCTGGGATCATCCGCTTCTGCTTATTATCTTCGTCCTCGCCCTCTGCGGCGAATGGATAATCCGCAAAAAGAAAGACCTGCCGTAGGGACAGGGGATTGCCGGATCAAAATGCGAATAGGAGGGCTTGAGACCGGAGGAAATCCCACGGATGTGCTCCCGTTTACCGACACGCGAGAGCGAAATAGGGCCGCAAATCGCCGTGCGTCCCGAATGTAATGATGGGGAATTTCAATTATTCCTCCGTTAGTGTCCATGGGGTTTGATAATCAAACCTCTACGGAATATTGCTTCTTCGGGCGCGAATGTCAACCGCATTCTCAAGACCCGCGAAACCCAATCCCGCGCCCTCAATCGCGGATTATCGCCTTCCGAGCCAATTAGCAAGAAAAGTGACAAGCCCGCCGAGCATTATATAGCCGATTATTACTTCAGCACAAACTAATAAACGTGCGTTGCCGGTTAAAGGAGTTATATCGCCAAAGCCTAATGTTGAGATAGTTACTATTGAAAAGTATGGGAAGGTTGACCAATCGGGCGGAAACGATTTATACGCGAATTGGTCCCATAGTTCTGCAAATCCAATTCCAAAAGCGAGAATAAAGGCAATAAACCATGCAAACCAGCGGAAAATGCTTCTTCCATAATCGGCGAAGAGCCACCAGACACCGCCGGGGATGATATACCGCGTGAACCAGTTCTTCCCTATGGCACCTTCAACCATTTGCTGGTGCTCTATAAATCGTTTCAATCGCGGGTTTTTAGACCAATCGACATTGGAGGTATCGACGCCGATAAAGTTAGACCTTTCGTTGAAAGATACTCTACTAATGCCACAAGGAACTCTTTCAATATCACCATTTTGCATTAATCTTTCTTTGGTTCCAAAAGAAACATGGGAGCAATTAGCACCCAAAAAAACTGTCTCGGTGCAATGTGCTCCATCAAAATGTGAACCGCAACACCTTGCTTCAAAAAAATCGACAGCTGGACATTCTGCATAAATAAAACTTGCACATTCGCACACTGCATAGGAAAACTGGGCTATCGCACAGATAGCAAAGTCGAAATTTGCACAAGAACAATTAGCTCCTTCAAAACTTGCTCCGATTAAATCTGCTCCATTAAAACAAGCCAAAGCACAATTTGCTCCGCGAAGGTCAATATGGCTGGCAGGTTTTGTTCCAATTATTTTTGATTTTCTGACTAAAGGAAAATTATCTAAACCGCATTGGTCTAAAACACAAAGTGTTTGTTTTAGTAGTTCTTCTGCCTCCATCTTCCAATTCTTATAATATTCATTCCTGATACTTTTCAAGTCATTGTGTTCATCCATGCCCTTTATTTTTGATGATAAATTCATTTTTATTTGAATTAAACGAGTAGTAAGAAAATCTTGGAATATTGTAATTTCGGATATTTCATTTGTGATTAATGTAGTGT
>DSAF01000135.1 GCA_011388305.1 Candidatus Zixiibacteriota bacterium | reverse complement strand
GTCCCAGCCGTAAATCTCGCCGCCCACCGCGAACGGGAAGACATCATCGGCGCGGAGACCGACCGATGGGATGACGGGCAAGCTCACTGCGTTCCAGCCAGGGCGAAGGTGATAATATGCGTTGTCGGTCGAGTATTGGACGATGGAGCGAATGAAGTAGGTCGTGTCGGGGATTTCGTGCCAGACGCCGCCGGGAAGCCTATCCCAAGCATAGCCCGGAGTAGTGGCATCCAGAGAGAGGCCAAGCGCCCCGTCCATCTCAACGCCAACCCAGAAATCGCCCTCAACGAAAACGCGATATGGAGAAATGTTGATGCTATTCCATCCCTCGCTCAGCGCATATGAGACAGATTCGCCCAAAATTTCCGTCCTCGGGCCGGTGTGGTCGCCGAGATAGACTTTGGGTATTCCGCGCCCGGGGACATTGACATGCACGAGAAGCCGCATGAGCTTGCATCGGGTCGAGACGTGGAACTTGTTCGCAAGAACTGCGCTCTCGAAATGAACGCCCGCATCGGGAACGCCGTCGTCGAAGAAGAAAGTGTCATAGAGCGTCGTGGCTGTTCCGAAATACGGCGTGGCGTAAACGGTTTCTGCCAACGCGCTGACGCCGAACTCGAAATCCGCGCGAACAGAGTAATAATACGTCCTACCATTGTGAACGCTGAGATCGGTGAATGTGTTGAGCGATCCCGGGACGGACGCATAATAGGACAGCGGCAATGGATCGTCCCATGTGCTGGCGCGGTAAATTGTATAGGAAACCGGGTGATAGGCTGTCAATGGCGCCATCGCCATAGGGCGGTCGCGATACATGTCGGGAATCGGGACGTGTGGGAGGAAGTCGTCGGCAGTGGGGAATGGCGTTATCGGCGTGACAATCTTGCCGAAAGTGCCGGCCAGCGTCGCAACTGACCTGTCCTCGAGATACACAACCACGAGCCGTATGAGCAAGTCCCCCGGCGTCGGGAAATGCCCGCCATAGACGAAATCTGTGCGATATGAGCGGACAACTCCGCCCACCGAATCGTCATAGGCTAGACCGAGTTCGGGGATAGTATCGCGCTTGGAAACCCCGATGTAGAAGTCGGTCAAGCCGTCCATGATGATGCCGCGCGGGGCAATGTTCACGTTGTTCCAGCCGGTGCCGATGGTGTTCACATCCACGGGCAAAGCGAGGCTCGAGTAAACATTCGGAAAGCCAAGATCGGTCATCCCCCAGAAATGAAATCTGGCCGAGCGTCCTCCGCCGGCGGCGAAGAAGTATGCCTGAATAGCCACTAAACTACACGGCCCTGCCGGCGAAAAGCGGACAGAGTAGTATCCGCTATCGAGGTCGGCATATCCGCCGCCGCCGGTGAGGCCGGTGTCGTATGCGAGCGTGTCGCTCGTATAAACGGGCGGCGCAGGGTTCCATGTGAGATTAACTCTCGCGTTGAGGCCGCTGTATGCGGTTAGTTCTGTCGGTGGCGGCCAATCCGCGAGTGTAGAGACGGCAATGATGGCGGCGATAGCAATGAATGCTAATAATTTACGCATATCCAACTCCTTCAGTGGAAATCAAATCCTGCATTCCGAAGAATCCAGTTTTGCCAATAATAAACGCGGCGGCGGAAAGCGCCCCCGCGGCGAATACATCTCTTGAAAGCGCGCGATGCTCGACAATTAGCGACTCGAACGGCGTAGCGAAAATCACGCTGTGCTCGCCGATTACACCGCCCCCGCGAACAGCATGCACGCCGATTTCTTCGCCGGTGCGAGGGCCGAGGCGACCGCGCCTTCCGAAAACGCCCACTTCCTCGATTGTCGCGCCGCGCGATTTTGCGGCTCTGTCAGCGAGTTCAAGCGCCGTGCCGCTGGGCGAGTCGGCCTTCTTGCGATGGTGCGTCTCGACTATCTCGATGTCTGCATCGGGGAGGGCGCGCGCCCAAAACGACACAATCGCCGAGAGCGCGGAGATACCCTTGCTAAAATTTGATGCATGGAAAACGCCGGTCTTTTCGCCCGCAGAGCGCATCCGGTCGAGCATTTCCGGCGAGAGGCCGGTGGTGCCGGAGACGAAACATGCGCGATGGGCTATCGCCAAATCGAGCGCGGTCATCGCGCTATCGGGCGTGGAGAAGTCAATGATAACATCGAAGCCGGAACCGGCATCAGCCACGAGAACGCTTATCTCGCCGATCCCCGCCAATAGTCCGCAGTCCGTTCCGAGCGAGGGATGATCCGCAATCTCAAGCCCCGCCACAATTTCGAAGCGAGAATCGGCTGATGCCAGCGCGACAATTCGTCTGCCCATTCGCCCCGCGACGCCGTGTATTGCAAGCTTGATGCTCAACTTCCGAATTCCTCCAGCACTGCGATGAGTTTCTCACGGTTGGCTTTCGCCAAAGGCGCGAGCGGCGGGCGGCAGATTTCGTTGGCAATCAAGCCTTTATATGCCATTGCCGCCTTGAGCGGGACGGGATTGCCTTCAATAAAGAGCGCCTTCATCGCGGGGAAAAGCCTGCGGTGAAGTTCACCGGCGTTCGCGAAATCGCCGTCTTGGGCGGAGTGCACCATGTCGGCGAACTCCGCGGGATAGAGGTTTGCGGTCGTGGAGATAACGCCATGGGCGCCTATCGCCATCATAGGGACTGTCAGCGAATCATCGCCGGATAGGACGGTCAAGTCGGAGTTTGCGAGGATATGGCTCACGGCGTCGAGCGAGCCGGATGCCTCCTTTATCGCGACGATGTTCTTGTGCTCGGATAGCATAACGGCGGTCTCCGGCGCGATTGTCGTGCCCGTGCGTCCGGGGACATTATACAAAATAACCGGAATGCCGACATCGGCGACGGCGGAGAAGTAGTCTATAAGCGCGTTCTGCGAGGGTTTATTGGCGAATGGCGTGATAACCAGCGCACCATCGGCGCCGACATCGCCGGCCGCTTTGGTTCGCTCCACCGCAACCGGCGTTGAAACGGCACCGGTTCCGATGAAAACCTTTGCCCCTCCGCCGACAACATCCTTAACCAAAGTATAAAGC
>DSAF01000214.1 GCA_011388305.1 Candidatus Zixiibacteriota bacterium | reverse complement strand
CTCCCATTCACAGGCATACTTATATCTCTTGAAAGTTCTGCGCCTTCAAAGAGATGATAATCACGAAACTCTTTCTGTCAAGTTCGTTTTTTGTTTCGGCTTAAATTGCTTCTAAAGCCACTTTTTCCGCCTAAAAAAGATAAGTAGCGCAACGGCGACTCCTGCCATTACTCCCCAGACGCCGAAATACGCCCACTTCCAGGCCAGCTCCGGCATGAATTCGAAATTCATACCATAGACCCCCGCGATAAACGTCAGCGGGATGAAAATCGATGCGAAAATCGTGAGAACCTTCATCACCTCGTTCATCTTGTTGCTGAGGCTGGAAAGGTATGTGTCCAGAAGGCCGGAGACCATGTCGCGATGCGTTTCCACCGTGTCCATCACTTGAATTATGTGGTCGTAGAGGTCGCGGATGTATATCTCTGAAGACTCCGCGACTAATCCCGTCCGCTCGCGCGCGAGGCTCGCCAGAACCTCGCGCATGGGCCAAATCGCTTTGCGGATAAAAATCATCTCGCGCTTGGCGGCGTGGAGTTCCGCGCGGATTTGTTCGTTGGGGTCCTCGAGAAGCCTCTCCTCCAGCGTCTCGATTTTCTCGCCGAAACGCTCCAGCACGACGAAATAGCCGTCAACTATCGCGTCGAGGAGGGCGTAGAGCAGGTAATCCGCCCCGTTGGTGCGCACCCTCCCGAGGCCTTGGCGCAAGCGTTGGCGCACCGGCTCGAAAACATCGCCGGACATCTCCTGAAACGACAGCAGATAGTTTTTGCCGAGGATGAAGCTCACCTGTTCGTGGATAATCTCGCCGTCCTCTCCATTTGCGCGGAACATCTTGGCAACGATGAAAACATAGTCCGTGAAAATGTCCGCCTTCGGGCGCTGGCCGATATTCGCGATGTCCTCGAGCACCAGCGGATGAAGGCCGAACATCTCGCCGACCTGTGTAAGGGTTTTCGTGTCGTGAACACCGTTGAAATCTATCCAAGCAATGCTCTCCGAGTCTCGGAGGCCGGCGCATTCGGCGATGTCCGCAATTTTCCGCTCGGCAATTTTTTCCGCGTCGAACTCGATGGTGGAGATTTCAATGTCGTGGGTCTTATCGCCAGTATAAACAAGCGTCCCCGGCGGAAGCCCCGCCTTTTTGCTGTGATGTTTTCTATTGGATAGCATCATGTCCTCCTATTACTACGCCGAGGGGGCAATTTTGCCAACTTCTTTCCTTGGTCGATGAGCATATTGATAATGCCATATCTGTAAATTCTACTGTTATCAGAGCAAATGTCAATATCGATGTCCCGTGAGGTCCATTATGGATAGATAGCTGTTAAGACTCCTCGGCACATCAACAACATAAACGACTTCGCACTCCTCTGAGAATTTCGTCTTTGCGCAAATCTGCGCGAACGAACTTGCGATAACGATGCATTGTCCATATCATTATAGCAATATAATCATTATACAAAGGAGACGCGATGAGCCATCGCACAGTGAGCACAGATTCCGCGCCGGCGGCAATCGGCGCGTATTCGCAGGCGTGCATAGCCGGAAAGCTGGTTTTCATTAGCGGGCAGATTCCGCTGAACCCCTCGACCGGCGAGATGATAACCAACGACATCGCCGAGGCGACACGCCAGTGCATGAGGAACATCTTCGCGATTGCCAAAGCCGCAGGCGATGGCGCACACTTGGTCAAGGTCTCGATTTTCCTTATTGATATGGGCGAATTTGGGGAGGTCAACGGGGCATACGCCGAATTCTTCGACGAGAATCCGCCCGCGCGCGAGTGTGTTGCAGTCAAAACACTGCCCAAAAACGCGCCCATAGAAATCTCTGCGATAGCGGTTCTGCCTTGAAGGCGCAACCCAAAACGGACGACATGCGCAATATCGGGCGATTCGCGCTCTTTGGCGCGGTGGCGGTAGCGCTATATGCGGCTCTCCACGGCGGCGGACACGAGGCCACGCCGCGATGGGTGGTCGCTTTCGCGGGTATTGCGATGTTTCTGCTACTTCTCTCCCGAAGCCACAGAGAATTCGTCCTCCCCCCCGCGAAGCTGATTCTTTCGTGGGCGCTGTTTATCCTCTGGGCGGGCGTATCGACGATTTTCTCGGCGGACATCGATATCAGCATGGGCGAGCTACTGATGTATTTCGGGCTATTCGCGTTCGGCTTCATAGCTTTCTCAATTCCGGAAAACGAGCGCGACATTTCGAACCTCCTTACCGCATTGCTTATCGCCTGCGCGGTCGTCACGATAGCCGGTTGGTATATTTTCTTAATCGGACGTTTCGCAATTGATGGCGGGCCGGAGATGGTTCGCCATTTTGTGGGGACTTTCTACTGGAAGAACCCGATGGCCTCGTTCCTGATTCTCTTTTTCCCGCTCGCGCTGGCCTTCTCTCTTGAGGGAGACATTCGGCGGAGATTCCTTTGCATTCTTCTTGCGATTCTCATGCTCGGCGGCCTCGTCCTCACGCGGAGCCGCGCCGGATGGATTTCGGCGATAGTCGCGCTAATCGCTCTTTTCGCGCCGGCGGTTGCGGCGAAATTTGACAAAAGTAAGCTTGCCGTTCTGGCAACGATTCTCGTTCTGGGAATTGCCCTCGGCCTGCTTCTCTCGCCGGAAGGCGTTATCTTCGAGAGAGTTGCGAGCATCTCTGAAATACACACTGCCGACCTCTCCGATGACCAAAGCACGATGGAGCGCGTCGAGATGCTATCGGCGAGCCTCGATATAGTCGCCGATTACCCAATTTTCGGCGTGGGAACGAGAGCATGGCCGGCGGTTCGCGGGTTATATCTCGGGCATTTGAAATATCTCCCGCGCTTCCCACACAACGCCTATCTCCGCGCCGCAACGGAGAACGGCATCCCCGGGTTTATCTTGCTGTGCATAGCTCTCCTTCTCACATTCGTGCCGCTTTGGCGAAGATGTTTCGGCGATGGCGCGTCGCTCGTTTCGGCAGGAATCGCCGCAGGAACAACAGGGCTTTTCATTCACATGGCCGTGGACATCGGTTCGGTGTATTCG
>DSAF01000188.1 GCA_011388305.1 Candidatus Zixiibacteriota bacterium | reverse complement strand
GGGTAAAGGGTAAAGGGTTAAAGGTAAAGGCGGAGAGCGCACCCGTGTGTGCACGTAAATTATATGCGAAAAAATAGGTAAATTATGAAGAAAGTGATAATCATCGGCGCGGGGAGATTCGGATATGCCACGGCGATTCGCCTATCCGAACTTGGCGCCTATGTCGTGGTAGTTGACACCGACGAGAAACGCCTCCACCTTCTGCGGAGCCTTGTCGCCGAGACACTCGTCCTCGACGCAATCGACCGCGAGGCAATCGGCGAGAAGCTCGAAGGCGAGGGCTTCGACGCCGGAGTTGTCGCAATCGGCGACAACTTCACGAGCGTCCTGCTTATCGGCCTATACTTGAAACAGTTCGGCATCCCGACCGTCGTCACGCGTGCGTCGAACCCAAAACAGGCGCGCATTCTCAAAAAAATCGGCATAGACCTCGTCGTCACGCCCGAGGACGAGATGGGACATAACCTCGCCGAGAAGCTTATCCTGTCGGACTCCGAGCAGATAGACCTCTCTCCAACGACGTCGATAATCCGCGTGCTCGCGCCCAAAGGTTTCATTGGTAAGTCCATAGAAGAATTGGAGGTAAAGGAGAAGGGCTTTCACCTTCTGTTCGTCGCGAGAAGCTACACCAAGCAAGGTTTCGTCAAAATGGCTTTCCCCGACGAGGTAGATTTTAAGATTACATCCGGCGATTATGTCGTCCTCGCGGGCGATACGCGCCGAATCGCCGCGTTCGTGGAGTCCGCTCGATGATTGGTCTTCTCCGCGAGAGATGCATGGCCTGCGGCGGTTGCACGCCCGCCTGTCCCATTTCGGCGCTGGATGTCGTTCACGGCGCGCTGAAAGTCGATGAAAGTTGCATCGACTGCGGAAAATGCGTGCCGTTCTGTCCTCAAGGCGCGCTAATTCTTTCGGGGGCAAATCCCGCGAAGTGGCCGGCGTTTCGCCCTCCGGACGACAATTACGATGTGATAGTCATCGGCGGAGGGCCTGCCGGCTCGACATCCGCGCGACTGCTCGCCGAGGACGGCGCGAAGGTCTTGCTTCTCGAAAAACGCCCAGTAGTCGGGCATCCCCAGCTATGTGCCGAGGGCGTCAGCAGAACCGGCCTCACCGATGTCATCCCGCAAATCGAGAAACGATGGGTTTCCGCGCCAATCGAGGGCGCGGTGCTCGTCTCGCCATCGGGCAAAGCCACGACTGTCAAGCATCCGAGGGCAGGCTTCATTCTCGAGCGCAGAGTCTTCGACCGAGACCTGTTCGCGATGGCCGGCAACTCCGGCGCACGGACGCTTGTTTCCGCTCCGGCGCGAGAGTTCATCTGGGACGGCGATCACATTGTGGGCGTGGAATTCGAATGGCGCGGGCAGAAAGCCGAGGCGTTTGCGAGAGTCTTCATCTGCGCCGATGGCGTCGAGAGCGCGGCGGCCCGGCAACTGTTCCCGCGCGAGCACCTCGCCACAGACCAAATCCATGTCGCGGCGCAGGCCGTGATGACCGGCGTCGATGTTCACCTCGGATTCCCCGAATTCCATGTCGGGCGCGAGCTTGCCCCCGGCGGATATGCTTGGGTTTTCCCCAAAGGGGAGGGCTTTGCCAATGTGGGACTCGGCGTTAATCCATCGCTAATCGATGATGGCAGTATCACCGCATGGAATTTGCTCGAGAGGTTTATCACAAAGAGGTTTGAAGGCGCGGGCGAGGTCATCGAACTTGCGAGCGGCAATGTCCCTACGGCGAAGCAGTTGGAGAAAATCGCATATCGAAACGTCCTCTTCGTAGGCGACGCCGGACGGCTCACCGACCCGATTTCCGGCGGCGGAATAGCGAATGCGCTTCTATCGGCAAAAATCGCCGCGAAAATCGCCAAACGCGCTCTATTCAACGACACGCCCGAAGCCACGGAGAAGGCGCTCGCCGAATACATCTCCGAGTGGCACAAAGCGCGGGGCAAACAAATGGCCTTCTATTTGAAGGCCAAGAATATCTTCGCCGGTCTCGACGACGAAGATTTAGAGGGAATTTGCAGGCTAATCGACGATCGTTTCGGCAAAGGGGAATTCGAGAGCATCGACATCCCCGGCGCGATACGATCTATCATCAAGGAGCGTAAGCTCTTATGGCGTATCGCCAAGAGCCTGCTCCCAAGTTTCTAACTACTCCGCGACTTTCAGCCGGTTGGCGCGCAAAGCGATTCTCGCCTTGTATCTCGCACAAGTCTTCTTGGGGATTAAGCCCTTCTTCGCGGCTTTGTCAAGAATACTATATGCGTGCGGGATAGCCTCTTTCGCGGACTGCTCGTCCTCGGTGGAGCGGGCTTGGCGCATCATATCGCGAATGTAGCCGCGGACAAGGCGGTTTTGCTCGCGCTTTCTTCTGTCCTGCCTAACGCGCTTCTCGGCGGACTTGTTCACTTGTGTGTTCGGCACTATTCTCCTTCTTGCTTTTCTTTATTCTGTTTGGCGCACATCGCCTTCTCGGCCATTTCGCCTATCTTCTCTACTGTCAATGGGATAGCTTTGGCGAAGTTCCCAATTTTGTCGGGCTTGACTGGTAGGAGCTTGACCTCATCGCCATGAATGACGAGGAATGCAATTGGCTCTACCGAGAAGCCACCGCCACCGCCTCCGCCCACGCTGGCAGCTTTGTCGCCCTTATCCTCGCCGCCGCCGGCACCAAAACCCACACCGACTTTGCAAATCGGGACGATGATGTTGCCGGCAAGCTCTATCGGGTCGCCGACGATGGTCTTGGCCTTTGCCACGGCCTCGACGTTCTGCAGGATTACTTTCAAGACGTCTTCTGCGATCATCTTGCCCCCTCAAATAAAAATTCTTTCGCGGAATCTCCGCGAGTTTTCAGCAATTTCAGTAATTTCAGAACTTTCTGAAATCTCTGTAAATTCGAATCAATTTCAGCTTTGGAAGCCGCCACAACAATCTCGATGCCGGCGCGACCAACAGCTTGAATATACTGTTTTTTACAGTAAAATGCAAATCGAAATTCCACTCGACCATCGGGTCGAATGTGTATTC
>DSAF01000181.1 GCA_011388305.1 Candidatus Zixiibacteriota bacterium | reverse complement strand
GTTATATTCCTTGCGAAAACGGAGAAATTTGCGATAATGTAGCGTTGTTATCTTGAAACCAAATCGAGAGCCATGAAAAAAAAAAGACCTCATAAAATATTACGAAAAATTCAAGTTTGGCGAGGATATTTTTCACCAGCTAATGTCACGCAAAATCCGCGAGATTTTACTCGTGTCGAGCTTTTACGATGCCTTTATCTTCGAGCAGGACGGCAGATTTTCTGAACAGCTTTTCGGCGAATATCATCAGCTCAACCTCACATCTGTGCCGCGCGTGACAAGCGTGCCTACGGGCGCGGAGGCCGTAGAGCTTGCCGCCGAGGGGGATTTTGACATGGTCATCACCATGCGCCATGTCGGCGAGGTGACGCCGTTCGAGATGGCGCGGCAAATCAAGGCAGTCAAGCCCGATCTGCCGATATTCCTCCTCCTTAATGTGCAAGCCGATGCCGCACGAATCGACAAGTCCTCGTCGGAGATGGAGGCGATTGACAATGTCTTCCTCTGGAGCGGCGACTCGAAAGTCTTTTTGGCGATGATTAAATATGTCGAGGACTGCCTTAATGTCGAGCACGACACCGAAATGGGGCTCGTGCGCGTGATTTTGCTTGTCGAGGACTCGGTTTTCTTCTACTCACGTTTCCTTCCGCAACTCTGTAACGAGGTAATGTTGCAGGTGCAACTTCTTCTCTCCGATGAACTTAATGATATTCAGAAGAACTATCGCATGAGGACACGCCCTAAAATCCTTATGGCACATGACTATAAGAGTGCCGTTGAGATGTGCGAGAAGTATCGCGATTACCTTCTATGCGTCATCTCGGACATCCGCTTTCCAAAGGACGGAGAACTACATGAGCGCGCGGGACTGGAACTCGTCGATTATCTTCAGGGAGCGAAATACGACATGCCTATACTGCTCCAGAGCGCCGGCGGCTGTTTCGCCGAAACTGCCGAAGAGATGGGCATTCACTATATTGATAAAAACTCGCCCACGCTGATTCAGGAGCTGAGCGATTTCATCCATTACAATCTCGGCTTCGGGGATTTCGTCTTCCGCGACGAGAGCGGCGGAGAGTTCGGCAGAGCAAGCAACCTTGCGGAGTTCGAGGCGCTTCTTCACAAAATTCCGCGCCAATCACTCCTTTTCCACTCGCGACGGAACGACTTCTCGACATGGCTCATCGCCCACGGCGAAATTCTCGTCGCGAAAGAGATTCGCCCAATGCGCGCGGCCGATTTCAAGGACAGTGTGAAACTTCGTGAGTTTCTAATCGGCGTGTTCAATGATGTCCGCAAAAAACGCCACCGAGGCAAAATAGTCGATTTTCGGAAGAGCGACCTCGACTTGCATAGGGAAGTGACGCGCCTCTCTGAAGGCTCTCTCGGCGGCAAAGGCAGGGGAATCGCGTTTTTGAACGCCCTCGTGGCCGCAACCGAACTCGAGGACAGATTCTCGAACTTGGATGTCATGATTCCGCGTTCAGCGTTCATAGGCACCGCCGAATATGATGAATTTCTTCGGCGAAACGGCCTTTTTGGGAAAATTATTGATGAAGAACGTTCCGACGACCAAATCAAGGCGGATTTTCTCGCAGGCGAAGTTTCCCAAGAGCTTCGCGAGCGACTTGAAATTCTTCTTGAGCACATCCACGAGCCGATTGCGGTGCGCTCATCGGGTCTTCTCGAGGACTCACAGGCGCAACCGTTTGCGGGAATATACCAGACTTTTATGCTTCCGAATAACGACCCCGAGCCTGAAGTTCGCCTTGCACAAATTTTAGAAGCCGTGAAATTGGTTTTCGCGTCAACATGTTTGGCCGAGGCGCGTGATTACGCCAAGCTCATGAACTACGGCATCGAAGAGGAGAAGATGGCCGTCGTGATTCAGGAGGTCGTCGGAAAGCGACACGGGGATTACTTCTATCCTCATATCTCCGGAACGGCGCAGTCGTTCGATTATTATCCGCCTCCCGGCGCGGGCCACTCGGACGGTGTGGCGCTCATTGCGCTGGGACTTGGGGAATGGGTAGTTGGAGGCAAATCGTCGTATCGCTTTTCGCCCAAATATCCTCAGAGAGACATTCAACAACCTTTCGAGCTTCTGCGCAACTCGCAGAAAGAGTTTTACGCGCTGGACATGACAAAGGGAGATTTCGACCTAACCCAAGGCACCGACGCTACTTACGCGATGTTAGATTTGGCGACGGCAGAGGAGCACGGAGTGCTCGATCACCTTGCATCGGTTTGGGATTTCGAGGACAACCGCCTCCGCGAGGGCCTCGGATATTCCGGGCCGCGTGTATTGACCTTCGCAGATATTGTGAAATACGATTACATCCCGCTTGCGGAATTACTTGATGAAATACTTGATATTGGCGAGCATGCGTTTGGAGTTCCTATAGAGATAGAGTTCGCGGTCACTTTGGGCGACTCGCCGAATGATAAGTCAGTCTTCCAAATTCTCCAAATCCGCCCGCTTGCCACAGCCGATGGTAATCTCCTCGAATTTGACGGAATCATTGATAACAGCGAACTTCTGCTTTACTCTAACGAAGCGCTTGGCAACGGCGTTTTTGAGCACATCCACGGTTGATTCGGGCAAATTTGACAAGCTCCATACGCTGGATATTCTCGACGAAATAAAGGCGTTAAACCTCCGAATGCGCGAGGAAGACCGCGAATACATCCTCATCGGCCCGGGCCGATGGGGCACGCGCGACCGGTTCCTCGGCATTCCTGTGCGCTGGACGGACATAGACAGGGCGAAAGTCATTGTCGAGGCGGGGCTTGATGGTTTTCACGTGGATTCTTCACAGGGCACACACTTTTTTCACAATATAGTCGCAACGCAGGCAGGCTATTTTTATGTGCCATTCGGCGAAAAAGAAGCCTTCATTGACTGGGATTTTCTCGGCGCAATTACGCCTGCCTGCAGGGGGAATTTCCTCGTTCACATAAGGCGAGAAGAGCCTTTTAAGGTCGAAATGTTCGGTCGCTCAGGCGTCGCGACAGTGCATAAATAAAGAAAGTTTGGAAAAATCTAATCG
>DSAF01000160.1 GCA_011388305.1 Candidatus Zixiibacteriota bacterium | reverse complement strand
GAATTTTCTGATGCTATTCTTTACGACTTCAACACATCCGCGCGATACGGCACGCGATATTTGGCAGACCTCTTGCGAGAGCATGGATTGGCGGAATATGCGCTCGCCGAGTATAACGCCGGGCCTACGGCCCTGAAGCGATGGAAGCAAACGCCGCATGAGAAGTTCCGTTGCGTGTTCGTCGAGGGCATAGACTTCCGCGAGACGAGGCACTATGTCAAGCGTGTTCTCGGCGACTATTATGCGTATAAAGAGCTATGGGACGGCAGTTTATAGAAATCGTCCAATTAACGCTCTTCAGAAATTTCACGAGGTTATGATGAAAAAAATTATACTCATCACATCGATTTTGCTCACTACGGTTATTATCGCCCAAAGCGAAGGCCTTAGGACCCTTATTTATCCGCCCTTCAAGCACTGCTGGGGTATTTACAAGGGGACGGAGAGCAGACTTAAGATGCTCTTGGGGCGTTCGGCGAGCTTCGATAACCCGCAAGGGCTTGCCGTCACGCGACTTAAGCGCACCGACAACCCTAAAGACCCCCGTGATGACGACGAGCTATCCGCCTATGGCGTCAACTCCGGCCTCGACCAGATTATATATAATGTAAGTATGTATAAATTGGCCACTTATGGCACTTCCGGCTCGGGCAAGGACAACCTCAATGCCCCGCGCGGAATATCCGCCGATCCGGATGGCCATGTTTTCGTTTGCGATACGGGAAATCGCCGAATCGTTCGGCTTGAACACACGAGGAAAGGCTTGCAGTGGGTTTCCGCGTTCGGCGAGGAGATACTCATCGAGCCGCACGATGTCTCCGTTACAGAGTCCGGCACGCTGTTCGTCACCGACCACGAGCGCGGGACTATCGACATTTTCACTTACGAAGGCCTGCACATCCGCACGCTAACCGGACTTGTCAAACCGCGTGGAATTGGCATCGACAACCCGGCTTTGACGAGAACACGATATGGCGATAGAGTAATATTTGTCGTGGATTCCGACGGGACACAGCTTCGCAAGTTGGACTACAACGGGCGCGTCATCGCAACGGCTAATGCGTATGACTTGGTTGACGGCAACGGGACGTTCAGCTATTTGGCCCTCGACTTTTACAACAATGCTTGGGTGACCGATTCCGTGAACTGCCTTATCCATAAGTTCGACAACAACTTAGAGTATGTCGTCAGCGTGGGGGAATGCGGCGATGGCGACTACCAATTCGAACATCCGACCGGAATCGCGATTTGGCGGCGCTTCGGGCAGGTCGTCGTTGCGGAGAGGCGTTCGGCGCAGTATTACTGGATTGGCTCGGATGTCGCAGGCTTTGAAATCTATATGGGAGAAGACCGCGACGGCAATCGCTCAGCAGTAATCGACATTGACCTCACCGACCACGGATACGTGAGTATTACGATTAAGCGAGATGGTAATACCGTCCGTGAGTTCTTGTCTCACAGCCGTTTTCGGCAAGGCTCGCGCACAGTCCGATGGGATCTCAAAGACGATGACGGCAATCCGGTGCCCCCCGGCGAATACGAGTTCGAGCTTTATTTGGAGCCGACATACTCCAGTTACGGGCATTTTTACAAGACGGTTGTCAAGAAAGCGGTCATCGATGCCTAAGCCAAAAATCGGCGAAGAGCTTGAGCTTTCAATCGAAACACCCGCTTTCGGGGGCTTCGGAATCGCGCGCCACGATGGCGTTGTGGTCTTTGTCAGATATGCCTATCCCGGCGAACGCGTAATTGCCAGAATCGTCAAACGCAAGAAAACAGCGATGTTTGCCGATGCAGTTTCGATACTCGAACCTATCAGCTCGAGAAGGCCGGCGTCTTGCGAAGTTTATACTATCTGCGGCGGATGCTCCTGTCAAGACATCGATTATGACGAGCAATTTGCCATAAAGTTAAATGTGGTAAAGGATTGTCTCGAACATATTGGCGGATTTACGGATTACCCCGATCCTGAAACAATTCATGCGGATAGGGAATTCGGTTATCGCAACAAGATGGAGCTTTCGTTTGGCGAGGATGGAGGCGAAGTCTTTTTAGGCCAACACGTTAGAGGACGCTTCGATCGTCTTGTTCGCGCGGAGAATTGCGCACTAATGCCGGAGGTTGGCAGGCGTTTTGCCCGCGAAATCGCGCGAAGAGCAACCGTTGCTGGCCTCGCAATCTATAATCAATACCGCGACGAAGGCTTCCTGCGCCATCTCACACTTCGATTCTCGGAGACAACCGGCGATTTTCTCGCAGGTATCACGCTTCGCCGCCGCGAGTTAGAGGCACTTCGCCCGATTTTCGACGGCCTGTCCGATGAATTCCCCCAGCTTGTCGGGGCTTCGGCTGTTGTCAACCAAAGCACGGGCGATACGGCCAAGGGCGAGGTCGTTCCCATGTTCGGCAAAAGCTTTATTGAAGAGGATATGCTGGGACTTCGATTTAGAATCTCGCTGGAGAGTTTTTTTCAAACTAACACCCGTATGGCGAGAATATTTTACAATAAAATACTCGATTTTGCCGAGGCCGACACTGGCTTGACCGCCTTCGATTTATTTTCGGGGACGGGCACTATCGCGCAGATTCTCTCTACTAAATTCAAGCGTGTGATTGCAATCGAGTCAGTCGAGCGCGCAGTCGCAGATGCCCGCTTCAGCGCCGATTTGAACGACATTGCGAATATTGAATTCATCTTCGGAAGCGTCGAGAAGGAGCTGTCTAACGCGATTCGGTCGGCATCTCCGGAGTTGGTAGTTCTCGACCCGCCGAGAAGTGGAATAGCAAAAAAATCGCTTGACAAGATACTCGAAGCCGAGCCGAGAGCGATAATTTATGCATCCTGCAATCCCTCGACACTCGCCCGCGACTTAGGATTGCTTGCCCCCAAATACAGCATTTCGCGGATGGCGATAATCGACATGTTTCCGCAGACTCATCACATAGAGACCCTCATCCGCTTGGATGCTCGCGTTTAACTCAAGAAAAAACTTCCGATATATACTAATTTAGACTACCTCATCTATTTTGTGTCCTGTCAATAAACATTAAATTTCAGTGATTTCAGTAATTTCAGTATTGACTGAAATGTCTGAAAT
>DSAF01000128.1 GCA_011388305.1 Candidatus Zixiibacteriota bacterium | reverse complement strand
CTCGGAGAGCACTCGCTCGGCGAGAGCAATCGCGTGCGCCTCCTCGGGCGTTCCGCGAATAAAGCCCTTGTCGGCGAGGAAAATCCAACTCGGCCCCGCCGAAAGCGTGAGTGTTGAAAGAATAATTAGCGCAAATACTCGTCTTAAACTCACTCGGAAATGCCTTTCTCCCCCCCGCTCTCGAAGATTAGCTCATTCTCAAGTAGATCTTTATTCATGATGAGGAGTTGTCTGCCATTTTCTATCTCCAGAGTTGACCATATCACACCGAGCGACAAGACCTTCCCGCGCGTTCCGCCGGTCGAAATCGTGTCGCCGACTTTGATTTTGCGTCGGATGATTATCGACAGGCCGGCGATTCCGCTGGAAATAAACGGCAGAGCCGCCACGGATACCACTATGAACACCGCGACGAGAAGCCCCAGTGCAAAATACTCCCCCGATCCGGGGATTGCCGCAACCATAAGAATGATGAACACAAAAGCGATTATCCCCTTCGTCACTCGGCGAAGCGGCGCGAGAGCCTCTTCGGGAATTTTCGTCATGGTGGTGGGGCTTTCATAGTGGCGGAAGACCATATCCGAAATTCCCCAAAAAGCCCTCGCCACAATGTAAAATACGAAGCCCAACAGCACAAACTTCGCAACATCTATTAGAAGATTTCCTACATTCTTCAGCCAAGCGATGCTCGTCTCCACTAACGATTGGGCGGATGACTCCGTAGCGGGGAAAAGATGGAAGAACAGCAGAATCATCGCGTAGTAAATCACCACAAGCGTGAGCCACTTGAGAAATAGATAGATTTTTAGGAGGATGCTCACTTGAATTCTCGCGGGCATAATCTCCACTCCGCGAAACTTGATGCCCCTAAAAAAATAGCCTTCGCGCTTCACCGTGCTATTGCATAGGCCGGAGTAAAGCTTTTGGACAAGCAGATAGACGATAAGCACCAACAGCGGAAAGAGCACGCCAAGGGCGAGTCTTGCGATGTTGCCCGCAGAGACCGAGCGCTGTCTCTCGGCCTCGATGCCCTCGATGATCATCTGGCGCCATTGGCCGGCAAGTGCTACCGGCGGAATGCCCTTGCCGGTTGTATCGGCGGGATAGACGGTGAAGATGCGCGAATTCCCGAAATCGATGGCCACGAAACTATCCAAGTCCCGGATGTAGATGGAATCCATCGATGCATCGGGCTTGGACATCACGCTCTCGATTGCCTGCGTGGCCTTTCGGGCGCGCTCTGCGGCGGTCGCCCCTCCGGCCTCTTGCTCGATGGTGAACAGCCTCGTCTGTCCGACGAAGACCGTATCCCCCGCCATGAGGGCACCGCAAAGAATGAAAGCTGAGACGATTAGTAATTTTATTTTTGTCATTTTCATGTGTATAAAATTACGCCATATTTCGCATTTGTCAAATGAAACGATTTGGCCGGTAATGGGATTTGAATTAGGAAGTCAAGGGGGCTATCGCGCTTTCAAAAACTCCAATAGCTCCTGTGCGCGGGAAAGCGGCCACTGCGTCTTTCTGTCCGATATGGCATTTTCGGGGTCGGGGTGAATCTCGATGAAAAGGCCATCGACGCCCACGGCCAGCGCCGCCGTCGCGATTGTCGGCGCGAAGCGGCCATCGCCGCCAGACGAGCTTCCTTCGCCGCCCGGACGCTGGAGGCTGTGCGTGACATCCATCACGATTGGCAGGCCGCTCTCGGCCATTATCGGAATTCCTCGGAAGTCCACGACGAGGTTGTGATAGCCGAACGATGTCCCGCGCTCAGTGATAATCACGCCGCCGTCGCCCTTGGCCTTCCGTGCGATAACCGCCATATCCTCCGGCGCAAGAAACTGCCCCTTCTTGATGTTGATCGGCAACCCTGTCGCGGATGCCGCCTCGACGATGTCGGTTTGCCTGCATAGAAACGCCGGAATCTGAATGCAATCGACGCACTGGGATACCGGCTGTGCCTCCTCCGGCGAGTGAATATCCGTTAGGACGGGCACGCCGACCTCATCGCGAACTTTGGCGAGGATTTCGAGGCCTACATCACGCCCTACTCCCCTCTGAGAATCTCCCGAGAGGCGGTTGGCCTTGTCGTAGCTTGCTTTGAAGATAAACGGAATATCGAGTTTATCCGCAATTTCCGCGAGAATATGCGCCGTATTGAGGGCCATCTCCTCGGCCTCGATAGCGCAGGGCCCCGCGATGAGCACCCATTTCCGCCCTCCGCCGATAAACACATCGCCAACGCGAACCTCGCCCGATGGTTTCCTAAGCTCTATCATCGTCTGCATCAGGGCTATCATCCGGAATGGTCTCCATCTTGTCTTTGAGAGAGTCAAGCTCGCGCTGGAGTCTCTCCCGCTCGCCCTGTCTAATCTTGTTATAGACTCGATAGAGCATTGCGAGCACAGACAGGAGAATTAACAGCGGCCCTATAAAAAGATAATCCTGCGGAAAATCGAATAATAATCCGAGAATCTGGAAAATTGCGAGAGCGCCGATAATTATCGCCCATTTTATCATATTAGACCTTCCTTCCGTGAATATCACGTAAAGAATAAGCTATTTATTCCGCTCGGTCAAGCGGTTTTTTTGGGAAAAGTCGGAGATGATGTTAGAGTCTCTCTGCGCGGCCAAAACCATAGATATATATTCGCCGATCATTATCGACAGAGAGCGTTATTCCCTTAAGAGAGTTATCCGTTTCGTCTTCGCTAATCCAAGGATAATCCGAGGTTTTCGGGTATGCGAATGTGACCATGCCCGCACCTCCGTTCCAAGAAAGATACCAGAAGCGCGAAGTTCCGGACGGCGGGCTGTAATTCAATTTTTTACGCGCCGTCTCGCTCGTTTGATCATACCATGCGAAGCCGAGATCTGCCTCGAAAAAGATTATTCCATATTCTTGGCTAATGAAGCTTCCATGCTCAACGTAATATTGATATTGAATGTCCCAAAGATATCCGAGCATGAGAGCCGCCTCGCGGACTTTGGCCTTTTTGGTCGCATTGCTGAAACGAATAATAGCGAATGTTGCCAAAACGCCGATTATGATTAGGACAATCATAAGCTCAATTAGCGTAACGCCGGCAGATTTTTTGTGTCTCCCATTCACAGGCATACTT
>DSAF01000156.1 GCA_011388305.1 Candidatus Zixiibacteriota bacterium | reverse complement strand
GCATATATGGCGGTGTGTTGCGGATGTTCTCCGATCCCGGCGAGCCGCGTTCGAGGCGATGAGGTTTCCATCCGATGGAGACCTCCGCCGTGTGCCAGCTCGGGGGGATTGTGCCGTCGGCGGAGGGTGAATTGCGCGCCATTGAGTATTTAACCGAGTCTGCGGGAACGCTCATGCCCGCGAATGGCGCGCCGCCGTCGCCGACTTCATCGATGATGTGGCCGCCATCGCCGGGGAAATCTCGAAGGGCAAGATATAAACTGTCGTCGCGCAAGGCAAGCCGAGTATCGACAATGTCCGGCGCGACATCGAGTGCGGTGCGCGGGTCGCTTTCGGAAAAGTTCGAGATGAGGAAAAAATCGCCGTTGGGGAGGAGGCCGTCTTCGATGGTCAGCATGGCCTCGGGGGCATCGGGCGAGCCGGAGAGAAGCTCTATCGGCGTTTGCGAGAAGTCAATCGTCCAGCCGGAGTTGTTGTAAATCTCGATCCACTGGTCATCCGGCGAGAGCATGCTTCCCGCCCATGCCAGCTCGTTAATCACCAAATCGCCCTTTTCGAAGTGAATGCGAATGTTCTCGATGACCCTCGGGCCGGTCGAGTCCGTGCCGTCGAAGGAATAGACTTCGAGGGAGTATGTCTTTCCCGGTTCGGTCAAAGAGGGCGGCAGGGACGATGTGAACGGCGGAGTCGAGTCCGTCTCGGTGAAAATCCGTGTGCCGCTTTGGTCGAACCAATCGAAAATCGCGCGAAGCGGGCCGGGAATGTCGTCGGGGTCGATGACATTGCGGGCTTCGGCGAATATCGTAGTGTCGCTTCCTATGAAACTCGGCGATATGACAACGTTTGGCAGAGTCGGCGGGACGTTCTTGTAATTGGGCGCGCCGGGCGTGCCGCGTTCGGCGGCTCCGGCGGCGAATCCTATCGAGAGGCATGCGGGGTGCCAGTTCGCGGGATCGTCGCCGTGGCCGGGGGGGTCGCTTCGCTCCATCGACCAGCGGATGTTCTCGGAGGGGATGAAGCGCCCGGACATGGGGGCGCCGTCGCCGTCATCGGCAATGTCGATGAGCGTGGCCGAGCTACTCGTTCCGGCATAGAGCGAATATTGAGTGTTGCTGTTCGTGAGGACGAGTGCGTTCGATATGAAATCCCGCGGCGCGGTGATGAGACTGGCGGATGATTCCCTCCGGCAGATGAGAAACAGCCCATGCGCAGGTAGGACGCCGCTATCGATTATGATCATCAGCTCGTCCATGCGGTAAATCGCCCAAGGCGTGGCCGAGAAATTCAGCTGTGTATCGGTCATGTTGCGAAGCTCGAGAAATTCGTCGTAGGGCGACATCGCCGTGCCCATCCACATAAGCTCGTTGAACACGACATCGCCATAAGACCACGCGAGGATTTGCGCGGGCAAAATGAGGAGTAGCAGGAATTTAATAGGCCTTGACAACACTTAATTTATACCGCATATTGTTATTATAATAATTTGCGTTCTTTGGATGTCTCTAATGGATGACAAACAGAAAAGAACGCTAAATCAATTTCATCATGAACTACCTCATCACAGGCTCTTCCGGAGTTGGCAAAACCACGCTCCTCAAAGATCTCGCCGAACTTCTCGGCGACAGGGCAGGGGGCTTTCTGACTATCGAGGTCAGAGATGGCGGTATCCGCGTGGGCTTCGACATTCACTCGTTCGACGGCCACTCCGGAGTTCTCGCGCGAGCCGGCCTGCAATCCCGTTATCATGTGGGCAGATATGGCGTCGATATCGATTCTTTCGAGCGAATCGCTATCCCCGCACTCAAGCCCATTTCAAACAAAATACTGATAATTGACGAAATAGGCAAGATGGAATTGCATTCGGATAGATTCCGCGATGCCTTGCTTTTTGCGCTGGACTCTGAATGCATAGTCTTTGCGGCCATTATGCAGTCTAAACATCCCTTCGCCGACAGCATCAAAAGCCGTTCGGACAGCAAGATTTTTGAGCTGACGCGCGCGAACAGGGATACTCTGCTTGAAAGACTTCACGAGCTATGTATCGAGTAGTTCTCCATGTCGATATGGACGCTTTTTATGCTTCCGTCGAACAGTTGGACAGGCCGGATTTGCGGGGCAAGCCGGTTATTGTCGGCGCGGATCCTTCGAGCGGACGCGGGGTTGTCAGCGCGGCGAGCTATGAAGCGCGGGAGTTCGGTGTTCGCTCGGCTATGCCGATAATTCAGGCCTTCCGCGCGTGTCCCCATGGGAATTATATGCGCCCGCGCTTTGCACGATATAAAGAAATCTCCGACATCGTGTTCGACATTCTTCGGGAGTATAGTCCTTCGGTCGAGCCGCTCTCTATCGATGAGGCGTTCGTGGATTTGACAGGCACGGAGCGACTTCATGGCTCGCCGGAATCCGTCGGAAGGGCAATCAAGGCGCGGATATTCGAGAGAACGGGCCTTGTAGCTTCGGTGGGTATAGCGCCTAATAAATTCCTTGCGAAACTCGCATCCGACCACGACAAGCCCGACGGTTTCGTAGTGATATACGATGATAAAATCCGCGAGTTTCTGGATCCTCTGCCCATAGGCCGTCTTTGGGGCGTTGGCCCTGCGACAGAGCGGACGCTACTCGGCATGGGGATTGTGCGCATAGGCGATTTGCTGAAGATTGACGAGGGCGAACTTCGTCGGAGGGTGGGCGATTTCGCTGTTCATTTTCGGAAACTGGCGATGGGAGAGGACGATCGCGGCTTCGATGATCACGGCGGAAGAGGTGGGATGTCCATCGAGCGGACTTATCTTCACGACGAGCCTGACCTTGACAAGAAAATTATCACGCTTCGTGCGCTTGCCGACAAGCTGTCCGTCCGCATTCGCAAGGCGGGTGTTGTAGGGAAGACGATAACCGTGAAGGTGCGCCACGCCGATTTCACTACTATCACTCGCGCAAAGACATTGCCTTCTCCGGTGAAGAACTCCGAGGAAATATACCACGCGGCACTCAAGCTCGCCGAGCCGGAGATGGAGGGCGCGATTCGTCTTTTGGGGATACGAATCAGCAATTTCGTAGGCGATGAGGGCGAGCAACTCGATCTGTTCGCGAGTCCCCAGAACGAGAAGATCGAGCGCCTTGAACGCGCATTGGACGACATTAACCAAAAGTTCGGCGACGGCTCGATTTCCCGCGCGAAGACTATCCGCAAGAAAAAAGAGTGAACGATCCGTCGGTCGCGTTCGGCGGCTGTCACGGTTTTTGCTATGACCTTCGGTCGTCCGTGGGACTCCCTTCGGTCGTCCGTGGGACTCCCTTCGGTCGTCCGTGGGACTCCCTTCGGTCGCAAAAACCCCATCCCTTCCCCGCG
>DSAF01000022.1 GCA_011388305.1 Candidatus Zixiibacteriota bacterium | reverse complement strand
TTGTTAATTACTGTTAAACACTTCGAACGGGCATTTTCACCCCGCTCAATCTAATGATTAAATAAGTTAAATCTGATTACCTTATATGTCAAGGCCAAAATCTCGCTAATCCATAAAAATAAAAAAAGAAGTCTTAAAAAATTCAAAAAAAGACCCCCGCTACCGAGGGTCTTTCTGTATTTACATATAAGTATTAGTCG
This sequence comes from Candidatus Zixiibacteriota bacterium, assembly GCA_011388305.1. Lineage (GTDB taxonomy): Bacteria > UBP14 > UBA6098 > UBA6098 > UBA6098 > UBA6098. The sequence continues at coordinate 3,188 of DSAF01000022.1, read as the reverse complement.
GCCATCGATTGCGGCTCGACTTCCTCTTCGGGGACGCCCTCTTTTTCCATAATGAAGTCGATGACCACGCGGCGGTTCACCGTTCTTCCCTCAGGCAATTCGTTCTCCCCAATCTTTTCCTCGACGAGCGTATTATCAACCCATTTGGTAATGATATAGGGTTGAGTATCCGAATAGCCCCTATATGTGAGCGTCGTGTTGTGCGTGCGAAGCCAAGCGTTAAGCTCGGCGTTGTCGGCGAGGCCGAGAAGATAAATGAGATACCTTCTGAGATTCTCCTCTTCCTTACGCGCGCGCTCTATCGAGAGTTCGCGGTTGCGATGATCCATGCCGATTATGTCCGTGTGGCCGGCAACTACCGCAGTGAGGCTGAGTTTTGGTTCGAGTGCTTTTTCGATGAAGCGCCTCGCAACATACTCGACTCTGCTCTCGAGGAATGCAGACTCCGAAATTTTCTCATCGAAGGTGAATTCGACGATAACCAAAGTCTCCATCTGTTGCTGACGCTGGGTAACTCGAACGGCTATCGGATCGGAGAGCGTAGTGAATGTCTGTCCCAAGCGGTCGCGAATCTCCAGCTTGCAGAAATACTCTTCCGTCGGGCTGATGAGGTTGCCATCGTGGTCTTTCCAGTCCCAAGGCGCGCCAGCGGGAATGTTGCCGCTACCGGTCGCCAAAACCCTGAAAGTCCGGCCCTCGGAATCGACGATGGAGACGGTAAAGGTATCGACTCCGGCTTCGACATCGCTGGTGATGTGAACGAAATTGACCTGCTCTTGATTAAGTTCGTAGCCCTTGGCCGCCATCGTCCCCTCGAGCGGGCGATAAATCAAGCCCTCGCCATCGAGAAGGATATCGACTTTGCCGCGGTCGGCATATTCGTCCGTGTTGCCGCGGATGAACAGGCGACGGTCGTGGCGGCGGACAAAGTCGCTCCCAAGAATCTCGCCGAGCAACTGTTTAACGTTGTTCGCCCTGTCGAAAGAAAGCTGAACCCATTGGTTTCTGCTCGTCACCTCATTCGAGGAAACATAGCCCTCCATAAGGAGAATAATCTCGGGATTTCTCTCCATAATTTCGCGAATATCATTGGCGCGGCGACGAACTTCGGAAAGATTGCCGACCTCGACGCGGTCGGAGCCGCTGTCGAAGTAAATCGTCGGGCTCCAATCCTCGAAGCCCTTGACGCGGGTGACCATCTGGACGCGACGGTTCTCCGCCATGGATAGGGGAACGTCTTCCGGAAGGTGCTCGATAGGCAGACCCGCGCGGGGGCGGCTGGTGTTGTATGTCAGGGGATCCATAACGTGAATCCTGTCTGCGGCGATTTGCTCGAAGCGCATGAAGACGCTACGCACGGCTTTCGCGCGATTCTCTGAAAGCCTGTCGCCCAGAGCCATTGTCACGCCATCGGACTCGGGATCATAGAAGCCATAGATGTCGATGTCGATATCCGGGTTCTCGCGGAGTCTCGCGCCGAGGATGCTCTGGAGATAGTGGAATCTCTCGTTCACGCGGTCGGCACCGGGCGCGAAGAAGAAAATCGGAACAACCGGCTCCTCTTCGCGAACGAGCGTCACCTGACTAATTTCGAGAGTGTTTTCGATGGGCGAAACCGTGCCCTTGGGAAGGCCGAATACGTCAACAACGACTACGCCGGTGTTGTTCTCCTCGTCAATCTCGTCGATGAAGTTACGGAGCGCAGGGAGAATCGAGCCGTCGTCATCGACACTGCAGAAGAGCTGATAGTGGCCGCGCTCGCGGGGCGTCCACTTAAACTCGACTTCCTTCGTCTCGCCTACATCGAGCCTATCATCGACGCGAATGGCCGGGGCCGCATTTATCCAGCCCTGCTCAGGGTGCTCATAATAGAAACTCACCCAATAGCTCCTCACGGGGCGCTCGCCCAAATTCTCCACCAAAGCCCTAACCGTCACTACCTCACCGATTTGCGCATCGCGGGGATAGACACTCATGTTCGGGCTTCTCAAAGCCAAGTCATAGAGCCTCTCCGGCGGGGGCAGGAAGCGCAAACTCGCAGAAATCTTGTGGCTCGTAGCACCGGTTTGGCGCAACTCGGAAAGCGGGTAAACAAAAGCGTAATCGACTTGAACATCAAGAGCTTTTTTGTTGCGATAGGTAAAGCCGAAGCTGGCCTCGGTCGGATCGTATCCCTCGCCGCCTAAACTGGCGTTGTATCCGCCGCGAAGCGCCATGGTCTTGCCCGGGAACCACCATTCGATACCATTGTAATGGTGAATCTGATTGCCGCCGTTGACCTCGGACATGATATACTGGACATCCATCGACGGAAGAATGTCGTCCTGAATCCAGTAGCTCGCGCCCGCGCGAATTGTCATGGGAATCTGGCCGTGCTCGCCGACGCCCTTGAAGCTCATGTCCGGCTGATTGAGATTGGCGGCCATCACGCCGATAGCGAGATTTCTGTCCGGGCGGAACATGATGCCGACATCGCCGGTGAAACCAATCTTGTCCCATCCGTCGCTGAAGAACGGATCGTCGCGCGGATCGACTATGCTCATTCCGGGAGGCGCCGGAGAACCGGGGGTGAACGTGATGTTGTTCTGAACGACCTCGTTGCGGAGAAGGCGGGCATTGACGCCGAGGCTGAACTTGTTCCCGATGTTGTGGGAGTAGCTCATCGTGAGGCGCGTCTCCTGCCAGATATTCGAGAAGAGCATGACGGCGTTGATTCCGATGTCGCCGCCCTTCCGGAAATGATGAATGTAGCCGAGCTGGCCTTCGCCGATAGCGTCGTTGTCGATGCCCCAATAAAGTCTCGAGAACATGCCCGTAAGGATTCGTTCGTTATAGAAGCTCATCCCTGCGGGGTTCCAAAGGGCGGCGTTGCCGTCGTCGGCAATAGAGACAAAGGCTCGTCCCATGCCGAGAGGTCTTGCGCCGAGGTTGTCCTCGATATCCCGCGCATAGAGCGCGGTGAACGCGACCAAAATCAGAGCGAGAATTAAAAACGTGCGCACAGTTTGCATAACATCCTCCAGAATGAGGGAAAGAAGCGTTATTCTACAAGTTGTCTAACAAGTATAAATAAACTATTTCCAATGTGCAAGGGCTTTTTGAATTAAAAAATCCAATTTTTCTTAAAGTTACTTTTGAGGCCATAGAAAGTATTCGTTTAATGTTCTGTAAATCAACAATTTATAGGG
>DSAF01000102.1 GCA_011388305.1 Candidatus Zixiibacteriota bacterium | reverse complement strand
GAGCTTACAACTATGACTACCCGCACTCGACACTAAAATACTTGACTCCCTACCAATACGAAAGGAGGTATGTCAACCAATTCTACCCCCTAAATTAGACCTTGACTTTTGGGGGGCAGTACAATTTCGCCCTCGACATTTCCAGCCGTAGCCGGCATACTGAGTCATCTTATTTCGCTTGCGCCGAATAAGGAAAAAGAAAAATTGTGGAGCAAAGTTCGAGAAAAAATGAAACGAGTACCTTATAACGGTTACCTTGAAATTTGGTTACAACGTGTAACACAACCGAAATCTGTTGGCATTGATTTTAAAAGTAACGAACCAATTTGCCAGATTGTAAATGGTGTTTCAGTTCAATTATGGGAATCAAGTTGGATATCATGTCAAACTCTAATAGAAGCCCTATATGTAAAACAGATCGTTATTTCGGATGTAAAAGAAGTCAAAGAGGTTATTGAGCCTGAGGAAGTCAAATTGTTTAAGGAACATGCCTGGTTATATTAGTCATATTTTATATCCCTCTGCTGGGGGGATCACTCAAATAGTCGCCCCCGGGTCATTGTTCTTTGCATAGATTTAATTCATGTTGTCCCGCGGGGGCAGGCGGTTTTGAGATTTGAGATTTGAGAGTGGAGAGTTCGGTTGCGCTTTGCGGATTGTAGGGGCGACCCCATGTGGTCGCCCAGAAGGGCAGGCACACGGGCCTGCCCCTACGGATTGCGATTGCGAAACGAACCGTAGGGGCACGGCGGTGACGTGCCCGCCGAGGCATCGCGAAGGGTTTGAAACCCGCCCGGGCGTAGTGTTAACAAAATTAGGGAGGGTCTTAGACCCTCCCCTACGCACTTGATCCGGCAATCCCCTGTCCCTACGGCAGGTCTTTCTCTCTGCGGACTATCGTCGGCGTCTCGATAAGCTCGGGCAGGGAGTCTATCTCGCCCGCGCGGAAGAACGCGCCGCCGGTGGCGTTGGCTATCACGCGGAGTGCGCCGACGTTGAGCTGGACGTTCTCCAGCTCTATGGAATACGGCTCGACGAGGAATGTCGCGCTGGCGCGCGGGTTGCTCTCGCAACCCCCGTGCCAGCGCGGGAGGGTGGTCGGGTTATTAGCGCCGGACAATCTCCTCCAGCGGCTCGCCCGTGATGAAGTTCTTCAACACATCGCGCTCGCCGTTCACAAGAAGCGCCCAGCTATATCCAAACTGCTCGATAACCGATCTGTCGCTCGAGTCGTGAACTACAAGCTGAACCTCACGCTCGAGATTTTTGTGTTCGTTCTGTAATCGATATGAAGCGCTCGCGTGCGATGGGCAATGCGCGCTACAGAAAAAATCTAACCTCGGCGGGACGCCTTTGGGCGGCTTCCGCTCGATAAGTTCGACTGCAATCTCCGCGCCGTTCAGCGAAAGCCCCATGATATCGACCTTGTCGCCCACGCGCTCGATACTTCCAAGTTCCTCAAAGCCGAACCGCTCGATGAAGTGTTTATGGTTCATCCACAGTTCGCTTGAGAGGGTGACCACTCCATTTGCGCTCGAACCGAGGTCACTTACGAGGCCGTCAATCAGTTGCTCGCCGAGCATCGGCGATGCCGCGCGGGGAGTCATCCATATACATGGAATAAACCAGAGGCCGTCGCCCTTTAGCTCAATCGGGCTTTTGTTGAGCGGCAAGGCCGTAATTTGTCCCACGACATCCCCGCAATCGATGGCGGTATTGATAATCAGGCCGTGCCGGAGGTTGTCATAGACCCACTCGGTGCGCTTGCGATATGCACCCATAATGAGACGTCTGTCTATTACGTCGCACCCGCACAGCGCCACTTTTTCAGGGAAATTCTCAGGCTTGGTTTTAAAAATCTTTATCGACATACACATTGAGAATTGAAATTACATCTATTAAGTATATATTTAATTATGAAAAATTCAATATATTAAACGCTGGATTTGTTATGATTACATTGTTATCGACAATCATTGTTATTGGAATTATCGTCTTCGTCCACGAGTTCGGGCATTTCGCTATGGCCAAGCTTGGCGGAGTCATCGTGGAGAAGTTTTCCATAGGCTTCCCGCCAACGATTTTCAAAAAGAAGTTCGGAGAAACCGAATATGCCATAGGCGCTATCCCGTTCGGCGGTTATGTCAAACTCGCCGGAGAGGATGCCGACCGCGCAGACAAACCGCCTCGTCCGGGAGAGCTTTCCTCGCGCCCGCGATGGATTCGCGCGCTCATCATGGTCGCAGGCCCTACGATGAACTTCGTTTTGGCGGTGTTTCTCTTCTGGGCGATAATCGCGTTTCACGGCGTAGGCGAGATGTCCCACAGCCCGGTGGTGGGAGGCGTTGTCGAGGGCGCGCCCGCCGATTCCGCCGGAATTGAGCCGCTTGACAGCATTATCGCCATCGATGGAACACCCATCAATTCGTGGGAAAGCCTCGCGAGGTTCGTTCACGCGAGGCCGGAGCAGGAACTCGCGGTGGAATTTCTCCGCGGCGAGACCAGATTTACGCGCACGGTGATTCCCGCCCGCGAGGAGATGATGACCGATACGGGCAAAGTCGAGGTCGGCCTCATAGGCATCCAGCCGAATATCGCATTCGAGCCAATGGGCGTTTTCAGGGCAATCCCCGCCTCGCTTATACTCATGGGGGATGTTCTCACCGGAATGGTCGATTTTTTCAGGAAAATCTTCACGGCGGGTATCGAGCGTGGTGACATAGGTGGGCCGATACTCATCGCTCGGATGGCCGGCGCCAGCGCGAGGTCCGGATGGGCGACCTTCTTCTTCTTCCTCGCCGCCCTCTCGGTGAATCTCGGAATTCTGAACCTTCTTCCACTGCCGGCACTCGATGGCGGACAGCTCGTGCTTATAGGCGTCGAAGCGCTCAGGCGCAAACCTCTCTCGTTCAAAGTCCGCGTCGCAATTCAGCAAGTCGGGTTTCTAATTATCGTCGCGCTAATGCTTTATGTGACATTCAATGACATTTTCATGCTTTTTAGCAGGTGATGAAACGAACTCTTTTCATAACGCCGGATGGCAAATCCCCAATAGCCCTCTCGAACGAGGATGAAATCGTCATGGGCGCGGCGGAGGCATTCAAAGCGCTCAACGAACGCGAATTCGAACTTCTCGCCATCTTGTCCGGCGACTATACTCTTCCGCTCGACTCCATAGTTCGCAGAGCCTCGCGGAAGAACCCGCTTATGAGCATCGCGATTATCGGGGGGAGGCGCATTGCCGACCGTCTGGGGAATTCCCTCGTCGATGTGACAATTGAAGACGCCGCAGATTTCGCCCGAATCGAGAACGAACTCGCTCGCCTTATCGAGGCCAAACGATTACTCACCGAATGCGATTTGGTGGGGAAGTCGCCGGACAAGATGGCGAGAAGTTCGAATTCGCGTTCGTTGAGCGCTTTGAAT
>DSAF01000065.1 GCA_011388305.1 Candidatus Zixiibacteriota bacterium | reverse complement strand
GAAACGCGTAGTGTGTCTCAAATAATCTCCTTGGAAAATGAAATTTTATCGCTATAATTAACATAACGACAAAACAAAATTTCGCAAAGGAAACAAATGGAAATTCGTAACATCTTGCTACCAACGGACTTCTCCGAACAGTCCGAGGTCGCCGTGCCGTTCGCAATCGATTTGGCCAGAAGATACCACGCCAAACTTCACATCCTCCATGTTTTCGATGAAAACGCGTTCGATCCGGCGTTCTTCTCGACCGCTCACGACATCGCCGAGGAATTCTTCAGCCGCGTCCGCGAGGGATTCGAGGCCGAGGTCGATAGCTATCTCGAAAAATACGACACATCCGGCGTGGGGATTGTCACCGCGCTCGCCAACGGCAGTGCATTCGCCGAGATTATCAAATACGCCCGCGCAAACACAATCGACATGATAGTCATGGCAACCCACGGAAGAACCGGCCTCGCAAGCGTTCTTTTGGGGAATGTCACGGAGAAGGTCGTGCATAAGGCGAATTGCCCGGTGCTCACAGTGCGCCACCCAGATTACGAGTTCGAGCCTATTTAGCGGAAAACGCCGTCCGCCAGCGCTGGCGCGCGGGTTGCAGACGCAACCCCCGTGCCAGCGCCCCCCGTGGCTATCCGCCATACGAAAATTCCCGAAAACTACCGAATCACCGTGATGGTGCCGTTGCAGAGAATCCGGCCGTCCATCTGTATCATGTAGATGTATAGCCCTTCGCGCACCGGATTGCCGTTTAGATCTGTCGCGTCCCAGAGGCGGTTCTCGACATCGCCGAAATCGCCCGCCGGCCCAATATCCGCGCGGAATACGAGGGTATTGCGGAGGTCGAAAATTGTAAGCTCCGCCGGTCCTATGAACATTTGCGGATACTCGAAAACTGCCACATCGTTGATGCCGTCGTCGTTGGGCGTGATTGGGTTGGGGAATTGGATGCACGAGGAGGCGAGGTCGAGCAGGAAGCGCCACGAGAACACCGCCATGTTCGGCGGGCAGTAATCCGGCGAATCCCCCGACTCGACCGCCACGAAGACCGTATCGCTCTGGAAGAAATCGATGCCCAGCGCAATGCTGTTGATTTCGCACTCGAGCGTGTCGCCGTAGAATGCGTAGTCGATGCCGCTCGCGGTAATCGGGAAAGTCGCCGTGCCGATAGTCACCGAGACCAGGTCTGCATCGATGCCCGTGAGAAAATCTGTGATTGCGAATTTGATTATCGGGTGCGGCGTGTGCAGGACGGCGCCTTCCGGCGGCTCGAAGCTAACGGGCACCGGCGGCGAGAGGTCGATGTGGAAAAGCCCGCTCGGGAGGCTGTCGGCGATAATGCCGGCATCGTTCGAGAGAGAGTCGAGGCTAAAGCGAACCGTGTGGCCGTCCGGCCAGTTCGATGACGGCGTGAAGACGAGAATCGAATCATCCTCGATTGCAAGTTCCGAATCGCCTATGCTGTAAGCCCTTCCGTCCACGGTAAATCTTATTGACATGGTATCGACTTCGCCATCATCTTGCACCACGAGGCGGATGTCTTGGTCTTCGCAGGACGACCACGCGCCCACGAACGGGTCTAATAGAACGCTCCACGGGATGGCGCAGATTTCGACGATTACCTGTCCCATATCCGAGCTGTGGCAACCATCGGGCGAGATGACCAGAACGTCGTATGTCGTTGTAGTTTCGGGAGATACGGTAATCTCACGCGTGGTTTCGCCGCCGGGGAACCATACGAAGATATTCCCCGGAACATCCGGCGAAACGGTGGGGGATATCGTCACCGACTCGCCGAGGCAAATCGTCGTGTCCCGAAGCTCGACTATCGGGTCGTCATTGACGACAATGGTTCTGCCCGTGGAATCGATGCAGTCGGCGCCGTCGGAGACTATCGCCCAGAATGTCGTGGTGCTCTCCGGGCAGGCATAGACGGTTGTGCCCGTAGAGTCGGAGAGCGCGCCGGAGGGCCGCCAAATATATGACCACTCTCTTCCGGAGGCAGAGGCGGTGTCGATTACCGCGCGAAGTTGCGTGCAATCGCCCCGGCACAGCGACTCGAACTCGGCGTCTATATCGACGGAGACGGTGTTTAATGCGGGGATGAACGGGCAGTAAGTGCGGAACACCGGGCCGCCCTCGCCCCAATTAACCTCGATGTCGTAGCAGGCCGATGCGCCGAACGCCGACGGGTCGATGTCGATAGTCCAGCTGAGGAGGCGGCTTCCGCCGTATCCCGTGAGGCCACCGAGGAAGCGGGGATTGTCGCCGGCGACTATGCTCAGTCCCGGCGGGAGCGTAAGCTCGACTTCGACATCCGTCACATCGGTGGCGCCGGGGTTGGTAATCACGGCGTCGAGGACGAAGGGATTGGGAGATATCCCCGTGCAACCCGTGGAGAACGGCGGCGTTCCCGCGCTGATGCTTAAATCGAGGCCGGCGGTGATTTCGCCGATGCCGTAATATGTGACATAGACAACAGAGTCGCCCGGGCAGACATTGCGCGGATACCATTTCACCATGGTGGCCGAGTCCCTGAAAGTCCCTCCGCTGGCGGATATCCAGTCGGAGTCGTCCCAGCCGTTGCCGGAGCCGAGCGGCCAGCTACCATACCAGAACACATCGGGCGTGACGGCCTCGAAGCCTATGAGTATTCCCAGCGCAGTGAGTGCGCCGGGGCGCGGGGGGTATCCATCTTGGTATGCGCGCCAAATGCCGGGGACATCCTCGCCGAAAAAGATTTCCGCTCTTCCGGTATATCCATACGCAGTGGATATTTCCGCCGCGTCGTCGTCATCGAGCATAGTGTCATAGAAGACCAGACAACCGACTTCGTGGCAGTCGCTGTCGGCGGATTTCATCACCGTTTTGAATTTGACCTGCTCGTTCTCGCCCGGGTCTCCGCCGAGGCTCACTGTGGTTATCTCCTGACGGATATAGACGCCGTGCCAGTTCTCCCAAATCGAATATGCCGTATTATCGACCATATAGTTCGAGCTTGTGTTTGGGAGTGTGGCATCGGTTTTGCCGGTGTTGCCGTCAACATAGTAGATGATGTATCCGGTGCCCGGTGCGCCGGGCCACGAGTATGTCAGTTTGCGGTATGCGCCCGTGCCGGCGGGACTTGCGCCCTGCTCGAACTCGCCGGTGGTCTCATCGACTGTTGCCGCGACATAGCCGTTCTCAACCCGCCAGTCCATAGGCTCGGCTGGGCGCTCGCGGGGGATTCTTCCGCCGCGCAGAGCCGAAGCGTAGTCGATTTTCCATGCGTTGTATGCCGAACTGTCGGCGGTGATGTCCGGCATTTCGGCGAGCAGAGAGTCCGCAAGGTGCTCAGGGGCGGCGAATATCAAACTAATCGCGAACAAAATTACTAATAATGTGCAGTTCTTCATAAATCGCTCCAGATTAGGAAACTTTTTTTAATTATAACGATAGATAAATCTTTTTCAACAACGCAATAT
>DSAF01000140.1 GCA_011388305.1 Candidatus Zixiibacteriota bacterium | reverse complement strand
TCCCTCCCCTTCGGCGTGTCCCTCTATCCATCTATTCTCTCGCGTTGGGCGCGGGAGATTAACAGCCTCTCGCGCTGAAATCCCCGCGATTCGAGGCGCGCGACTATCTCATCGAAAAGCGCGGTGTCCATCGATGATTCCCTGCAGAGTATCCACAGGTATTTCCTCGATGGCGCGCTGACGACGGCATATTCATAATCATGGCCGAGATCGATAATCCAATAATTCGCCCAGAACGGGCGGAAAAACGAGACCTTGAGCCTCGAATTGTTGTCGCTAACGGATTTTGCGCGTCCCTCGGCCTTGTCCTGCATCTCGCCATCGGCGTGGTCTTTCCAGCATGTGTTCAGCACGCGGATTTGGCCGTTGTCCATGAGCGAATAGTCCGCTGTGGCGACAACGCAGCTCTCGTTCTGAAAGCGCGTCGGGTATCGCGCAACCTCGAACCATCGCCCGAGATAGCGCTCCAAATCCACGCTCCCGACCGTCTCCAGCGGGTCTTTGCTCCCGCCAAACGCCACGGCGCAGATTAGCAGAATTGCGATTATCGCACTGCTACCAATATGACTCAACATGATTCTCCTTCTTCGAAAAGTAAGTCATTCTATTGCCGGTCTCGACCGACAGGGGGTCAACTATTCTCAAGCGATTCCGCATCCGCGGCGGAGCATATCGACCGCGCCATGTGCATCCGGTGAAATTGCTGTGGTTATGCGCATGTGCGTTTCGAGTCGGGTGTGGCCGTCCGGCACAAACTCGTTGTCGCCGAGGGCACAACCCACGATAATACAACCTTTCGGCAGGCCAAGTTGGCGGATTTCTTTGCCATCAAAAGGCGCGCCATCTTCGATGACGTATTCCACAACCGTGGGCTTTCTGAGAGGCGCGTTGCCGTTGAGTTTCATAACATCTCGCTCGAACAGAGCCTCATAGATTGGCTTGTCTTTGAGCAACTCGGTTATGGCATAGGCGAAAAAACAACTCAACAGCAAGGGCAACATCAACGAATAGTTTCCAGTCATCTCGACTATGAGAACCACGCCGGTGAGCGGCGCACGGACAACAGCGGTAAAATATGCCGCCATTCCCACAACGGCGAAAATCGCCGGATCAATCACGAGTCCCGGTGCGTAATTGTGAGCGATTTGGCCAAAAGCAAGTCCCACCAATGAGCCAAGCGCGAGAAGCGGCATAAAAATGCCGCCGGGAGCGCCGGTTCCATAGCTGGCAGATGTCAGTATAAGTCGTATGATGAAGAACAGCGGAATCACTGCGAGGAGCAACTCGCCTTTGAGGGCGGTCTCTGTAAGTTCATGCCCGCCGCCTATCAAGGAGGGATAGAACCAGCCCACGAGACCGACAAGCCCGCCCGTCAGAGCAATCGGCACGATGGCCAAGTGTTTTGGAATACGCGAGTAGAGCCTGATGCCCAGCAATATGCTACGGTTAAAGACAATCCCCAAAAGACCGGCCACCAAGCCGAGGAGCGCGAATAACGGAAGCGAGGTCAATTCGGGGACATCGTAGCTCGGGATGGTGAAAAGCGGGAATTGCCCGGAGCCTATCCTCGCGACAATATTGGCCACTACTGCCGAAACTAACGCCGCGCCGAAAACGACGGGCTGGAAATCTCTGCGAAGTTCTTCGAGGACGAACAGAAAGCCCGCAAGCGGCGTGTTAAACGCCGCCGCAAGCCCTGCTCCGGCGCCCGACGAGATGAGCGTATGGCGCTCCTTGTCCGATACTTTGAGCTGACGGGCGACGGCATCGCCAACAACGCCGCCTATTTGAACACTGGGACCCTCGCGCCCTAACGCCAGTCCGCACCCGAGGGCGATTATGCCGCCGAAGAACTTCACCGGAAGAAGGCTCTTCCACTTCACATCGCGGAAGCGGTGGAGAACGGCCTTGAGGTATGGGATGCCGCTACCGGCGGCTTCGGGGGAAAATCTGCGCGTGAGCGAAACGGAAACAATGGTGCCAAGTGCGACGAAGAGGACGGGGAACATCCAGCCGTAGTCGGGGGAATTATGCGCCCAAGAAATTAGCTCGTTTCGCAGTGACTCCGCGCCGGTCAATGCGGCGCGGAAGGCCAACACGATAGTTCCGGCGATTAGTCCCACCAGTGCCGCACGAGGATACAGCGAACGACGCTCATGTCGAACTACGAGATAGTCTTGAATCTCCGATTGGCTCGGGTTGCTGTTGTTCGCGAGGCGCGAGTAATCGCTGGAATTGTTTCTACCAAACATTGAAGAAATGCCGCTAAAATTGTCGTCGATGTTTCAATAAAAAGCAGAATATACCCAGCTCTGCAGTAGTTGTCAAGCCGAGGGAATGAGCGTTTTAGCTGAACACTCGCAAGAAATTACTGCCGAGGATTTTTAGGATTCTGTTTTCGGGGAAGCCCCGATTGATCATCTCACGCGTCACATTGGAAAGGCCGGTGCAATCGCTCATGTCCGCCGGAAGATAGCGTATGCCGTCGAAGTCCGAGCCGAGGCCGACATTCTCCTCGCCATCGAAAGAGAGGATGTGCTCGATGTGGTTCACAATATCCGCGGCGGTGACATGCTCCGTTTCTTTAGACGAGAGGAAGCCGGGGTAGAAGTTAATTCCTATGATGCCCGCTTTGTCGATAATCGCGGAGATTTGCTCGTCCGTGAGGTTTCGCGGGGAGTCTTTGAGCGAACTGCAACATGAATGTGTGCATATCGGGGGGCGAGTGATTATCTCCATCGCATCCCAGAAAGTGCGTTCGCCGGAGTGCGAGAAGTCGATGAGACCGCCAAGTTTATCGATACGCTCGACGGCGGTTCTGCCGTCCGCCGTCAGGCCAACAGTTTGTGCCTTTGAGTCCATGCACGATGTCGCCCATTCGTTCGAGTTGTTCCATGTTAGCGTAAATATTCGCACGCCGCGCTCGAAAAAGCTGTCGATAAGCTCCAAATCTCCGCCGAGGCTGTGCAGTCCTTCGATTTCGATTATCGCGCTGACCGAGCCGTTTTCCTTGTTTTGCAGAATCTCCGCAGAGTTCCGCGCGATGGCGAATCTGCCGTCCGAGGCTTCGACCGCCAGCTCGATGTTCGCAAGCTCGCGATTCGCAACTTCGAGCCATCGCGACGATTGCCCGCCGCCCCATCGCGGATAAACGAACAGGCTGAATGCTTCCGCCCAAAGTCCGCAGTCGAACATTCGCGGGAGATCGAGGTGCTTTTTGGGCCATCCGTCGAGGAAATTCGTCGTTCTTCGCGCCGATGAGAATGTGTCGGCGTGCAGGTCGATTAGCGGGGCTTTGCTGTGTAAATCAAGGATTCTAACTTGATGTGTCTCGTCCATTTCGCACCGAGTGTTGGCGGGTTGTTTTCACTTTATTATAGCAATTTCGCGGAGAAATTCAACGGGCAGGCATGAGCTAAATTTTCGCGAGTGCGGGGGGGCGTCGGCCCCACCTGCGATTTGTCAAATCGCAGGTGGGC
>DSAF01000027.1 GCA_011388305.1 Candidatus Zixiibacteriota bacterium | reverse complement strand
TCGCCAACATAGCCGGCTTCGGTGAGCACAGTCGCATCGGCGATGCAGAACGGCACGGCGAGGAATCTCGCCAAAGTCTGCGCTATTAGGGTTTTGCCGGTGCCCGTCGGCCCTAATAGCAGGATGTTCGACTTGTCCAGCTCGACATCGTCGTCATTGGCGCGCATGGCGCGGTGGAGGATGCGCTTGTAATGGTTATACACCGCCACCGAGATGGCGACTTTGGCGCGCTCCTGCCCGATAACATAGGTATCGAGGAAGGCCTTGATTTCCGATGGCACGGGGAATGTTTTCTCGGTCCACGGGATGGTCGCTTCAATCTCGCGCTCGCGAATCATGGCATTCGCCGTGAGAACGCAGTCTCCGCAGATAAAACTGCCTCGCCTGCCTTGAAAGACATGATTGACAGCGTCCACGGGTTGGCCGCAGAAATCGCAGGTCTTACTCTCGTTTTTCTCTTTTGCCAATATTGTCCTTACTTGCTCTCTTTGTCGTCGCCCTTGCCGGATTTCTTGTCGGATTTCTTCTCGGACTTATTAGGTGCCGGCTGAATTTTCTCGCGGACGATTACCTTGTCGATGAGGCCGTATTCGAGGGACTCCTCGGATGACATGAAGAAATTTCTGTCGGTATCGCGCTTGATTTTGTCAACCGGCTGGCCGGTGTGATAGCTGAGAATATCTGTGAGGCGCGACTTCATCTTGCGGAACTCGTCGGTCATGATTTCGATGTCGGAGACTTGCCCTTCGACGCCGCCCCAAGGCTGATGAATCATGATTCTGCTATTGGGAAGCGCACTTCGTTTGCCGGCCTCCCCCCCGGCGAGAAGCACCGCGCCCATGCTCGCGGCCTGTCCGATACATGTAGTTGAAACGGGCGATTTGATGAACTGCATCGTATCGTAGATAGCCATGCCGCTGGTGACAATGCCTCCGGGCGAGTTGATGTAGAGCGAGATGTCCTTCTCGTTGTCCTCGGCCTCCAAAAAAAGCATCTGCGCGATAATAAGGTTTGCGATTTGGTCGTTTATCGGCGTCCCGATGAAAATAATTCTGTCCTTCAGGAGCCTGCTGAAAATGTCGTATGCGCGCTCGCCTCTGCCGGTCTGTTCGACGACTATCGGAACGAGCTGGTCGTAAATCTTGTCTTCCATGTTTTCTCCGTTATTCTTCGGTTATTTGGGCGTTTTCGATGACGAAGTCTAAGACTTTATAAGCAACTAAATCGTTGCGAACATCGTCGAGCTTATCCTCTTTTTTGAAATGCCCATACAGCGCATCGGGCTTGATGTTGTTTGCTTTGGCGATTTGTGCCACATGTTCTTTAAGCTCATCCTCGCTGACCTCGATCTTCTCGATTTTGGCGATTTCGTCGATTACAAAGCTTGCGGTCATTCCGGTGGCAATCTGCGAGCGAATGTTGCTCTTAATTTCGTCTATTTGCTCCGGCGTAAGCTCATCGATATTCCAGTTTTTCCGGATAGTATAGAGAAGTTCCTCTTCGATAATCCTGTCGGAAAAGTCGATTGGATTCCTCTGTGCAAGTTCAGTGCGAATGTTCTTGCGAAGCTCTTTTTCGGCATCGTCGCGAGCGGCGGCTTCCATCTCGGCTCGGATATGCGCACGGAAACCATCCACACCTTTGATGTCCTCGCCGAAATTCGAGATGAATTCCTCGTCAAGCTCGGCCGGGACAAGCTCTTTAAGTTCGAGAATTGTCACCTTCGCGTCGAATATGCCGCCCGCCAAATCACCATCCGGCCAGTCGGGCGGGAACTCGAAGTGCCCCTCCACCGTATCGCCGGCATTTTTATCGAGAAGCACAACCGTGGCAGAATCATCGAGCTGGAACAATCTTTTCGATGGTTCATCTTCGCCGTCGGGATGAAAATCCACGAAAACAAAATCGCCAGCCTGAGAAGCCCTGCCCTCCACCGGCGCGAGACTACCGTGTCGCTTGCATATCGATTCGATTACATTGTCGATATCTTCGTCGGAAAGTTTCCTGACTTTCCGCGTGAGCGAGATACCTTTGTATTCACGGATTGTAATCTCCGGCTTGACATCAACGAGGATAGTGAAGTGAAAATCCTCACCGAAAACGATTTGAGGCTCGCCCTGAACTTCGGCCGGAACAAGCGGAATGAGGCCGCTTTCGATGACTGTCTCCTTAAAGGCATCCTGAATAAATTTCTCTTCAATCTCCTCGATAACGGCAGAGCCGTATTTTTTCTCGATAATAGAGCGCGGCGCTTTGCCCTGCCTGAAACCGGGGATTTCGGCACTTTTAACGAGATTATTCAGAATGGAGTTATACTTCTCTTCGATTTCTGCAGATGAGACTTTAATCTCAATTCTTCTCGTGCAACTTCCTTCTTCGTGAACGATTTTTTCCATTTTTCTCGAATCTTTTTAGTTTTCGAATAACTGCGAGCGGGGGGATTTGAACCCCCACGGAATAATTCCACTGGATCCTAAGTCCAGCGCGTCTGCCAGTTCCGCCACGCTCGCGGGGTTGATATTACAAGTTTTCAGACTCATTCGGTTTCTTAACATTTAGGCTTTGTGCCATATTTGTGCCATTTTCAAATCTTCTATTTAGAACATCAACCGCTTCACGGGAATAACGCTCCGAGAGATGCGAATAACGCGATGCCATCTGGAGCGAGCTATGACCGAGAAGCTTCTGAACAACCTGCAAAGATACACCGTTCATCACTAAAAGCGACGCGAATGTGTGCCGCAAATCGTGGAAACGGAAATCCTCTATCCCCGCCCGCTTTAGAGCCTTCTTGAACGCTGTCTTAACGCTATCGATGTGCTTGCCGTTGAACAGGAAAACGAAACCGCTTTTATTGCGACTCTCGATTGACATCAGGGTGTTGTAGAGGGTATCGTTCATGGGAATAACCCTCACCTTATTGTTCTTCGTCTTTGTCAATTTTATGCACCGGTTTTCCAAATCAACATTGTCCCAAGTAAGCCCCAAGATTTCGCCCGACCTCATGCCTGTGTTAAGTGCCGTCAGAACGATATCCCTTAAATGACCGTGGCACTCGTTCAGCAATTTCTGAATCTCATCCGAGGACAAATAGCGAACTCGTCCCGGCGGCTCCTTGAATTTAGCGACATCTTTCAGCGGATTAACGCGAACTATCCCTGTTTTCATCGCCAATGTGAAAATGTGGGACAAACAAGCAAGCTCCCGATTCACTGATGCCGGAGACACTGCTTTGCGTCGCTCGATTTTGTATTTCTCTATCTTGTCCGGGCAAATTTCGCCTAAGTAAAGATCCCCGAAAGCGCCAACGAGATGCTTGATATTTGTGATATCGCGCTCAAAAGAACCTTCGGCCTTGTTGGCTTTAGAATAGGCGAGGTAGTCTTTGGTATATTCTTTGAAAAGAACTTTTTGGGGTTCGCGGATGCCGAGGTGTTCCTCACGCATTGCCTGCATTTCCATCTGGTGGAGAACTTGTTCGGCAATCTTCTTGTC
>DSAF01000147.1 GCA_011388305.1 Candidatus Zixiibacteriota bacterium | reverse complement strand
ATGCCCTTACGGTTCATTTCGCAATTGCATTGTAGGGGACGCATGTATGCGTCCCGTCTCGTTTGCGGGCGGGATACATCCCGCCCCTACGAATCTTCGCATCGAGATAAATGATGAGGGCGAATTTCTCCTCGTAACATAGCTGGAGCTATTCGACGAGATATTTTTTTCTTCAGTTTCCCCCTTGACATTCTTAACAACGCGAATATATTCACTCGAATTTTGGCACTCGACTTGTTAGAGTGCTAATCAGAAAACTTGGACTTTCAAAATCATTAACCACAGGAGGTAAAAATGAACGTCAAACCCCTTTCTGATCGCGTTCTCGTGAAGCCGATCGAACAGGACAAGACAGCCAAGGGCGGCATCATCATTCCCGATACCGCCAAAGAACGCCCCCAAGAGGGCGAAGTCATCGCTGTAGGCCCCGGCAGAACCGCCGATAGCGGCGAGCTTATCGCGCCGGCAGTCAAGAAGGGCCAAAAGGTGCTATACGGCAAATACGCCGGCACGGAAATCACAATCGAAGGCGATGAATTCCTGATTATGCAGGAATCAAACATTCTCGCAATCATAGAGTAGGGAGGCAAAAATGGCAAAAGAAATTGAATATTCCGAACACGCGCGAGATTTACTCAAAGTCGGCGTCAGCAAACTCGCCCGCGCGGTCAAAGTGACGCTCGGCCCCAAGGGCAGAAACGTCGTTATCGACAAGAAATGGGGCGGCCCGACAATCACCAAAGACGGCGTCACAGTCGCCAAGGAAATCGAGCTTGAAGACCCGTTCGAGAACATGGGCGCACAGCTCGTCAAAGAGGTCGCGTCCAAGACCAGCGATATCGCCGGCGATGGCACCACCACCGCTACCGTTCTCGCCGAGGCGATATACCTCGAAGGTGTCAAGAACGTAACATCCGGCGTCAACCCGATGGCACTCCGCAAAGGCCTCGAGACTGCGGTAATGCACCTCGTCGAGAGATTGATGAGCATCTCCGTGCCAGTCAAAGGCTCGAACGAAATCGCCCAAGTCGGCGCAATCTCGGCCAACAACGACCGCTTCATCGGCGAGCTTATCGCCGAGGCGATGGACAAAGTCGGCAAAGACGGCGTTATCACCGTCGAGGAGGCCAAAGGCACGGAGACCACGCTCGACACCGTCGAGGGCATGCAGTTTGACCGCGGATACCTCTCGCCATACTTCGTCACAGACCCCGAGGCGATGGAAGTCGCGTTCGAGGATGCGCTTATCCTCATCCACGACAAAAAAATCTCGAACATGAAAGACTTGCTTCCCCTGCTCGAGAAAGTCGCGCAGAAAGGGTCTCCGCTCGTCATCATCTCCGAGGATCTCGAGGGCGAAGCGCTCGCGATGCTCGTAGTGAATAAGCTCCGCGGAGTCGTCCGTTGCGCCGCCGTTAAAGCCCCCGGTTACGGCGACCGTCGTAAGGCCATGCTTGAGGATATCGCTGTTCTCACCGGCGGCAAGGTCATCTCCGAGGAACTCGGCTTCAAGCTCGAGAACACTCGTGTCGAAGACCTCGGCAAGGCGAAGAGAGTCGTCATCGACAAAGACAACACGACTATCGTCGAGGGCGGCGGCGAGACCAAGGACATTCAGGGCAGAATCAAGGAGATTCGCGCGGCAATCGAGAAATCCACATCGGATTACGACCGCGAGAAGCTTCAGGAGAGGCTCGCTAAACTCGCCGGCGGCGTTGCCGTTATCAAGGTAGGCGCGGCCACCGAGACCGAGATGAAAGAGAAGAAAGCCCGCGTCGAGGACGCACTCCACGCGACGCGCGCGGCTGTCGAAGAGGGCATCGTCCCCGGCGGCGGCGTCACGCTCATTCGCTGTCTCCCCGCGCTGGACGAACTCGTCTTCGAGGGCGACGCAAATGTCGCGATACGCATTCTCCGCAAAGCGCTCGAGGAGCCTGCACGTCTCATCGCCGAGAACGCAGGCCACGACGGCGGCGTCATCATCAACAGGATTAAAGAGGGCGAAGGCGCGTTCGGTTTCAACGCCGAGAAAGAAGAGTTCGAAGATCTCTTCGTAGCGGGCGTTATCGACCCGACCAAGGTCGTCCGCATTGCGCTGATGAACGCGGTTTCAATCTCATCGCTACTTCTGACCACCGAGTGTGTGGTGTCGGAGATTCCCGAAAAGGAAGCCCCCGCACCCCAGATGCCCGGCGGCGGAATGGGCATGTATTAATTCTCACGCAAGAAAAGGGGGGGCGAAAGCCCCCCCCTTGCAATCTTATGTTTGATATTGTTTTTTATGTCGAGTTAGAGAATGTTGGAAGTTTAATTAACAATTTCTGAATCCCATGCACCTAACCCCCAGGCAATCCCAAATCCTAAAAACCCTCGTCGTGGCGTTTGTCGAGACGGCGCGCCCCGTCGGGAGTAAGGCCATCGCCGAGAGGCTCGATTTCGCCCTCTCGCCCGCGTCGATTCGCAACACAATGGCCGACCTCGAAGAGATAGGCGCTATCGAAAAACCCCACACCAGTGCCGGAAGAATCCCCACCAAAGAGGGATACCGCTACTATGTCGAACATCTGATGTCGCCCGAAACCCTCGGCGAAGACGAAATCGCGCAAATCGACCACTCGCTCTCCATGCGCGCCGACACGCACGAGCTTCTCGAGGGCGTCGCACGCACGCTGGCCAAGCTTTCGAGGCAACTCGGCATCATCGTCGCGCCGCACGGCGAGGATATCAAGCTGTTCCGCACCGAGTTCATCCCGATTTCCGCCAATGAGGTCTCCGTTGTCGTTTTGACAACCAACGGCATGGCAAAAAGCGTCCCCCTCCGCTTCAACCATAACATCGACTTTCGGCGTTTGCACATCATTTTTGAAATTATCAACGAACGCCTCTCCGGCCGTCCGCTCAGCGAAATCCGCGCGACTATCGAGCGAAGGTTCGAGGACATTATCAGCATGAAGGAGTCCTTCCTCCTTCGCCTGATAAACTCCGCCGACACGATTTTCCACTTCGAGAGCGAGGATTCGCTCCACTATTACGGCACAAGCCAGCTTCTCGATCAACCCGAATTCCGCAGTGCGTCGAATATCAGCGAGTTGATGTCGCTTCTGGAGAACCGCTCCACCTTCACGCGCCTTTTGGAGGTCTCACAGGGCGGAACACTGAACATCCGCATAGGCGCTTCCGTCGAAGACATCTCGATTATCACCTGCGAATATGAAACCGCCGGAAACTGCGGCATAGTGGGCATCGTAGGGCCATTGCGCATGGATTACGCCCGCTCGGCGAGCATTTTGATACACGCCCGCAACGCCCTCTCCCGCGCCTTGGGCTTATAGGGCGGGTTTCCCGTCCCGCCGACGCTCCGGCCTCATCGCTCTTTCCATAGATTTGATTCATGGGGTGTGTTGCACTAAATGGGTCTCGAAAGGGGTCTAATGATTTGTGGACAAGAGGGTTATGGAGGATTATCTTCGTGTCATGAGAAGAACGAAAAAAAACGATGCCCCTTTTGCGGCAGTCT
>DSAF01000059.1 GCA_011388305.1 Candidatus Zixiibacteriota bacterium | reverse complement strand
TTGAAATCTTTTTTATCTATTATTTATATGTTAGACGTGTTTAGAAACAGTGCCAAAAAGAATAAATCAAACTGAAGGGAGAACGATGAGAAGAGCAGTCATTTTGTTATCGCTTATTGCGATACTGTTCATGGCGGGCGGTGCTTTCGGGCTGTCGTATTTCTACATGACAATCGATGGCGATCCTGCGACCGAGCAGATTCAAGGGCAGGAGCAGTTTCTTCATGCGGATTGCGAGCCGTTGGGGAGCATCGATGTTTACTATTTCCTCGACATCAATGAGAACGGCGTTGTCGATGACGGCGAGCCGGTTGTGTTCATGATGGACTTCTACGACAACGAGGACGAGTTCCCGCCGGACATGGATCCGACCGAGGGCGCTATGGAGATTCTATGGCCGCTACACATGCCGCCGGGGCACTATGTCATCCGCGGCGTCGAGGGCGACGATGTTCTCGAGTTTCCCTATCAAGTCCACGCCCCCGATCCCCTGCTTCACTCAGTTTCCGGCAGGCTTATTTTCGAGGGCATAGACCCGCCGGATGCCAGCATCGCAAATTATCCGTTTGTTATCGGCACATTCGACCCTCCCATTCTCATGTATGCCATGACCGATGAATGGGGCGATTTCAGCGTGAATTGGCCGGGAGAGCCGGATACTCTCGTTGCGCTTTTCATAGCGGATGTCCCCGGATATGACCTGCCGGAAGACATGACGACGACAATCTATGTTGACGGCCATGTGACGGACTGGGAGATACTTATCGAGAGCGCAGGGCCGGGCATGTCGTATTTCTATATGAATGTCGATGGCGAGCCTGCGACCGAGCAGATTCAAGGGCAGGAGCAGTTCATAATAGCAAATTGCGAACCGCTCGGCGTTATCTCGGTAGAATACTATTTAGACCTTAACTCCAACGGCCACATTGAACACGGCGAGCCGCTGATGATGTATGTGCAATTGCACGACAACGGAACGGACTTTCCGCCGGACTTGAACCCCACTGAGGGGGAGATAGAGATAAACTGGCCGCTGAACATGCCGCCGGGGGATTATGTCATTCGCGGTAGTGATGGAGAGCGCTCGATTCAATTCCCATATACCGTTCATGCGCCCGATCCGCTTCTGCACTCAATTTCAGGTCGGCTTATCTTCGAGGATATCGACCCGCCGGACGACAGGCTGGCGAACTATATGTTCTTCATCGGCACCATCGATCCGCCTATCCTGATGTATGCCATTACCGATGAATGGGGCGACTATTCGGTCAACTGGCCCGGCGATCCGGCTATGGTCCTCGCCCTCTTCGTTATGGAAGTCCCGGGTTATGTCGCGCCCGAGATGGAGATGATTTTCGTCGATGGCCATATCACCGACTGGGACCTCGAATTCCTTTTAGGCTCGCCCGGGGGGTTGTCGAATCTTCGTATGTCCGTCGGCGGGATCGATGTGACGGATTCATCCGTGCAGACACAGGGCGTTGGATATAGCTTCCGCGTTCACTGCGAGGAGTGGGGTCATGTCAATTGGGAGTTCTATGTTGACACAGACGGCGACGGCGAAATCGGCCCGTGGGACAGAAACTTCTTCGAAAGAACATTCTACACGCAGGATAACGAGTGGATCGATGATTGGTGGGTGGACAGAGAAGACGAACTTGGCAAAATAGCCATCTGGCCGTCGTTCCATCTTCCGCCGGGGAATTATATTCTCCGTGCCTTCGATGACGTTAGCGAGCTTCACCACCCCTTCGTCGTCGTCCCGCCCGACCCAGTGGAAATGAGCGTTTCGGGCCGGGTGATAATGGAGACAGTCGAGCCGCCCGACCCGATGTTGGACGGCCTCGTCGTATATTTGTATTCGCATGATCGCCGTGAGCTTATTTACTCCTACACCGACGACATGGGCAATTTCACATGCAATTGGACTTATGACCCCGGCAATGCGATACTCGGCATCGAAAGCCCTTACCCGAGCGAGGACTGGAATTTCCGCGACGCTTATCTTGCCATCGATGTTGACGGCATCATCACCGGGGCGAACCTGTTCGTCCCATATACCTCTTTCGATGACTCGATACGAATCACTTTCGAGTGCGACCCCGAAGGTCTTTGGGAAGTCGCCCCGCACGAAGTGATGGTCGAATATATCGACCCGGCCACGCGGGAGGTCTTCACCTCGATAGTCTTCCCTGAAGACGAGTTCTTCATTCCCGTGCGTTCGCCGGAATACGGGCTTGTGTTCACTGGCTCACACGAGTATCTGCTCGAACATAATTTCGTGTCGCCTTGGGAGACTCTATGGGTCAGCCCTGATGATTATCCGGAGGCCATTCACGTTTATGTTAGCCAGTGTTGCTATCACTTCAAGCTCGGCCTCGAAGGCTTCGATTTGGATTCCGTGCCGGATGAAGGCATAACTTATGACCTCTACGGTGAAGGCCCGGACAGGCAGAGCTACTACTCCGAGGCGACGATGTTCATTCAGCATGTAGGCGGTGAATATATCGTGGCCGGCGGGCGCGAGATGGCACCGGCGACATGGAGAGCCGTTCTCCGCACGCCGCTTCCGAGCGGCTATATCCCCGAGGTGACGGAAACGACCTTCGTCATCCCGCGCGTGGATACATGGCCTCACATGCTCATCAAAATTCCGGTGAGCTTCGAGAACATCTCCGAGGCGGAGCTTCCGGAAGATCTGTCGCTGAATGTCTATCCAAACCCCTTCAACGCCACGGTGACCATAGATTTCCGCGTCGCCGAGCCGGGAGAGGTTTCCATCGAGGTGTTCGACATGATGGGCAAGCGCATCACAACGCTCGGCGGAAATGCCGACTCTAAGGGCGCGTTCCGCGCGAGGTGGGACGCGAGAGACCATCGCGGCGAGGAAGTCCCGACGGGCGTCTATTTGTTCAAGGTTTCGACGCCTACGGAGACGAGGATTGTCAAGGGCATGTATTTGAAATAGCCCTGTTTTCTTAGCATGATTATCTAACCGCCCTTCTCTTGATAAAGAGAAGGGCGGTTAGAGGAGTTGACATGATTACCGCAAAATTTCTTTACATTGCTTCCTTAATAGCGATACTCTCTATCTCCGCCGGCGCAACTATCTATTCCGCCCACATTCTCGTCGATGGTGAACCCGCCGACACAATCCCTCAGGGGACCGCGATGTGGATCGAGATTATCTGCGATCCCGGCGATACGCTACTCACTTCATTTTATTACGGTAGCGGGGACGATGGGATATTCGACCCTGATGAGCTATTTCTGATGGCTATGGGGGACATCTGGGACAATATTGATGTGGACGATGGCCCCGGCACTCTCGATTTCGATACAACTTTAGGGAGGATATTGCTCTGGCTTCCCATTTCATTACATCCCGGCTATGTGTTTGGCGAGTTATCCCTTGCCGCAGACACTATCATAGTGTCTGCGTATATATCCCCGCCAGACACAGTTATGCACTCCATATCCGGCAATGTTCAATTGGAGGGTATTTCTCATCCGGATTCCATATATAAT
>DSAF01000149.1 GCA_011388305.1 Candidatus Zixiibacteriota bacterium | reverse complement strand
GTCCTTGCGGGTGAACAGGCGGTCGTAGAGGCGCACCTCGCAGGGCTTTGCGTGGCCGGCCTCGATGAAGTGGAGCGTTCCTTTGACGCGCCGATTATCCGGCGTGCCTCCGCCGCGCGACTCGGGGTCATATTCGCAGTGGATTTCGACGATTTCGCCGGCAGAGTCTTTGATGACATGCGTGCAGGTGACGTAATATGCGTGCTTGAGGCGAACTTCCGCGCCCGGCGAGAGGCGGAAGAACTTCTTCGGCGGATTCTCCATGAAGTCCGTGCGCTCGATGAAGACCTCGCGCGAGAAGGGGATTTTGCGCGTGCCGGCGGTCTCGTCCTCGGGATTGTTATCGGCAGGGAGCCACTCGATTTGGCCTTCGGGGTAGTTGTCGATGACGAGTTTCACCGGCCGGAGGACCGTCATGTATCGATGCGCCGTGAAGTTCAGCTCGCTCCGGAGGCAGTGTTCGAGAAGCGCGATGTCAACGAGGCTGTCGGCTTTCGCCACGCCGATTCTGTCGCAGAACTCGCGTATGGATTTCGGCGTGAATCCGCGCCTCCGGAGGCCGCAAAGCGTGGGCATTCGCGGGTCGTCCCAGCCATCGACGATGCCCTCCTCGACGAGCCTTCGAAGGATGCGTTTGCTCATCACGGTGTTCGTCAAATTCAGGCGTGCGAACTCGATTTGGCGCGGGTGATAGACGCCCAGCTCGATGATGAACCAGTCGTATAGCGGACGGTGGTCTTCGAATTCGAGCGAGCAGAGAGAATGTGTGATGCCCTCGATTGAGTCCTCGAGGCCGTGCGCCCAGTCATAGCTGGGGTATATGCACCACTTGTCGCCCTGCCGGTGATGGTGTTGGTGGAGAATGCGATACATCACGGGGTCGCGCATGTTGATGTTCGGCGAGGCCATGTCGATTTTCGCCCGTAGCGTCCGCGAGCCATCGGGGAAGTCGCCCGCGCGCATTTTGCGAAAAAGGTCGAGGTTCTCCTCGACGGGGCGTTCGCGGAACGGGCTGTTGCGTCCCGGCTCGGTGAGCGTCCCGCGATATTCGCGCATCTTTTCGGGCGTGAGGTCGCAGACGAACGCCGAGCCTTGGAGGATGAGCTGTTCGGCCAGCTGATATAACTCCTCGAAATAGTCCGAGGCAAAATATAGCCTGTCGCCCCAGTCGAAGCCCAGCCAGCGGACATCCTCGATTATCGAATCGACGAACTCGGCCTCCTCTTTCGATGGGTTCGTGTCATCGAAGCGGAGATTGCACAGGCCGCCGTATTCCTCCGCGATGCCGAAATCAATGCAAATCGCTTTGGCATGGCCGATGTGCAAATAACCGTTAGGCTCCGGCGGGAAGCGCGTGTGCACGCGGTCGAAGCGCCCCGAGGCGAGGTCTTCGTCTATCGCCTGCCGGATGAAATCCTTGTATTCTCTCGTGTTTTCGCTGTTTTCCGTCATTTTCAATCCTTCGTTTGTTGACGAGGATAGTATATGCGCTTTCCCCGAAAATTCGAGCATTTTTTTCCGCGCGCACGAAACGGGGGGGCGTCGGCGGCCGTGCACGGCCAGCGAAGTAGTCGGGGCACGATTGTGCATCCGGCGGATAACTCGCCACCGACTACTTCGCTCTCCTCTGCGATTTGGCAAATCGCAGAGGAGGCCGACGCCCCCCCTCCGAGCGTGAACAAAGAAAAATCGCGCATGGCGGAGGCGCGGCTTGGAGAAATTCGCTTGACATTCATCGGGCGAGGCTTATTTTATCTTCGCTATGAGGACGGTGCGAACAACACAAACCATCCGCGACTTACGCAGATACTCTCCGCTTGACTCCGAGCGATGGAAGCGGCGCATTCGATACCCGTAGCCGTTAGCCTTCTAACTTATTCCCGAACAATCACTTATCTAATGGAGGAAATATGTCTATTATTCTTGACGGCAATAGCCTGACAATAGAGAAATTAGTCCGCATAGCGAGACATGGCGAGAAGGTCGAACTGCCCGAAAGCGCAATCGAGCGCATAGTCAAATGCCGGAAAATCCTCGAGAACAAAATCGAGGCGAAAGAGATTATGTATGGCGTCAACACGGGCATCGGCGAGTTCTCCGAGGTCGTGCTTTCAGACGAGCAAATCAAGGAATTCCAGAAATATCTAATTTACAACCACGCCGCAGGGATAGGCGAGCCGGTCGATATCGAGTTCGTCCGCGCCGCGATGGTCGCGCGCATCAATGTCCATGCGCACGGGCAGTCCGGCGTGCGGCCGGAGGTGACAAAGACCTATGTCGAGATGCTCAATCGCGGCGTCACGCCCGTAGTATGCCAGAAAGGCTCCGTAGGCGCGTGCGGCGATTTGGCGCCGATGTCCCAAATCGCCCTTCTCATGATGGGCAAGGGCGAGGCGTTCTACAAGGGCGAGCGCCTCCCCGGAGATGTAGCGTTCGAGAGGGCGGGCATAGAAATCCCCGGCCTCAAGGCGCGCGACGGCTTGGCCTGCATCAACGGCTCGAACCTGCTAACATCGATTAGCGCAATCGCGCTCTACGACATCGACCGCTGGCTCAAGCAGGCGGAGATTGCCGCCGCTATGTCCCTCGAAGCCTTATTCGCCAACATGAAGCCATACGACGAGCGACTCCACCGCGCCCGAGGCTTCCAAGGCTCGATTCGCTCCGCCGCCGCGATTCGCAAATGCATCGAGGGGAGCGACCTCGTCACCGGCAAAGTCAAGGTCAAGGTGCAGGACGCATATTCCATGCGCTCGACGCCGCAGGTCATTGGCACTGCGCACGACGCCGTCCGATGGGCACGCGAGCAGGTGGAAATCGAACTCAACGGCGTCTGCGACAATCCCGTCTTCTTCCCCGATGAAGACCTCGCCATATCCGGCGCGAATTTCCAAGGCTCGCCCGTTGCGCTCCCGATGGACATGGTCGGCGCGGCGGTGACGATGGTCTCCGTGCTCTCCGAACGGCGCATGAACCGCCTCGTCAATCCCGCGCTGAGCATAGGCTTGCCGCCGTTTCTCACCAAGGGCGCGGGGATGTTCTCCGGCATGATGCTCTCGCAATACACCGCCGACTCGCTCATAGTCGAGCAGAGAATCCTCTCCGCGCCGGCATCCATTCAGTCGATACCCGCCGCCGCAGATCAGGAGGATTTCGTCTCGATGGGCATGAACACCGCCCTCAAGAATAACCAAATCCTCGACAACGCATACGGAATTCTCGGAATCGAGTTCATGGCCGCGGCGCAGGCGTTGGACATCCGCAATTTCAAAAACGGAAATGGCGTGATGAAAGCCCGCGAGACCATCCGCAAACACGTCGAATACCTCGACATCGACAGGCCGCTCTACAAAGACCATAACACGATGAAAGCCCTCGTCCAATCCTGCGAAATCCTCGAAGAGGTCGAGAAGGCGATAGGAGAATTAGGGTAAAGGGTTATGGGTTATGGGCGGGTCTTGCGCCCGCCCGCGTGGAGATTTACGACCTGAACGGGCGGCGGGTGGCGAGACGGGGGGATTATACATCTGGTCGCCCCCCCTC
>DSAF01000075.1 GCA_011388305.1 Candidatus Zixiibacteriota bacterium | reverse complement strand
GTTTTCACAATCATCAGACGGCACCAGCGCAACTGCCTCGTGCATGCTTGGGTCGAAATCGTCGCCAACCTCGCACACCGCATCGATGCGCTCGGATTTTAGCATGTCCTCGAACTGCTTGTGGATGAGGCGAATGCCCTCGATGAGCGCCTCCGCCGATGGCGGCTCGTCGGATGAATCGATTGCGCGCTCGAAATTGTCGAAAACATCGAGCATTTTTAGAAGTAGTGCGTCGCGCGCGGCGGACACCATTTCGCCGAAGTTCTTGCTCTGGCGCTTTTTATAGTTGTCGAATTCCGCGGCGAGGCGAAGATAGCTCTCGTGAAGCTTGCCGTTTTCCTCTTCGAGTGCTGTGATTTGCGCCTCGAGCTTGGCGAGCTTCTCGGCCTCTTTTTCGGGCGGTGATTTCTTCTTATCGTTCATTTTATCCTCCGTCGCACAATGGCAACCCGGCCAAACGCGGCCGTCCGTCGTCGTCATTTTTGTCTTGAGGCATTTTACAAATAACAGTCGCAAAAATCAAGAGGCGACTCATGTGGCCTCCCAACGAAATAGTCCCCATTAAGCTTGAATTAGCAATAGAGATGGCAATCGGGTTTCCTCTGATAATGAGGATGCCATGGCCATCGCCGACCAAATCGAGCAATTTATTAACTTGCATGATTTCAATCGTTGCATATAGTATATAGATATGAGTTTAACATAAATTGAATCGGAAGAAAATAAATGAGTAATTCCAATAGCCATCAGCCGGACAGCTATAGCGTTCAATTCAAAAAAGACAGGGTGGATTTCTTTATCGACAGAAACCATCTCGACCTCAAGCCCGGTGAATGGGTCCTCGTGCAGGCGGAACGCGGTCGCGATTTAGGCGTGGTCCGCGCGAAAATTTCGCCCGAAGAGATGGACAAAGCACAACGGAAATATCCGCTTGAGATACTCCACCGCGCGAGGCCTGAGGAACTCGACCAACTCCAAGAAAGCCGACAGCTGGAGGACGAAGCGCTTACAACCTGCAAAGAGCTGATAGAGTTTCGCGGGCTGGATATGAAGCTCATCGACGTTGAGCGCCAATTCGATGGCAATAAAATTACGTTCTACTTCACCGCCGACCATCGCGTGGACTTCCGCGAGCTGGTTAAGGACTTGGCATCGACATACCGCACACGCATCGAACTTCGCCAAATCGGCGTCCGCGATGAGACGAAGAAGATGGGTGGCTTTGGGCCTTGCGGACAGGAGCTTTGTTGTGCGAAATGGCTCACGGATTTTAGCCCAATATCCACCCAATACGCCCGCGACCAGAACCTCGCGGTCAATCCCGGCAAGCTCTCCGGCGTTTGCGGGAGGCTATTTTGTTGCCTCGATTATGAAGAGCACTTCTATTGCGAAATAGCCAGCAAATTCCCGC
This sequence comes from Candidatus Zixiibacteriota bacterium, assembly GCA_011388305.1. GTDB lineage: Bacteria > UBP14 > UBA6098 > UBA6098 > UBA6098 > UBA6098. Next base: position 2,137 of record DSAF01000075.1, on the reverse strand, counting down.
AGGTCGGCGACAAAGTCGGCGAACCTCATGACCAATTTATTGTAGATAGAATTGATCCGTTTAAGATGACAGTCACGATACGGAACCTCAAAAAAGAGAACATCGAAGTTATCAAATTCGACGAGTTCAACCGAAGATTCCGCCGCAAGAATAAGGATTGGCTTGAAAAATGGTTACCCAAAAAGCAGACGGAAACAAAACAATGAGAAAACTGGCAATCATACTGATTATCCTTGTGGTGGCAAGCTCGGCTTTCGCCCAGAGAGTGCTGATTTATATGGATTTGAATCAGCGAGATCACCTCAAAGCATATGGAGTTACATACAACTCGCTTCGAGAGGGCTTCAATATCGAGTGGCTGTTGAACTACCGAGGCGGGAGCTTCCTTGCGCCCATGGAGCAGAAGATAGTCGATCTATGCCGCCTCTATGGCGTATCATACGAGATTATTGATGGCGCTAAGGTCGCGGCGATTTATGCGGAAATCGAGGAAAGCAACATGGAGGTTGTGCTACTCGAGAAAGCACCGAAGATCGCCGTATATACGCCTCCAAACACTCATCCGTGGGATGACGCCGTCACGTTGGCGTTGACTTACGCCGAAGTCCCATACGACAAGATTTGGGACGAGGAGGTTCTCGCGGGGCGGCTCGGTGAATACGACTGGGTTCATCTGCACCACGAGGATTTCACCGGACAATTCGGCAAGTTTTACGCCAGCTATCGCAATACTTTGTGGTATAAGCAGGAGGTCGCGACGAATCAGGAGATGGCGCGGAGGCTCGGCTTCACCAAAGTAAGCGACCTCAAGCTCGCTGTCGCCCTGAAACTGCGAGACTATGTGGCCGGCGGAGGGTTTCTTTTCGCCATGTGTAGCGCTACCGAGACAATTGATGTCGCTCTCGCAGGACGCAATGTGGACATCGTTCCGGCGGAGTTCGACGGCGACCCTATCGACCCCAACGCGCAACAGAAGCTTAACTATGATGAATGCTTCGCTTTCCACAATTTCACGATTGAGACAAATCCCCTTGTTTATAGCCATTCAAGTATCGACTATAAACCGGATAACATATCCAGAATGCAACCGGATTATTTTTATCTGTTCGAGTTCTCTGCGAAGTTCGACCCCGTGCCGACGATGCTCACGCAGAACCATGTTAACGCTATTAAAGATTTTCTCGGACAGAATACCGCATTCGTGAAGGAGTTTGTGAAACCACATTCGATAATACTTGCAAGCTACAAAGGCGATAATGTCGTGAAGTATATCCACGGCAATTATGGCAAGGGAACATGGACGTTCTACGGTGGTCACGATCCGGAGGACTATACGCACTATGTCGGCGACCCGCCCACGGACCTCAATTTGCATAGGCAGTCCCCCGGATATCGCCTGATTCTGAACAACATCCTCTTCCCGGCGGCGCAGAAGAAGGAGCACAAGACTTGATTTCATCATGGCGCGATGAATTGCGTCTGTTTTCGCCCGTTTCGTTGCGAGGAGGAATACAAGCTGTCGCGCGCGTAAGGAGGGTAAGCTAATGCCCATCGGAGCGCGAAGGACGCCCCCGTTCCGCTGGAGACCTACGCACTGGAGCATCGGCCCGTTCCTGCTGTGGCTTGTGGGCATGGCGACTTTATTTCTCGTCAGAATTCTCGTCAAAAGCCCGCAGGAATATGCCAGCACTGTCGGCTTCGTAATCCCTTTGGTGAACACGACATATATCATCTGGGCGGTATTCGCGACCTTCCAGTCCGGCGGCAAGCTCTCCGACTTGGGAATCACCCGCCGATACGGGCTTCTCGCTTTGGCACTGGGGCTTCTCGTGGGCTTTGTTATCATGGGCTTGCGGACGCTCGACCCGCGATTTGCAGGCTATCTCATTTTCAAGATGGAGGTTCTTCCGGTTGCGGTGGTGATTCTCGCGGGCGGGTATCACGCTTTCGCCGAGGAGGTGCTTTTTCGCGGCTATTTTGTGGGGAGGCTCTCGCGCGATTTCGGATGGGTGCCGGCTGTAATTATTTCGGGCATAGCATACGGTCTCGCGCCTTTCGCTTTCCTCGGCGCAGACCCGTTATCGACGCAACAGGTCGCCGAGATTGGACAGTTCTTCACGACAGTTTTCCCCGCAGT
>DSAF01000187.1 GCA_011388305.1 Candidatus Zixiibacteriota bacterium | reverse complement strand
TGATAATACCGGGGGCAACTAATGGCCGTGTGGAGCGCAAACGGGAGGGTCTCAGACCCTCCCCTGCGGATGCAATGGATTCCCGTTTTCACGGGAATGACGATGCCAACCGAATCGTAGGGGAAGGCCCCCGTGCCTTCCCGTCGCGCCCCCTCCGCCGCAACCCGCGGAAGAATCTGCGCGCCTTTTCAAATTCTTGAGTGCAAACGCCAACGGAAATCCGTAAAATATTCAAAATAGTTTTTTCAACACTCGCGAGGGAATCTCTATGCGTTGGTCTTGTTTGTTCCTGGCACTTTTTGTCGTTGCATTTTCTGCATCGGGCGCGGGGATGAACCTCCCGTGTGTCGGCGCGCGGGCGCTGGCTATGGGCGGGGCTTTCCGCGCGGTCGCCGATGACGGATCGGCGCTTTACTGGAACCCCGCAGGCATTGCGCAAATCGACAATTCCCAAGTTGCCGCGCTCGGACATTACCTCATGACATTCTCGACTTTCACGCCCGCAGACACGCTTGTCGCGCTCAACGGCCTTTTCCGCGAGGACGATAGCGAGAAGCTCGACCGCACTTTTCTGGTGGGGCATGTCTTCTCGGTGTTCGTTCCGAGTGAGCAAAGCAAGTGGCGATGGGGCTTCAGCGTCTATTCGCCGTCCGGCGTGGGGAGCACTTGGGATGTTCTCCACAACGAGCCTGTCGAGCGCGTCGGGACGGTGAACCCCAGCGAGATGAACCCCATGTTCCCCGACTCGAACTACATCCTCGGCATCACCGAGGCCTTGCCCGATGAGGATTTCCGCGCCCAGCTGATGTCATACACTTTCAGCCCCGGCGCAAGCTATGCCCTCTCCGAGCGCATCTCGATAGGCATCGCTGGGATTTACTCCTTCGCCAGACTCGATGTCGGCCTGCCCTCGGCGGATTACAACAGGATGGAAGCCGACACCGGCGTTGTATTTCAAGAGGGTAACTTCGAGGGTTCGAGCTATGGATTTAATCTCGGCGCGCTTTTCGATGCTGGCGCCGGCTGGTCTTTTGGCGGAAATTTCAAGCTTCAGAGCGATTTTTCCCTCGCGGGCGACCTTGGCGAAACAATTTATCAGTTTCACAATGAGGACTTGCATAGATTAGCGCTGATCTTCGGCGACACAATTCTCGCGGGCGGAGTGCTCCATGTTCAGCCTATTTCCGCCAAAGCCAAACTCCCAAGGCCTTTGGAGTTCGGCATCGGTGCAAGTTTCCGTCCAAACGACAGATGGCTCTTCGCGCTGGATTTGTCTTTCACGCAATGGTCTGAGCTTGATTCGGTGATTCTCGAACCATCATCGGGCGAAAACGACCGCCTGGCGGCCATCCCAATGCACTGGAAGGATACATACCGCATCTCCGCGGGCGGCGAGTTCAATTTTTCGCGCTATTCAGCAAGGCTCGGGGCTTTCTACGAACCAAACCCTCCGCTTGCGGCGTATCAAAACCTCTTCATCCCCGACATGAACGACCGCGTGGCATTCACCGGCGGGCTTGCGGGTTTCTGGGAGGATTTGATTGTCGAGTTATCGGCCGAATTGGAGTTTTTCGGCGAAACAACCGCCGAGCCGAATTGGGACGGGGATTTCCTCCTCAACATACCGAGCACTTTTTCGAGCAAAGTCGCAAGCATAGTGCTCTCGGTCATTTACTCGTTTTGACATGTTCGCAGATTCACACGCACATATCGACTTCCCCGATTTCGAGGGCGACCTCGATGAGGTCATCGAGAGTGCATATTCAGCGGGCGTTCGCACGATAATCATCCCGTCAATCGATGGTGAGACCATTGCAAAATCGGCGCGCATCGCCGAGACGAACCCGCACATCTGGTTCGCAGGAGGCTGGCATCCCAACGACGCCGACTCGTTTGATGAGGGATTTCTTCAGCGCTACCTCGGCCACCCTAAGTGCATTGCGGTTGGCGAGATAGGCCTCGATTTCTACCGCGACTACGTTCCTAAAGATGTCCAAATCGATGTTTTCCGAAGACAACTCGAAATCTCGCGAGAAGCCGGTTTGCCGGCGATTGTCCACATTCGCGATGCGTGGGACGATGCGCGCGAAATTCTCGACGATTTCCCCGATGTGCCCTGCGACTTCCACGCGTTCTCCGGAGGGATGGCCGAGCTTGACTGGGCGGTCGCGCGGGGCGGTTTCATCGGTCTCGGCGGGCCGGTGACTTTCAAGAATTTCCGCAAACGCGATGTCGTCGAAGCACTTCCACTCGACAACCTACTTCTGGAAACAGATTGTCCGTTTCTCGCGCCGCAGTCTCACCGCGGCAAGCGCAACGAACCGTCGTTCATTCCGCTCATCGCGGAGAAAATCGCAGAACTAAAGGGCATCGATATTGCGGAAGTCGAGCGCGCCACGACGGCGAATCTTCGCCGATTTCTCGAAATCCCAATGCCCATAACGGTTTCCGCGACGGACTCGCCCAAGCGCTGTCTATCGCAAAACTTTCTCATCGACGACAATATAGTCAGAAAAATTGCCAAAAATGCCGGCAAAGGCAAGCTATGCGTCGAGATTGGTGCGGGCAACGGCGAGATTACCGGAGAATTATCCAAAAACTTCGATAAAATCTATGCAATCGAACCCGATTGGGTGAGACACTCCGCTATCACCGAAAAAACACCCAGCGCGGTCGTCATTCCTAAAATGGCGCAAGATGTTGATATTACTGGACTTTGCGCCTTCGAGGGCGTGAAAGCGACGGTCGCCGGAAATCTCCCCTATGCCGACAGCTCGCAGATACTTTTCCACATTCTCGACCACCGCACTGTAGTCGATAGAGCTATCTTCATGATTCAAAAAGAGTTGGCTGATAGAATTTGTTCTTCCACCCGGGTCAAAACCTATGGAATACCTAGCGTTCTTTTTGCACTATATTTCATAATAAAACGCGAGTTCGATGTCTCCCGAAATTGCTTCAAACCTGCGCCAAAAGTCGATTCTACGGTCATCTCCCTGACTCCGAGAAGTCAATCAATCGCGCCGTCGTGTCCGAAAAACTATAAACTTCTTCAAAAAGTTGTCAAAGCGTCTTTCGCGCATCGGCGCAAGACCATCGCAAATTCCATGCGTGAATCGTTCGGCGATGTGGACTTGTCGTCTGTCTTTGAGCGCGCCGGAATCGACGCGAGCTTACGTGCAGAACAGATTCCGCCGGAGGGGTTCGTCGCGCTGGCAAACGCCGTCGAGGAGGCACTCTGATGGAGCTGTTCCTTGTCGCGCTCATAGCGGTGCTGGTGATTTGGTGGGTGCTGGAGTATCGCAGGCACACGCGAAACATCGAGAGGATAGGGATTCGCATACATGTCAACGGCACACGGGGAAAATCTTCCGTCACGCGGCTGATTGCCGGCGCGCTTCGCGAGGCCGGAGTCCGAACTGTCGCAAAGACCACCGGATCATTGCCGCAACTCATTCTTCCGGACGGCACCGAGGAGCCAATCGTGCGTTTGGGTTCGCCCAATATTCACGAACAGATTGGCATTATCAGAAAGGCCGTTGCGCTCGGCGCTGAAGCTCTCGTAATCGAATGCAT
>DSAF01000029.1 GCA_011388305.1 Candidatus Zixiibacteriota bacterium | reverse complement strand
GTTCCGATGCCCATGCTTGACAGCACATGAACGATGCCGCCTGTTTCGCCTATCTGTAGTGCCAGAGCGTCGGACGGTTCTTCCGGGCGGAGTAGCGGCTCGGAGTCGGCGAGGAGTTCTATATCGGCGGTATCGGGGACGAAATCCTCCGAGCGGCGCATTACATCGTCCGATGTATTGTATTCTGCGATTTGTGCGAAAGTTAGGGTGAAAGTCAACAACAGAGCGAGCAGGAGAGAACAACTTTTGAAGACATAACAACCTTCTTTCTCAACAGATTAACAACTACGTTAACACTCCGTTTCAAGTGTCAACAAACAACTCTGCAAAAGAGTAGCAATACCAGTGCCAAAAGTAGCAATACCAGTGCCAAACAACTTAACTATTGAATAGCAATGATTTACGGAAAATGCGGGCTTGAAGCTCGGTGATTATTGCCCGCTTTTTTGGCTTTCAATGGGGTATAATACCCAAATTCTAACTGAAGGATAAAACATTTTTCGGAGTATTCGAAAGCGTAGGTGCGAAATTACAAAGGGCGCTTGAGCGCCCTTTGTAATTCCAATCTTAAGAGTTGTCTATCAATCAGCGCCGCACTCGATGGCTGTTAGCCTATTGTGTCGGTCGAGAAGCTCGAGCGCTTGTCTGCCGGTCATCTCGTGCCTTTTGGGTTTGACTTGGCGCGTGTCGATGAAGCTGTATATCGCGCCGATATTGACGCCCACTCCCGCGCCCATGAGAACCAGCGGGCCGGTCTTGTCGAGTGCGGAGGGGTCATCGACATCTGTGCTCTGGCTGTGCCAATAACCGCCGACGGCTATCATCGCCAACCCCAGCGGCACACCCACCATCAGGCGAAGATTGCCCTTGTTGCGCCAATCGCGATACATCTCGCGCATTCTCTCGGCGGACTCCTCGCGCCCCGCCCACGAGAGCATCTCCGCATCATTCATCGTGTTGCCGCCTGCGTCCCGAAAGATCCATTTGAAACGCCTATCGAGGACATCGGGCGGATTGCCTGCAAGCTCCCAGCCATCGAAAGTCTCGAAGACGAACTCGCCGCCTTTGGCTGTGATGAGCGCGTCGGCCTTGTTCGCCATATAGCATTCCAAAGAGTCCGACTGGGCAAGAACGGCAATCGGCAGGGCGATTAGAATAATAAATAGTTTCATACGCCTACTTAAGAAGCACGAGCTTACGGGAAATCGCCGTTGTTCCATCGAGCGAGAGCTTGGCGAAATATACTCCCGACGGCAACTCCGCGCCGTCGAAATCGACCGCGTCCCAGATGAACGACTGTCTTCCGGCGTTGACCTCGCCATCGGCAATAGTAGCGACTCTGCGCCCCGCGATGTCATAGACGGCGATGTTCATCTCGCCCGCGCGCGGCACGAAAGCCGTAATCTTCGCTACCGCGTTGAACGGGTTCGGCGAAACGCCGAGGAAGAAGTCTTTCGGGCGCGGCGCGCTCTCGAGATAGACCTTATAACGGCCTGCGGAAATTTCCACGCCATGAGCACCTACGATGAACTCGTCATAGGCGCGAACCAAGCGAAGCTCGGCGTCCGACGAAATCCGGCAATTCTCCCACACCACAAGCTCCCATTCGCCCGCGACTGTTTTCACGGATGTCGAGAGATAAGTCGGTGCGTCGGCAGAGATGAGAGCACCGAGATTGCGTTTGGCGGGAATCGCCGGCGCAAGTAGCCTGTCGAGGATGATTTCGTCCGCCCGCGAATCTACTCCGAGCGTGAGGCTCGTCACGATGTTTCCGTCTGCGAGGCGAAGTTCCGCGCGGAGGTCGGGATTGCCGAGCGCAATCGCTTTGCCCGCGCCGAGAGAGTTCTCCGCGAAAAGCACTCCCTCGCCCATCGAATAGACCCAATGTCCGATGCCGGGTTCGAGCCACTCTGTTGCTTCGTAATCGTCGCCGGTGTAGGTATAGAACGGTCCCGGCCAAAGAAGTCCATCGGGTTGTGTGACAAGCTCGCTCACATGAACCCTTCCGGTGCTCGGCCCGCCGATGAGATTCCATCCGGCGTGAAGCTCGGTGCGCGTCCATTCGCTAAATTTGCCGTAGAAGCTGTGTTCTACATCGCCGGTGGCCAGGACGAAATATCCCCTGCCCTGCTCGGGCGAGGTCGGGTTGAAATAGCCGCCCTCGGCGTCGTTATATGTCCAAATATCACCGGCGGGAACGCCGAAGACATCCTCCGTCGAGCTGGCGAATGGGTATGCGAACGGCGCGACCATGTTCCAGCCGCGAGTGAGGCGCGAACGATAGAACACTGCCGCCGCCGCACCCGGCATCGTGCGGTGTTCGCCGGCATCGAGCGCAACCGAACTCGTCGATGACATGTCGATGTCGTTAAGCACGAGAACTCCCGGCTCCAAATCCTCGGGGATAGTCCACGACACGACCGCCGGCTCCGATAGAACCAACCTCACCGGACGGCCTACTGCCTTGGTGCTCACCCAACATGCAGAAAGCCCCGCGCCCACCGGCATCTCCGGGTCGTCAATTTCGAAATAGGCGTGCGGCCCCGGCCCCGTCGGGAAATAGAGTTCGTCGAATGCCGGGTCGAATCTATCGGTGGCGGTGCTGTCGAGGCCAATCTCAAGCTCGACGATCTCACCGCCGAAATCGACCTCAATACGGACGCTTACTCTGCGCCGCGCCGCGGGAGGCGAAGTGTTCGAATAGCCGATTTTAACGTAGTTGCCATACCAAGCGTCCTCCAATTTCCAAGTTTCGTGTCCCTCTTGGGCCAAGCCTTTCCACCATAAGTCATTAACAGGATCGGGCAGATATCCAATGGCTTCCCATGTTCGAGTTCCGCCGAACATCAGCGGCGGGTGATTGTATGTGTGCGTGCCTTCCATGCCGAGGCGAAATATTTTCACGCTGTCGTCAATCGTTCCATCGGTAAAGAGAACCCAATACGAAAGAGTGTCCTTCGGGCAGTCGCCCTCACAAGGCGGGAAATACTCCTCGGATTCCCACCAGAAATACTGAATATCCGTCATCGCGCCGTTTATCGGCGTAGAGAGGAAGGTTGATGCGTTAAGCAGATTCTTCTCGGTATAGATTTCCCACGTCCTCACGCCGCCGAAGAAGTCCGCGATTACCATGTTGTCCTGCCAACGGGTCATCGCGCCGGGTAGCGTCGAGCCACCGGGGAGTAGCGCCGTCGATACCACCGATGGGCTTGTAGGGTCGGAAACATCTACGAACACCATCGGATCGGTCTCATCGCGAATTAGCACGAGTAGCGAGTCGAAGCGCCCCACGCCGATGATTCTCCCCACCGTCGCGACATCGAGGCCGTATGAGCTTGCGAAAGACGCCGGCGGGTTGGAGATGTCAACAATGCGCAGGCCGCCAAGCTCATAAGCGATATAGGCATAATCGTTGTCGATGAGCGCGCCCCAGCTCCTTCCGGTGGTGTGAGTGTAATACATAGGCTCACCCGCCGGGCCGAAATCCTCGATGTCAATGAGTCCAAGGCCTTCGCCTCTGGCCGTCACCGAGAGCCAGTTGCCGCCGAGGCTTATGCTGAAGACATCGTAGTCGGTTTCCATC
>DSAF01000112.1 GCA_011388305.1 Candidatus Zixiibacteriota bacterium | reverse complement strand
GTTTATGTCGAACTTACAAAACTTGCTAATTATATACCTTAAATCGATTAAGTCAACCGATTATTTTGAGTCATCTGTCTAAGCTTCGCTATATCACCTTCTCCGCCTCGATGAGCATCGCACGTTGCTCGAAATCTATTTTATCCAACCGGAGGCTCATTGCGGCGATCTGCGCGTTATATGCCTCCATCAATCGCTCCTCGTCGGCGCCCCATTTGGCAATAATCACCTCGATTTCATCCGCAGTCTTCTCTGCGAGTTCATAGTCGTTGTCTCGTCTTGCGTTTTCGAGGCGGATTTTGAGCAGGAGGAGCTGTCTATACGGGTGTTCTGTCTCAAGCTCGTTTCGTTTTTTCTTAATCGCCTGCTTTTCCTGTTCGAGCGCGATGTATCGCGGGGCTTGCTTGATTTGCATTGCGCCTTCACGCTTTTTCTTGTTCCAGTATTGCCAACCCGCTCTCAAGAGCATGAAGCATAAGGCTAAACCGATAAGGATGTATAGGAGTTGTTTAATCATACACTATTTCGTTATTATTAAACCGTCGTAGTCGCCGACGGCTCGGGTCGATGTGTTATCCGAATATTTCTCACATCGACCTCCTTGATTTAATTATAGTGAAGCAACGGACATGCCAGAGAATTTGCCTAATACTTGATAAATTCGACTATTGACATTGGAGGAATGCGTTATATATTGACAGTTGGAAGATGAAACTGTATTGACGAAGGAGATAAAATGAGGAAATTGAGCTACTTTTTATTGGCGGGGTTATCTTTGGCCTTGCTGTTCGGCTGTGCCGATGGAAGACTTTCCGAGGAGGAATACCTCACACAGGCGAGGCAACATCTCGCTCAGGGAAGCATCGAGGACGCGATAAATGCATACAAGAGCATAGTCGCATATTATCCCGAGTCAGAGAAAATAGAGGAGCACCGTTCGAGACTTCTCGATCTAACCATCCAAGCCGCAGAGAAATTCGCCGGCACGCCTAAAGAGGAGACATATATCGCCGAGGCCATGCGCTTAGGCAAAGACTCCGGCGACACGCTGGTCTATTGGGTTAAATACCGCGTAGCGAAGAAGACTCTTCAATCCGATCCTTCTAAGGCCGAAGAGCTTTTCGAGGAAATTCCGGTCAAGGGGTATTACTTTGCGGCGCAGATGGCGCTTGGAGGCGGCGATTATCGCGGAGCGAACGATGCTTATGAGAGGCTTCTTAAACTCTATCCCGATGACGAGGAGAATTACAAAGCGCTCTTTCTTATGGGGTTCAACTATTCGGAATATCTTAACGATTACGATAAGGCGAGGATGTATTTCGAGCGAGTCCTCGACGAATACCCCGACTGCGACCTTACTACCAGCGCCAAATGGATGCTCGATAATATGGGCAAATCGCCGGATGAGATAGAATTCATCTTCGACGATGAATTGCAGGTGGAACTGGCTGAATGATAATCGAGAGGCTCGTCGTTGGGGAATTAGACACCAACTGCTATGTCGTTCATAGCGGAGGCGAGTGTATTATTGTGGATTCCGGCGGTGAGGCAGACAGAATTGCCCGTTATGTCGATGAGCTGGGAGCTTTTCCAAAAGCGATTATTCTCACGCACTCCCACGCCGACCACATAGCCGGCGCACCGGAACTTCGAGAGCGGCTTTCCGCGAAAATCATGATTCACCAAGCCGAAGCATCTTCGCTTGAGGATCCCAAACTCAATCTTAGCGTCATGTTCGCCGCACCCATATCTTTCAAGGCCGACCGCGAGCTTGTCGAGGGCGAAATCATCACTTTGGGAGAAGAGCGTCTCGAGGTAATACATACACCCGGGCATTCTCCGGGCGGCATCACGCTTGCGGGCGATGGCGTTTTGTTTGTTGGTGATGCCCTTTTTCAGATGGGAATCGGTCGAGCCGACCTCCCCGGTGGAGATTACGCTGTGCTTATGAGGTCCATTGCGCGATTGATGAAATTTCCAGATGATGCTACCGTTTTCCCCGGCCATGGCCCGGCGACGACGATTGGCGCGGAGAGAGCCTATTTCGATTTCGACGACTAACGATTGGAGAGTGATATGTCCAAAGACCGAACTGCCAAAATAAAACCGTTTATGTCATTGCGCGACGAAGTTTCGAAGGCGCTGGAACAATTGACTTCCGAGCAGTTAGTTGTTAAGGAAATTCCGTTTCAGGAAGAGGCAGAGGGCTATCGTTGGGAGCTTTATCGCGGGGACATCCCGTTTTGGGTCGATCTCATTCGTTTTTCCGGTCAAATCGACTTGCTTGTGGCATATAGCATTATGTTCCAAATCCCGGATTCGTGGGATGTCGAGGCGGATGCGAGGCTGTTTAGATTTCTTCTCGAACTGGGCGATTTCTCGATGTCTTGGGACACTAAATTCTTTCTTCAGGGGAGGACGGTCATTCTCTGCGCCAGTCGTTCCGGCGACGAAATCAATAAAGGGACGGCAAGATATTTGGCCGACACGTTTAGCCGATTCGCGAGCATTCTCTCTCGAAAAATTGGCGAGGAGTTTCCGGAGCTTGTGCGATTTGTGGTTGATGGCGAAGCTATGGAGGAGACCGATGAGAGTTAAGCTCCTGTTAATCATTGTGATAGCATGTTTTCTCGCGATGGCTTGTGCCACAACGCGCGACACATCCGGCGAGGCAATTCATTATCAATCGAGCCAATATCGCCAGCTTTCCCGCGGATATCATCGGGCGACGCAGAGCGAGACGGTCTATCGCGAACCTGACCTCGGTTCACAGAAACTCCAGAGAATAGATCCGGGGACGATGGTGGAGGTTGTGGATGTCGCTGGTGCATTTGCACAGATAAAAATATCCGAGAATGCGGTATGGGTCAAACGCAACCAAACCGAGGAAACTAATGTCCCAAACGTCGTTCGGACTCTGGGCACAGTGCGAAGCAAAGAATCGCCTTCAGATATGGCGCCCGATATGGACATTCTCGAATCGGGGAGGCTTCTCACTGTCAAAACGAAATCGGGGCAATGGCTTCTTGTGATTTTATCGGAGAACCGTGGATGGGTTCTCTCCGGAGTGCTCGAACCCATCGCATCGCCCACACAGACGACAATACAACCATCGCGCGAGCCTACCGGCAGATGGATTGTGGTTAAACGCGCGAATTTCCGCAATGCGCCAACCACGAGTTCTCGCATATTGGATACTTTCGAGCCGGGCACCCGCCTCGATTTTCTCGGAAGAAGTGGCGACTGGATCAAATTACAGCATCTGGATATTATTGGATATATCCATGAGGATTTGGTCGCTCCCGAGTATTAGCGGCGACCCCTCCTCCGCCCGTCCGGCGCTGTCACGGGGGTTGCGAGAGCAACCCGCGCGCCAGCGCCCCCCGAAATGTCAATCGCTATCTTATATAACTACTGTCCCAATAAAATAAAAAAAAGAGAGGATTTTCGTGTGTTTATAGTTATATTGGTTAAAAAGTTAAACCACTCTCAATTAAGGAGTTATATAACTATGAGCTTCACACCGACAATCCTCTCCCAAGTCATAAATCAGGTGAGCCGACTTGAATTCAGCTCTTGCGTTAAAGATAACGACGCC
>DSAF01000142.1 GCA_011388305.1 Candidatus Zixiibacteriota bacterium | reverse complement strand
ATCGACAGACGGCTCAGACATCGAGGACGTGCACATCGCTCCCACATTGGGCAAAATCCCCCTCGCGTTGGCCGAGGCTCTTACCATGTCGAAAAAGCCCGCGAAAATCCTCGAGATAGGCACGAGTATCGGCGAAACAGCAATCGCATTAGGGCAGACGGTCAAAACCTACGGCGGCGAGGTAACGACCATCGAAATCAACCGCAGAATTGCCAGCGCCGCAATTCGCAACATCCAGAAGGCCGACGTTCAGGACTGCGTCCGCCTGCTCGTGGGCGATGCCGCCGAAGTGGTCGATAAGCTCAACGGCCCGTTCGGCCTCATCATCCAAGACGGCGCGAAAGACCAGTATCTCCCCATGTTGGATAGACTTATAGAACTTCTCGAGCCGGGCGGCATCCTCATTTCCGACGACATCCTCTTCCCCGTCATGCGCGACAACAGCAACGCCGCCATCCTTGACTCTTACAACCACGCGCTCTCGCTGAATCCTCTGCTGAAAACATCGTGGCTCCCAATCGGCGACGGCGTCGCAGTGAGCGTGAAAATCTAACTTCCCCGCGCTCTTGAAATAACGCCCTCTCCTGTCATCATGAAAGGCGGTCATTTCGATTCGCAGGGGAGAAATCTCGTGTGCAATCCTTCAAAACCTAATGCTCTATCCCCTCGCGGGCGGGAGTGCCCTTGGCGAACGGGTGCTTTATTTCGCGCATCTCGGTGACGAGATCGGCGCGCTCGATGAACTCCGGCGGAGCGTTCCTGCCCGTGAGGACAAGCTCCATGTCCGGCGGGGCGAGGTCGATGAGTGCGAGGACAGCGCGCATTTCGAGCAGGCAGAAATCCACCGCAACATTTATCTCGTCGAGGATGACGATGTCATGAGCACCTTCGGAAATCGTCTTGCGGGCGAAATCTATGCCTTCGCGGGCGAGGCGGATGTCCTCATCTGACGGCGCGCCTTTTTTCACGAAAGTCGGCAGGCCGAACTGATACAGCTCGAAGCACTTAAACCTCCGCGCCGCTTTGACTTCACCATAATCGATGTCGCCCTTCATGAACTGAATGACGACAACCTTCCTGCCGTGGCCGCTCGCGCGGAGCGCAAGCCCCAAAGCCGCGGTGGTCTTGCCTTTGCCGTCGCCGGTATAGACTTGAATCATTTTAGTGCCTCAAATCCCCTTTCGAGGTCCTCGATAATGTCGTCAACATTTTCGATTCCCACGGAAAGTCGTATCAGGCCCTCGTCGATGCCGGCTTTCTTCAAATTCTCGGCGGAGTAAGCCGAGTGCGTCATCGAGCCGGGGTGTTCGATAAGCGTTGTCACCGCGCCGAGGCTTACCGCCACGATGAGAAGTTCGAGTTTGTCAAGGAATTTCCTGCCGGCGTCTCTGCCGTCTTTGAGGATGAAGGTAATTATGCCGGAGCCGCCGCTCATCTGGCGTTTGGCCAGCTCGAACTGCGGATGGCTCTCGAGGAACGGGTAATAGACGCGTTCGACCTCCGGGCGGGACTCGAGCCATCGGGCGATTTTTATCGCGTTTTCCTGCATGCGGTCGATTCGCACCGCGAGTGTTTGCAAGCCGCGCAGGAAAATGAACGCGCTGAACGGCGACATCGTCCCGCCGAGATCGACGACTGTGTTCTTCTTGATTTGCCGCATGTGTTCCGCCGATGACAGGACTACACCTCCGACCGCATCGCTGTGCCCTCCAATGTATTTCGTTGTGCTGTAAACGACTACATCGACGCCCAGCTCGATTGGCCTTTGAAGGTAGAAAGACGCGAATGTCGTATCGACGGCGACGGGGATGCCGTGCTTGTGGGCGAGTTGCGCCGTCTCTTTGAGATCGACGAGGTCGAGCGTAGGGTTGGCGGGCGTTTCGGTGAGGAAGAGTTTCGTTCTCTCATCAATCAGCCCCTTCGCCTCGATGTCGTTTGCAAAATCGCTTGTTTTTGCCCATCGAACCTCGATTCCGAGGCGCGGGATTACTTTGTTGAGTAGCGCGAAAGTCCCGCCATATATAGGCTCGGAGACGATTACATTATCGCCAGCGCCGCAAAACGCAAGGATTGTCGATGAAATCGCCGCCATTCCGGATGCGAACCCCAGCCCGCATTCCGCGCCCTCGAGCATGGCCATTTTCTTCTCGAACTCTTCGACCGTGGGGTTTCCGAGGCGTGTGTAGATATATCCATCGCGCTCGCCTGCGAAGAGTTCCGCGCCGTGCTCGGCCTTTTCAAACGAATACACCGCCGAAAGATAAATCGGCGGAACTATAGCTCGTGCGGGGTCGCGCTTGTCGATTCTGTCGCCGACAACTATTTTCGTCTCGATTTTCATGTTTCTCCTTAATACGAATTTAGGGCTTAACCCTTTGAATATTCAAGTGTTACAAAATTTTTCCGGCGGGAACTTTTCATCCACGAACGAGTATGGGTCGGATTTGCCCGCCATAATGTCCTCGGCAACATCGCGAAGATCCTCGCTCGAAAGAATACGGCCTTCAATAATCCGCTCGATTCTCTCGGCGATGGTGTCGCGGATTTTCCGCTCAATCTGGCGAATTCGCCGCTCTTTGAATAATCCGCTCTCGAATGCGAATTTTCTATGCGAGTCGATTGCAGAGACAAGCTCCTCAATACCCTCGCCGGATGTCGCAACCGTGGGGATTATCGGCGGCATCCATCGGTCGTCTCCCCCCCCCTTAAGCTCGAGTATCGACGACAGTTCCACAGCGAAGAACTCCGCGCCCTCCCTGTCCGACTTGTTTATCGCAAATATGTCCGCAATCTCGATAATTCCGGACTTCATCGCCTGAATCGAGTCCCCCGACTCGGGCGTCAGCACCACGACTACCGTATCGCAGGCGTCCACCACATCCAGCTCCACCTGCCCCACTCCGACCGTCTCCAGCAATATCAGCTCCTCACCGAACGCCTCCAGCGCAACCAAAACGTCTTTCGTGGCGCGCGCCAGCCCTCCCATCGATCCGCGCGACGCCATGCTACGTATGAAGACATTTTCCAGCACCGCCAAATCGCGCATCCTCACGCGGTCACCGAGCAAAGCCCCGCCTGTGAACGGGCTGGATGGATCCACCGCGATAATGCCAATCCTCGCATCGCGCCATCGCCGCTCCAGCGCAATCTTATCGACCAGCGAGCTTTTTCCCGCGCCCGGCGGCCCTGTCACACCCACGCGATAGGCACTCCCAGACCGCCTCCGATACAACTCCCCCAACAACCCCTCATGCCCCGGCTCGCCGTCCTCGATAGCGGAAATCACACGCGCCAAAGCTCGCGCCGAGCCGCAGTCGAATTGCTCAAGTGATGTCGTCGTCGAATCCATCAAAGCTCCAAGTCATTCTCCATTTTCACCAACACCGCAAATATAAATACAAATCGAAATTTTGAAAGATAAATCGAAATTTTTTACGATAAGGCGGCTGGCGCGGGAAGGGGCGATGGCGCGGAATTTGCCCCGCAAATTACGTGACAGCGCGGGGAAGGGATGGGGTTTTTGCGACCGAAGGGAGTCCCACGGACGACCGAAGGGAGTCCCACGGACGACCGAAGGGAGTCCCTCGGACGACCGAAGGT
>DSAF01000104.1 GCA_011388305.1 Candidatus Zixiibacteriota bacterium | reverse complement strand
CCGCAAGCTGGCGGATTTGGTCTGTGCTACCGCGCGCGCGCGAATCGACCATCATCGACAGAGGATTGAAGCCGTAGTCGCTCTTCAAAAGAGTGCTGAAAAGCGCGTCTGTCACCTCGTCCTGCATTCTGTTCCAAATATCGATTACCTTATTGTAACGTTCACCGTCGGTCATAAGGCCGCGCATTTTGGCCGCGTTGATCTTCTCCACCTCTTTCTGCGCTTTCTCGATAAGCCTGGGCTTC
This sequence comes from Candidatus Zixiibacteriota bacterium, assembly GCA_011388305.1. Lineage (GTDB taxonomy): Bacteria > UBP14 > UBA6098 > UBA6098 > UBA6098 > UBA6098. Next base: position 3,374 of record DSAF01000104.1, on the reverse strand, counting down.
TCTTTGGGATCAAGCAAATCGTCTATGCCGATTGAGATTGCGCCGATAGTTGCATAACCGAAACCGAGGTTTTTAAGTTGGTCTAAGAATATCGCCGTTTCCTTTCTGCCTTTGACTTTGTGGCAATCGGCGACGAGGTCGCGAAGCGTTTGCTTTTTCATCACTTCGTTTAAGTATGGCAACCCTTCGGGGATGACGGAGTTGAAGATAACTCTCCCGACTGTAGTCCAGACAAGCGGCCCGGGGATTTCAAGATGAGCGAGGACTGTTTCTCCGGATGTCGAAGTGAGTCTTGCGCGCAGAACGCCGCGCTCTCTGTCAAATTCGTCATAGTGGAGCGTGCCGGCTCTTCCTGCGAAAATTTCGACAGGAGGAGATGATGACGGCACCTTTGGGTCTTGCGAGAGTTTCGGAATGCTCGCGATAAGCTCTCCGCCCTTGACTTGATCGCCGTTTTTGAACTTGAGATGTTCAGCCTGCGGAGGAATGCGAAGGCCGATTCGGGCGTGCAGGGAAACCTTGCCGGAGTCGTATGCAGTCTTGGCTTCTTCCGGCGAACAAAAAATCATCCCCTCGCCCAAATCGTTTGGGCGCATCTTCGTCAGGTAGTAACAGCCCAGAACCATGTCCTGTGAGGGCGTGGCAACCGGATCGCCCTGTGAGGGCTGGAGGATGTTGTTAGGCGCGAGCATAAGTATGTGCGATTCCATCTGCGCTTCGAAAGACAGCGGAACGTGAACCGGCATCTGGTCACCGTCGAAGTCGGCGTTGAAGGCCGCACAGACCAGCGGGTGAATTTGAATGGCCTTGCCCTCGATAAGCTTGGGATAAAATGCCTGAATGCCCAGCCTGTGAAGTGTCGGGGCGCGGTTAAGAAGAACCGGATGGTTTTCGATAATCTCTTCGAGCAAGTCCCAAATCTCAGGCTTCTCGCGCTCGACGAATTTTTTCGCGCTTTTGACAGTTTGCGTGTATCCCTTCTCCTCCAGCTTGCGGAGGATAAACGGCTTGAATAGCTCGAGCGCCATCGATTTCGGGATTCCGCACTCGTGGAGTTTCAACTCCGGACCAACAACGACAACACTTCTGCCGGAATAATCGACTCGCTTTCCGAGCAGGTTCTGGCGGAAACGCCCCTGTTTGCCTTTGAGGAGGTCGGACAACGATTTGAGCGCACGGCGGGATTTCCCGCGGATGGCCGAGCCGAGCCGACCGTTATCGAGCAGGGCATCGACGGCCTCTTGGAGCATACGCTTCTCGTTTCGGAGGATGACCTCCGGAGCCTGTATGTCCATGAGCTTTTTGAGGCGGTTGTTTCTATTTATGAGCCGCCTATATAGGTCGTTGAGATCGCTGGTGGCAAATCTTCCGCCGTCGAGCGGAACCAAGGGGCGCAAGTCGGGCGGAATTATTGGCACGACTTTGAGTATCATCCACTCTTGGCGATTGCCGGAGTGGCGGAAGCTCTCGGCGACTTCGAGGCGCTTGACCAGCGTCTTTCTGCGTTGGGCGCTTGTCTCTGTGCCGACTCTGGCGCGAAGGTCCTTCACAAGCTCGTTAATATCGAGCGATGAGAGAAGCTCCAAAATCGCATTTGCTCCCATGTCCGCACGGAATTCGACATTGTTGGACTTAAGCTCGTCGAACTCCTCCTCGGAAATTACCTGACCTTTTGAAAGCCCTGTTTTTTCCGGGTCTCCGGGGTCGAGAACAATGTAGGACTCAAAGTAGATAATCTGTTCGAGTGCGCTAATCGAAAGGTCTAAAAGCCGCCCGATGCGCGACGGATGCGAGCGGACATACCAAATATGCGAGACGGGAACCGCCAAGTCGATATGTCCCATTCTCTCTCGCCGGACGCGTGCGTGCGTGATTTCCACGCCGCACCTGTCGCAGATAACGCCCTTGTAGCGAATGCCTTTATACTTGCCGCAAGAGCACTCCCAGTCCTTGGTAGGCCCGAAGATTCTCTCGCAGAAAAGTCCGCCCTTTTCGGGCTTGAAAGTTCGATAGTTGATGGTCTCCGGCTTGTTCACCTCGCCAAAGCTCCACGAGCGAATAATCTCGGGGCTGGCAAGCATCAATTTTATCGCCGAGAATTCCATTCCGCTATTATCGGCTGTAGTGGTGGGTTTATACACCTTATCTCCCGTTCATATAGGTTATGGGTATCAGGTTATGGATTTTGAGTTCGTCAAATATCGAACCTCTTCTCCCATATTCTTTTTGCCCAATACTCTTTGCCTGCAATATCACTCCTCTTCCTCGACGAGCTGAACATCTATCCCAAGACCCCGCATCTCCTTGACGAGCACGTTGAACGACTCCGGGATTCCCGCCTCGGGCGGATTATCGCCCTTGACGATGGACTCATACATCTTCGCTCTCCCGCGCACATCGTCGGATTTATATGTAAGAATTTCTTGAAGCGTGTGCGCCGCGCCGTATGCCTCAAGCGCCCAGACCTCCATCTCTCCAAAACGCTGACCGCCGAACTGGGCTTTTCCACCCAGCGGCTGTTGCGTGACGAGCGAATACGGCCCAATGCTCCGAGCGTGAATCTTATCATCGGCGAGGTGCGAGAGCTTCATCATGTAAATCGAGCCAACAGTCACGGGGCTTTGGAAAGGCTCACCAGTGAAGCCGTCATATAGTGTCACCTTCCCCGTCTCAGGGATTCCCGCCTCGACCATTAACTTTTTAATTTCATCGATGCTCGCTCCATTGAAAACAGGCGTCTCTGCCGGCGGAAGGCCGAGCTTTCTAATCGCCCACCCGAGGTGTGTCTCGAGTATCTGTCCGATATTCATTCGCGAGGGCACGCCGAGCGGGTTGAGTATAATATCGACCGGCGTTCCGTCCTCGAGATATGGCATATCCTCGACGGGGACGATCTTCGAGATGACGCCCTTATTGCCGTGCCTTCCGGCCATCTTATCGCCGACAGAGATTTTGCGCTTCATCGCGACATGGACTTTGACCATTTGGAGAACTCCCGGCGGAAGCTCATCGCCGCGGATAATCTTGTCCTTCTCGATTTTAAGCTCCTCGAGCCTGTCCTCGATGAGCATCTTGGCGTGTCGGAGAATCTGGCGAATTTTCTGACTGCTCGGCACGCCGGATGTCCAGTCGGCCTTCGGATCAATGTCATCGAAGTCGAGTTTCGCCGCATCGGTTTTGGAAATCTTTTTGCCGGACTCGATAAGCTGTTCGCCGGTCGTCATCGAGAAGATGTCCTGCGCGCGCTTCCCCGGGAGGAAATTCCGCAGGATTTCGTCTCTGCGCTCGCGAATTTTTGCGATTTCACCCTCATATTTCTCGGTAAGCTCGAGAAGAACCTCTTTCTCCTTCTTGCGCGCCTTTTTGGATGACTT
>DSAF01000178.1 GCA_011388305.1 Candidatus Zixiibacteriota bacterium | reverse complement strand
TCATTGGCCCGAACGTCTCAATTGGCGATGGTGCAAAGGTCTTCGACTCCGTCATCTCCGACTCGATTCTCGGTGATGGCGCAGAGATCGAGAGTGCACACCTTAAAGACAGCGTGCTCGGCAACGAATCGGCTTTCTTCGGGAGGTTCGCGAGGATGATTCTCGGCGATCACTCCGAGGCCGGACATTACAATGGAAAATAACTTAACGAAAGGATAAAATGGGGCAAAAATTCTTTTTCACATCGGAGAGCGTGACCGAGGGACATCCCGACAAAGTTTGCGACCAAATCTCCGATGCCGTCCTCGACGCTGTTTTGGCCGAGGATCCTAAGGGACGCGTTGCATGCGAGACTTTCACGACAACTGGCCTTGTTCTCGTAGGCGGTGAGATTACTACGGAATCTTATGTTGACATTCAGGGCATCGCCCGCGACACCATTCACAAGATTGGATACACCGACCCGCGCGCCGGCTTCCAATGGGAAAACGTTGCCGTTATAACGACCATTGACCATCAGTCGCCGGACATCGCTATGGGCGTGGACAGAGACGGTGCCGGCGATCAGGGAATCATGTTCGGTTTCGCCTGTAGCGAGACGGAAGTCCTTATGCCGCTTCCGATTACGCTCGCTCACCGCCTCACCATGCGCCTCGCGGAAATCCGCCGTAGCGGCCTTCTCGACTGGCTTCGCCCAGACGGCAAATCACAGGTGACGGTCGAATACGAAAATGGCATCCCAAAGCGCATCGAGGCCGTCGTGATAAGCACGCAACACACGCCGGATATAGACATCGAAGAATTGCGGCCACTCGTATATAAGCATATCATTCAGCCGATTATCCCCGAAGATATGCTCGACGATAACACAAAATATCACATAAACCCCACTGGCAGATTCGTTCTCGGTGGCCCCGTCGCCGACACCGGACTGACCGGCCGAAAGATTATCGTCGATACATACGGCGGCGTCGGGAGCCATGGCGGTGGATGCTTTTCGGGCAAAGACCCATCGAAGGTTGACCGCTCCGCGAGCTACATGTCGCGCTATATCGCCAAGAATATCGTAGCGGCGGGAATTGCCGATAGATGCGAGATTCAGCTGGCGTATGCTATCGGTGTTGCAGAGCCAGTCAGCGTGATGATTAACACCAACGGCTCGGGCAAAATTGCCGACGCGGAAATCGTTAAGCTGGTGCGAAAGCTCTTCCCGCTCACTCCGAAGGGCATGATAAAGCACCTCGACCTTCTTCGTCCGATTTACTCGAAAACGGCGGCATACGGCCATTTCGGAAGGGAACTCCCCGAATTCACTTGGGAGAAGACGGACATGGCGGACGAGCTTCGCGCTAAGGGCGGCATTTAGCCGTTGTTTTAGATGAAGCGAAACAGCGCCGAAGCCCTACTGTTAATAACCACGGCGATTTGGGGTTCGACTTTTTTAATTATAAAACTTCTCGTCGGCGACGGCGCGAATTTGCCGTTCGGCCTTCTGTCGGCGCGTTTCATCATCGCGACGATTACAACGGCGATAGTCCTTCGCCCGAAAAAAGCTCTCGGCAGGGAAGAACTAATCGGCGGGCTGATTATCGGCATCGCGGCGTTTGGTGGCTATGCCTTCCAGACGCTGGGTCTCGTGCACACGACGCCCGCGAAGAGCGGCTTCATCACTTCACTGTTTGTGCTTTTCGTGCCGCTGGTATCGAGAGTTTGGGAGAAGAAAACGATTCCTCCGCCTGTGTGGATTGCGCTAATTCCCGCGGGCTTCGGCCTATGGGCGATTTCTGGCGCGGGACTGTCTATAGCGGAGATTAACGCTGGCGACAAGATTACGTTCCTGTCGGCAATCAGCTATACCTTCCAAATCGTTGGAATTCAAGTATATACACAGCGCGCTGACTGGCGCTGGCTGACGGTTCTGCAATTTGCGGTGATTGCCGTCGGCTCGACATTTGCAACGCTGTTCCAGCCAACCTACGGCGTCTCGTGGGAGAGGATGAGCCTTGTTGGCATCGTCTATCTCGCGGTAATCGCATCGACGGGCGCGCTGGGAATCCAGATGTTCGCGCAAAAATTTACCACCACGCCTCGGGCGTCGCTAATCTATATCGCCGAGCCGATTTTCGCGGCGGGTTTCGCGTGGGCGATAATGGGCTTTGGGATGTCCGGGTGGGAACTTGTAGGAGCGGGAGCGATTATGCTCTCGATGGTCGTCGGCCGAATGCCATGGGGAGTAAGGCCTGTTGCAGTGACTCCGAGCTAAAAGTCGATTAGATTTTCCAAAGTTATTAGATATTCGGGGAATTTTTCGTCGGCGATGTCTATTATCGACTTCAAATATGCGCCGAATACCTCGGCGGAAATTCCGTCATCTACAGGCAGTGTGTGGCTGAACCGAAGTTCGCCGCTGGACATATTCCACTCGAGGCGCCCGAAAGTCATGCGCCAGTTCTGGTTCATTAGGTAAGTCAGCATTGGCACGGTGGCAGGGTTTTCGAGGGGCAGGTCAAGGTAGTTTTCGATGTAAATATATAGAACATCGATGTCCCCGAACAGCTCGACGCCAACGGAATATGTGCCGTTTTCACCGCGAATGTCCATCGCGATGCGCCTTACAATCTCGCCGGTTGCACCGGTAGTTGTGACTATGTCATGAGTGAAGCCCAAGTCCTCGATGAAATCGCCAACGGCATCGAGCGTCACGGGATAGACTATCCTTCGCGGAGATTTACTCGCGAGGGCAATTGAGACAGTCGCGAGCAAAATGGCAATAATCGGTATTCGTTTCATGGTTCTCCTCGCTTTAAGGTCATGAAAAGATATAAAATTTCGCTCCGATGGCAAGGCCGTTTTCCATGCTTTTCGCTAATTCTGCGAAGCGCCACCCCTCCGTCGCTGGCACGGGACTTGTAAGAACAAGTCGCGCGCCAGCGACCCCAGCCTAATAACTTGCACATCTCCGAAAAAGAGTTATATTGCATCATCAACCGGAGGTGGCCGTCATGTTGCGTCAAGTTTCCATTTGCTCTGCGATTATCTTTCTAATTGCCGTCGCTTCTTTTTCAATCGATACCCTGGATGTCATCGGGCATATCCCCGGCGCGGCGTCTGCGGCAGTGGAGTATTCTGGCGGAAGGCTCTATGCCGGCGCGGGGGCGTCGCTTTTTATATACGAATCGGAGGACCCCGCTAATATGACCCTTCTCGGCTGGGCCGATTTTTCGTCGCTGGTAACCGGAATTGTCGTGCGCGATGACAGCATGGTTTTTGTCGGCGCGAACCACGACGGCCTCTACGCGGTAGATGCCTCCTCACCGGATTTCCCCATAGTCGCGCGCTTCAAGATGCCCACGCGGAATCACTGGGTAGCCGACATCGAACTAACCTCGCCCGATACAGTTTGGCTCTGCGATAATCAAAGCCTAAAAAAGCTCTATTTTACCGGCGACACATTCCTCGTTGTCGAGGAATATTTTACCGGATCGAGAATCTCCGGCGCGGATTTTCGAGATACCTTAGCGGTAGTAACTCGAAGAACATTTCTGAGTGGCTATGTCGAGCTATACAACCGCGCCGGAGATTCTCGATCCGGTAAAATATTCCTCGACAACGAGGAATGTGT
>DSAF01000166.1 GCA_011388305.1 Candidatus Zixiibacteriota bacterium | reverse complement strand
TGTCCTGTATCGAAGTTCGCAAGTTCGTCGATTTTCCGCCCCAAAATGTCGAAAATTTCCACGACAATGAGCCTCTCCTCCGCCTCAATTGATATCCTCGCTCCCGAGTTGAAAGGGTTTGGGCTTATCGAAATCGTGTAATCCATCGGCAGATTGCGCTCCGCGATATTCGTAGTATCGGCAAGAACGCTGAAAAAGGCCGTATCGACAGGCTCTTCCGGGGAAAGCTCCAAGCTTGCCCAGTTCGGCACAACGATAAGCTCGGGATTGGAATGAAGCGCCCTCATGTAATAGACGCCCTCGGTAGGGGGATTTGCCGAGGCAAAGCCGTCCTCGTCAGTCCACAGGGGATAACGACCGGATTCGCCCTCTTTTTCCCACTCCACGAAAAGAGATTCGACAGGCTCGCCCAATGAATCGCTCGCGAAAACGTATAACCAATATGGCGACACGAACACATCGGTGTGCATAGTAAAACGAACTGATGGAATCGGCACATGCGCGCCGACGAAAACCGTCTCCGCCTCCGGCACCGAGAAAAAACCCTCGCGATCAGCGGTGACAATGTAATCGCCCTCTCGCGTCAGCGTGAAAACGACACGACCGCCATAATCCGTTGAATCGATGAGCGTAGTCGAGCCTTCTTCGTTCAGCCTAACAGAAATCTGCACGCCCTGAAAGGCCGCTCCTAAAGAATCTTTCGTCCACACCGAAAGGTTCATCGTAGGCACGCCTTCTGGCCGCAACTCGAAATCGCGGCCATAAAGTGTGTCCGTCGAAGTCATGTATTCTCTGAAAAACTCGGGAGAATGATAAAAACCCTCCGGCGCAGTGCCGATTACGAAAAATGTATCGCCCATGCCCGGAAGCAGTGAGAAACGAATCATGTATTCGCCGGCAGAGTCGGTGACAGCCGATGACGGAAGCGGGCTGGAAAACGCCAAACCGATAATGTCGATACCCTCGGCCGGTTCTCCGTCCTCGAATGCAACCCTCCCGAAAACCACGGCTGGGCTTGCCGACGACGCGAAAAGCATCATCACGATGAGCACCACAGCGCAAAACAAGATAACTCCGCTTCTATTCAAAACCCACCCCTGCATTGTTGCCCTTTACTTGGGTCTGGTTCCGAGAAGCGTGAGAATCTCGCGGAGATCTTCGCGAATCTCGCGAAGCTTGCTCTCGAAGTCGTCGGTAACGCTTTCGGCCTCCACATCGGCCTCGTCTTCCATCAAATCTTCGATTGGTGTCTCTCCGGGCTTGTAACCATCAGCGCGGAGCTTGCGAATCTGGCGCTTCGCCCCCTCGATTGTATATCCCTCGCTGTAGAGAAGGGTCTTGATGAGCTTGACAATCTCGATGTCCTTCTCGCGATAAGCGCGGTTGCCGGCACGGTTTTTCTTCGGGTGAAGAATCGAGAACTCTGTCTCCCAATACCGAAGGATGTGCGGTTTGAGACCGGCGAGATTGGCCACTTCGGTAATCGAATAATACATTTTGGTAGGTTTTGCCATAACCTCTCCATTCTTTCATTGTATTAATTCTCGCGAAACTACGCAATTATTGAGGGTTTAAGCTCCTCGCCGCGAATTAGTCTCACAATATTTTTCCTATGTGTAAAAATAATTATCGCCGGCAAAATAATCGCGAACGCCTCCACGGGCAGGCTGTCCGCGCCGAAAAATTTCCCGGCGGTCAAAATAGCAATCGAAAATGCACTCACGGCCGTAAGCGACGCCATTGACACATATTTGAACGCTAAGAACATCACCCAAAAAACAACTATCGCTAAAAGCGACGCAGGCCACGAGATCACTATCGCCGATCCCAGCGCGGTGTTCACGCCTTTGCCCCCGCGAAAGCCTATCCATACGGGGAAGCAATGCCCGATAACGGCAGAAATTCCCGCGCCGACTTGAATCCAGCCGCTCTCCGGCGCGAATTGCATCGCGATGAGCACAGCAATTGCGCCTTTCGCGATGTCCAAAATCGACACCAGCAGCGCCGAGCGAAGTCCGAGTTGCCTCGCAACGTTCGTGGCACCGGTCGCGCCGCTCCCAGCGTCGCGGACATCGCCGCCTTTGCGCAATTTGAAAAGAACGAACCCAAACGGAATCGAACCGAGAAGATAGCCTAATATAATAAGGATAAAGGCCATCTACTCGCGCCCTTTCCGGCTCTCGCGCAGAACGAGTTTCAGCGAGACGCCCTCAAAGCCATATTCGTTGCGGATGCAGTTCATGATGTATCGCCTGTAACTGTCCGGCACGAATTTCGCGCCCCTGCAGAAAATCACGAAGACCGGTGGATTGGAACTTTCCTGCGTGGCGTATAGGAAATTCGACCGCTTGCCGGAAACAATGGGCGGCGGTTTTTTCAATGTAATTCGCTCGATGAAGTCGTTGAACTCCGCCGTCGGGATACGCTTTTTGCGCTCATCTGCAATTTTTTCGAGAAGCGATATGACTTTGCGAACTCTTTGGCCGGTCAGCGCCGAAAGCGTGATAATCGGCGCGAAATTGAGAAACCTTGCGTTTGCGTTGATTTCACGTTCTTTCTCGATGGCGGTGTTCGTTTCGGCCTCAACTAAATCCCACTTATTGATGCCGATAACCAAACCTTTTATGAAATCAACCGCCATGCCGGCTATACGCTTGTCTTGCTGGTTAAATCCCTCGACCGCGTCGGTCAGAAGTAGCACTACATCGCTCCGTTTAATCGTCGAGACTGTGCGGAGCGAGCTGTAATACTCGATGCCGAACTGCTTTTTCTTCAGAAGGCCGGCGGTATCGGTGAGCATCCAGCTTCTTCCATTGAACGTGAAGCAAGTATCTATGGGGTCGCGGGTGGTGCCGGGTTTGGTATCGACGATGATTTTCTCCTCGCCGAGAAGTTTATTGACGAAGCTCGATTTCCCAACATTCGGTTTCCCTACGATAGCGATGCGTATCTCGGCGTGGGGCTCCTCGCCTTTGCCGCCCTCGGGGAGTTGCAGGAGAATATTGTCGAGCAGATCGGCAACGCCTCTGCCGTTTTTCGCGGAAATTGAATGCGGATCGCCTATCGCGAGGCGCCAGCCTTCGACGGCTTCTTGCTCATCTTTATCTTTATCGACTTTGTTGACAGCAAATATCAGTGGGAATTCTCCGCGGCGGAGTCTTTGGGCTATCTCGGCGTCTTCGTGGGTTATGATTTTTTCTGCGAGAAATAACACTATGTCCGCCTCGGCGGCGGCAATCTCGGCTTGCTTTGAGATGTTAAGCTCCATCTCTCCGCGTGGAACGGTGACGAGACCGCCGGTATCGACGATGATAAATTCACGGCCTCCCCAGTTAACAACTGAATAGTTTCTATCGCGGGTGACGCCGGGAGTATCATCAACCACTGCATTCGATTTGGATAATCGATTGAACAGCGTGGACTTACCCACGTTAGGTCTTCCAACAATTGCTACGACGGGTAAGCCCATCGATATCCTCTCCGTAGTGTTATCTTACTGTTTCACATTGTGTTATGGCGTTATTTAAATAGATTCGATTAACCCCTCGCCATAACTGTATAAATTATAGAGAGAAATTTGAAGAAGTCAAGGTCTTTTTGAAGTATAACATAAGATAATCACTATAACTATTTGTATCTCATTTAATT
>DSAF01000111.1 GCA_011388305.1 Candidatus Zixiibacteriota bacterium | reverse complement strand
CGCGCCGAGATATTCAGCGGCGAGCTTGGAGGCGTCCATTCTGTGAAGAAAAATCTCAAAGTATTCCATCACCGATGAGACTTTGGGGTCGATGAGTATCTCGATTCCGATTATCGCGCCGTTGTCTTTGACATATAGGTTGCTACTTACCGCGGCGAAATTCACCCTGTCGTGAATGTCGGCGACCACATCGCCGGACTCGCGGACACGCGTAGTATGGACATCGGACTTATCGGCGAGGATAACCGCGGCGGAAATATCCGAGACCGGCTCGCCCTCGCCCTCGTGATGGTTGCCTATCGCGGCGATAACTCTGTGCACCTCGTCGAACGGCATCCCGAGGCGAAGGAGAATCGGTTTGGCAAGGACTGCGCCAGAAATTGCGTGTTGCCTACGGTTGACGACATTGCCGATGTCGTGCAGATGCCCCGCGATGGCGGCGAGTTCGGCGTCGCGAGGGCTTCTGTCGAGGGAGAGAAGAAGTTTGCTCGCGCGTTCGGAAACGATTGCGAGGTGCCGGTTGCCATGCTCGGTGTATCCGATTTCGCCGAGATTGCGGTCAGCGACGGCTATAATGCTTTTGACTTCGGGGTCGCTTGCGACTGTATCGAGCGTCACAATTTCCATATTCGCTCCATTCAACTGAAAAAATATAAGATAAATAGCATCTCGCTATATGTCAAGAAATTACAAACTCAAACTTTTATATGAGAACGAGATGTTCGCGGCAACAAACCCCCCGTAGATATTAGATCCCCATGCCCTCAAGGTGCAGTCGGTCTTAAGGGCGGCGTTGTGTAGCTCGTCGGCGGAGATATGAACGAAATCGCATTGCGCAAGGCACACGGCGGCGAGCGAAAAAATCGCGATAATCAGTAGAAGTCTTTTCATAATACCCCCTTGGCATGGCGGCTGTGCCCTTCGGCATCATTTCCCCTATTAGTAAAGACATAAACATTTTCCCCGCAGGCGCAAGGGAAGCGCCTGCTATCTTATGACTTGCTTGTTGGTTACGACGCGGGCTACGCACACCTAACGGCAGGCGCAGTGGCTTGGTCTGCAGGGGAAATAGTTCTCGGCTAATCCTCTTCGAGAAGCTCGTCCAGCTCCTCCATAGGCGAATAGGAGAACGCCCTGCTGTGCGACGCGATATGCGCGCGCTCATTTTCTTCGGCGAAGCGGATGAAGCTCTCGCGGAGATGTTGGCCGAGCGTGTCGTCCGGCATGCAACCCACCGCGCGGAGCACATCGCCTATGTCCGCGTAGGTCGTCTGGTCGAGGTCGTATGTGACGAAGAGCTTGCCCTTCTTGTCGTCGATGCGCGCGGAGATGATGCCGGGGATTTTCTTGAGCAGAACGGGGATGCCGTGCGTTTGGCATTTGTGCCGCGTGAAGTTATGCACGCTGATTACGCGCGATTTGATGTGTTCCTCGGTCATTTACTCCTCCTCCGGCGCCCAGCTGTCGATGAGCGTTTCGAGGATGTGCGCGTGTTTGAGCGCCTCGGTGCCCGCCTTGATGTGCGCGGACTTAAGCTCCGGCTCTTTGGCGCCTTTGGCCAGCCCGAGATTGTCCTCGGAATATACTTTCAGCTTGGTGACCGTCCATCGCGCCATGTATGGGTCGGATAGTATCGCCTCGCGAATCGGCTCGATTTCGATTTCGTTCTCCTCGGCGACAGCGATGATGTCGTCGAAATCGACTTCTATGTCCTCTATGTCCTCGATAAGCGGCTCTGCGGCGATTAACAGCGGCAACACTTCATCGTAAATCTCGATAGCCAAGCCTTCCCCCGGCGTGAACGGCTCGACCTGTTGCGACAGAATGGCCGTCGCGAGAATTAGAAACACAAAAGCAATTTTTGTCACAACTCCTCCTTTGTTGAACTCTCAGCGATTAAAAGAAGATTGCTTCGGCTATGGCCTCGCAATGACATTAAAGTTCGGTTAGAGCATTTTCTCGTATTCTTCGATTTGCTCGAATCGGTTGATGCCCGCCGTTTCGAGCGGATTCTCCGCGGGGATTGCCGACACTTTCTTGCCTTCGTCAAGCAAAATCGTGAAGATATCCGTCAGGTAGAACTCGCCCTGCACATTTCCTGTGCCGATTTTGTCGAGGGCGGGCCACAGCGACTGGGCATCGAAGACATAAATTCCGCCGTTGACCTCGCGGATTCCGCGGATATTGTCGTCGGCATCGGCGAACTCGACTATGCCGATGAATTGGCCGTCATCATCTCGGACAATTCTGCCGTATTCTTTGGGATCGTCGTGGATTGCCGTAAGGACGGTGGCGGATGCGCCGCTCTCGCGGTGAAAATCGAGAAGTTTCTGCAAAGTCTCTGGCGTGATGAACGGCGTGTCGCCGCAGAGAACGAGAATTTCGCCCTCCCAGCCCATGAACGGCGCCTGGGCGCATTTGACAGCGTCGGCGGTGCCCTTTTGTTCGAGCTGTGCGCAGAACACGACGCCGGCCTCCCGTAAATGCGCGATGACCTGCTCCATGCGATTGCCCACGACGAGTGCGATTTTGTCCGGTTCGAGCGCTTTGGCGGCCTCGAGGACGCTGTCTATCATGGGCTTCCCGGCAACCTCCACGAGCACCTTGGCGCGGTCTGATTTCATCCGCTTGCCCTCGCCGGCGGCCAGTATCACTATGCCCAGCATTACTTTATCTCCACGATGCGGTTCTTCTCGTCGAGCAGGACGAGCCTCGGCGGGGCGATTTCGTCGTCGGAGCCAATCGCGTAAGCCAAAATCATCACCACATCGCCGACCATTCCTCTCCGCGCGGCGGGGCCGTTGAGCATAACATGCCCCGAGCCGGCCTTTCCTTCGATGACATAGGTCTCGAGCCTGTCGCCGTTATTCATGTTGACGACCTGCACACGCTCGCCGGGAAGGATGTCCGCGGCCTCGAGAAGGTCGGATGGAATCTCGATGCTTCCCTCATAGTCAAGTTCTACGCCGGTGAGCCTTGCCTTCGATATTTTCGAACGGCACCATATCCTAAACATCAATCTCCTCCTTGCAGATAGCTTCTGAAAAGCTCCGCCCTGTTGGTATTTTCGATGAACTCGTCGCCCTCGCCCACGAGCCTCGCGAGATGGACGGGCTGGTTGACGAAATACAGCTCCGTCGCGGAGAGCGCGTCGATATCGGTGATAATCGACTCGATCGCGCCGAGGCGGAGAGCGCTTGACAGCGCGAAACCCTCTTCTTTTGCTATCATTCGGGCATGGGTGATTACTCCTATGCCCCGCAGTATTTTGTTTTCGATTTGCCCGCGCGCCTTCGACATGATTTCGGCGCGTGCGTCGTATTCCATCTCGATTATCTCGTCGATAACCTCCTGCGCGCCGGCGAGAAGTTCTTCCTCGTCGTTGCCGAGGCTGTGCGCTGTATGGACGATAAAAACATGTCCCTCGGCACTCATCGACTCATCCGGAAGTGGACGCAAGATGGTGCCGGATTTCTGGAGCTTATCGCGAAGATTCAAAAAGCCGTCGGTGAAAATCACTCCCGGAATGTGCACTAAGAACTTGAGAAGCAGTCCCGTGCCGCAGTCCGTAGGCCGCGCAGTCAAAAAGCCGTATCTCTCGGAATATGCAAACGGCAGTTCCTCCTCGAACTCCTCTTCCATCGAGCGCGCCCGGCGAT
>DSAF01000032.1 GCA_011388305.1 Candidatus Zixiibacteriota bacterium | reverse complement strand
GAGCATAATGTATGCAATAGTCGATATCAAGGGCGAACAGGTTAAGGTCGAGGCAGGCAAACAGGCCGTCGTCCCACACATCGCCGACAAAAACGAGGGCGACGAGGTTCTCTTTGACCGCGTAATCCTCCTCTCCGGCGATGGCGAGCCGGTCGTTGGTCAGCCCACTATCGAGGGCGCCAGCGTGCAGGCCAAAGTAGTCGAGCATTTCCGCGGAGATAAGGTCATCGTATTCAAGAAGAAAAGGCGCACCGGATACCACAAGAAACAGGGACATCGGCAAGATTATACCCGTTTGCTCATCGAAGAGATAGCAACCGAATAATTGCTTTGCGCCGAACACCCACCATAGCGTTCGTTCGTCTTGCGGCGATTTTTCTCGTTATTGCCCTGCCTCTCTTTTCGGCGGAGATAGGCAAAGTCTCAGTCGTGGGCGCGAGGAACACCTCCGAGTCGCTAATTAGGTCAACATCCGGCCTCGCCGAAGGCCAGCCGTTCGGCGCGTCTCTGCTCGAAGACGCCATCCGCAAGATATACAAGCTCGGTTGGTTCGATGACGTGCAGGTTCGCGGCGTTCAAAGCGGCAACATTGTCGATATCGAAATCGAGGTCGAGGAGTTCCCAATAGTTTCGCAAATCCATTTCGAGGGCAATCAGGCCGTTAAAGTCAAAGACCTCCTCGAAAATACCGAAGTGACGCTGAACGACTTCCTATCCCCCAGAAAGACCTTCCATTCCGTGCGCAACATTCGGGATGCCTATATAGACAAAGGTTTTCCCTATGTCGAAATAGAAACCGAGGCCGTCGAGACCGCACCCGGAAGAGTGGCCGTGACGTTCAAAATCGAAGAGGGCGTTCAGGCACGCGTCGGAAGTATCACCTTTCACGGAAACGAGGCATATTCTGACCGAAGGCTCCGTCGAGTCATGGATACCAAACAGAAATCTCTATTTCGCAGGGGGAAATTTTTCGAAACAAAATATGCCGAGGACTTGGAGTCCATCGAGAATTTCTATCGCGAGAGAGGATACATCCGCGTTGCCGTTGTGGATGACTCCATCACCCCCGATACTCTGAAAAATCGCCTCTATATTGACATTCATCTCGAAGAGGGCAGGCGCTATTATTTTGGCGACGTGACAGTCTCGGGCAACACTATTTACGAAGACGATGAGATACTCCGGCAACTAAGGTTCAAAAAGGGCGATGTTTTCAGCACTCAAGACCTCGATAGATCAATATCCGAAATCTACTTTCTCTATCAGGAGCTTGGATATATTTATGCCCTCGTCCTCGATTTCCGAACTCTCACAGCCGACACAGTTCATCTCGAAATCAAAATTACCGAGGGCGATCAGGCGCGCGTCCGAAAAATAGAAATCGCCGGCAACACGAGAACTTATGACAGAGTTATCCGCAGGGAAATGCAAATCTATCCCGGCGAGGTGTTTCACCGAAGCAAAATGATGCGCTCGGTGCGAAACATCTATTACTTGAACTACTTCAACGATGTCCTGCCGGATTTCGAAATTCTTCCAAATCGCGATGTCGATTTGATTATTCAGGTCGAGGAGAAGCCCGTCGGGAGGTTCCAAGTCGGCGGGACTTACAACTCGCGCGATAAGCTGGTCGGCAATATTTCCATAGGATGGCCGAACATGCTCGGCAGAGGCTGGGAATCGGAATTCACTTGGGAGTTCGGCGCTAACCGGAAAAATGTCTCTGTGAGCTTCACCGAGCCTTGGTTCATGGGAGTTCCCACCACTGTGGGCTTCGATTTATACAACACAGAGCTTGTCTGGGCGAGCCTATATACCGAGCGCCGGACGGGCGGATCGCTTCGCCTTGGAAGACGCCTCAAATGGCCGGACGATTACTTCAGCCTATATTGGCGATACAAGCTCGAACAGTTCAAGTATTACGACTTCGCCTCGGGATATAATCCCACACCGCAGTATGACCTCCGGAATTACGATTGGCCGCAAACCGAATCGGCGATGCGTGTTCTCATTCAGCGAGATTCGCGCGACTCGCGGCTCTTCGCTTCAACCGGAAGCAGAAATCGATACACTGTTGAAGTGGCCGGCGGTTTTTTGGGCGGGGATGTTTCGCTCTTGAAGCAAGATTTCGCAAGCGATATTTACTTCCCGCTTCACAAGTATCTTACGCTCGTTTGCAAGGGCAGATTCGGTTATCTTACCAATGTCTTCGAAGATGACGCGGACAGAGTCCCATATTCGTCGAGATATTTCTTCGGAAGCTACGGATACGAGGCACAGGTCAGGGGATACGGCGACCGCGTTATCTCCCCCATCGACACCTCCGCCGCGCAGTATGACTCAAGCTCCACTCCGGACATCTCGGGTCGATATCCGCTTTCGGCCACGGAACAGACTTTCAGGTTAGGTGGGAGGGTTATGTCGCAGTTCTCCTTGGAGTTCCGCGTGCCAATCTCGCGCGACCAATTCTATCTCTCCGTTTTCGGCGATGTGGGCAACACATGGCGCGATTTCGACGAAGTCGATTTCCGCACTATGAAGCGGGGCGTGGGCGCGGGAGTTCGCCTTGTTGTTCCCATGCTTGGCGTAATGGGCATGGATGTCGGCTACGGCTTTGACAAGGACGACCTTCGAGGTGAGATCTCGGGATGGCAGTGGCATTTCCAAATCGGCCCGGAGTAAAAAACCTTTCGCTTATAAAAAATATCATTATATTTTAATCGATTTAGCAGAATTTTGAGGATTGCGATTGCTGATTGGAGACAGACGAAAAGCGCGGAGTTCACGCAATTCAATCACAAATCATAAATCCCAATCAACATTTATAAAGGGGAACTATGGCCGAGAAAATCGACGACCTGACAATTAGATATGAGGAGGACGGCGTCGTAATCGTGGACGAGCTGGACAAGGTCGTCCTTTCGCGAGCCGCATGGAGCACTATTGTCTTCAGGTATCGGCAGTGGAACAAAGGCAAAGAGGAATACAGCGACGACCGCTACAGCATTCGCAGATACCGCAAAGTCAAAGGTCAATACATGCAACAGTCGAAGTTCAACATTTCGAGCGCCGCGCAAGCCGAAAAGCTCATTGAAGCGCTCCAAGGTTGGATAGACAAACCCCAAGAATAATTTATAGTATCGTTCTCGTTTTAGTGAACAAACAACGGGGCTTCGTCGCGAGCAATTAAGTTTATCGCTTTGCCCCGAGCAACTTTGGCTTTTCAAAAAATCCCTAATTGCCATATGACTGCCGCCATCCAACTTATCCAGACAACGAAAATATTCGATCCTCCTAAAGGTGCCCCTGTCGTTGCCGTTGACAATATCGATTTATCAATCGAACGGGGCGAGATTTTCGGCCTACTCGGCCCGAACGGCGCAGGCAAAACCACTACACTGCGCATGATTTCCACCTTGCTTCAGCCCACAAGCGGCCAAGTCCTCGTCGATGGTCACGACACAGTCGCCGAGGCCGGTGATGTCCGCCGCAAGCTGGGCTTCCTCTCCGGCGACACCGGCCTGTATAAGCGCCTCAAAGCGCGCGAGATGGTCGAGTTCTTCGGGAGGCTCTATGGCATGGAAGAATCGGCACTGAAGGAGCGCGTCGAAGAACTGTTCCGTGTGCTCGACATGGTGCAATTCGCCGACACCATTTGCGAGGCGCTGTCATCGGG
>DSAF01000198.1 GCA_011388305.1 Candidatus Zixiibacteriota bacterium | reverse complement strand
TCCGCATATGGGCAAATGGCGATATAATAAAATGCTCGAACGAATCTCATTATGTTGAGCTAACTTATTCTGCTATTTGACATTACCTCGATAAACAACAAATCCGAGGGATAAGTCTGTCTCGCAATCTTCAAAAATAACCGGAAAACCAAGAAAATACCTAAAACGAAATCAAATCTGCGAATTTAGGAAAAAATGATCCCGTTTTCGTCGTTAACGCAAAATCGGGGGGGACAATTTCCATACCTCGCTTAGATGTGGACAGTATCCTTTTTTGGCCCAAGCGAAAAGTGTTTGACAAAGGGCCGCATAAGAAGTATTTTTGCATTAGTGAACTTAACGAGGAGGACGAATGAAGAAAATTCTATTTGCGCTGATAATAATCGCCCTGCCGCTCTCGGTGATAGCACAATACCAAAACTATCCGGACCTCGGTCTGAAGACCATCGGGGTTAAAGTCGGCCCGGCAATTCCAGATTCGCAACACAAAGTTGGCTTCGCGCTTGCGGTTTTCTCCGACCTCGGCAAACTTCACGAAATCGTCGGACTCGAGGCCTCGCTCGAGTATTTCCGCGTGACTAAAGAAGTCCAGCAAATCTACACGAACTCACACTCGGACATCGCCGTCTATCCGACTTTAAAAATAATGCCAAAAGTCGAGAGTGTGAAATTTCAGCCCTATATCGGTGGTGGTCTCGGTGTTCATTACCTCACGGACACCCCCGACGAGCGCCTCACGAACGCCGACAAAAATACAAGCACCCGCCTCGAAGTGCATCTCACCGTGGGGAGCACATTCAGAATCACCGACGACATAACGGGCGTGGGTTGCTTCAAAATCAACCTCTCGGACATCTCGACTTACAATCCGTATTTCGGAGTGTCGTTTAACATGTAACTTGTTGTAAAGTAGCGGCTTATACGAAAGGGGTTGCTTTTTGCAATCCCTTTTTCTATAATATACTGATATTATTTTAGCTCTTCGAGGCTCATGGAACAACTTCGTCGCTTCTTCATACTATGCACTATTGTCACGGCTGTATTTGCGGTGCCTTTCGATATAGAATTTACCTCGCTCGATGACTTCTCTGCAGGCGAGGCGCACAACATTCTCATCGTCCCCGACCCGGCATTCCCGTCGGCGGCGCTGACGCTTTCGGAGTTCGACACGATACGCGTGCTTCAGGTGTATCCGTCGGGGCATTGCAAAGACTGCCTCCATTGGACTGTGGACAGCCTCGCGCCCCACGGCTCGCCGCCTTTGAACTTCCGAATCGATGTAATCACGCTGAACAATTGGAATCGCATCGACAGCCTCACCGCGCCATTTTCCGCCGAGAACCCTGTGACCTCGACTACATTTACGCAGACTTTGATGGACTATGACATAGTCTATTTCGGCATCGCGAACGGATACGGCGGCTCGGGAAGCGACTTGAACTCGCGCGGCAAGCAGAGAGTCCGCGATTTCGCAGGCCTCGGGCGCGGAATAGTGCTGACCCACGACACTATCGCCAAACGCAGAGGTCCCTTCGGCTCGACATCGGTAGGCACTTTTGTCCATGAGAATTTCAACACAATCGTCGATGTGACGGGTCTCGACGCCGAGTGGGTTTCCAACAACGCCGCGTGGGACCTATATTACGAGGTGACGAGGCATCCCTCCGCGCCAGCCGATGCGACCATTTTGAACACGCCATTCGAGCTTCCGGAAAGATTCGACATCACCGCCTGCCATGAGTTCGGCGAGAGCTTCGTTGACGGGCAGATTTGGTTTGTCGGCCCGAGCAATGAGATTTACATGCACACATATCACTCGCCGCACTATGGGAGCCACGCCTCATATTTCTCGACAGGCCATGCCGAGGAGGAGATGGGAACTTCCTTCCGCCCTGCGCCTTGGGAGGGCAAGGCGATGATCAACGCGATGTATTACTCATATTTCGGCGGGCTGGGTTCGGGCGTCTATACGAGCGCGATTTTCTTCGCGCCATGTCCGGGGGGCCTCGTCGAGATGGGCGCGGTGATGAGCGTTCCGGGCGAATCGAGCATCACGATAGAGCTTGCCTCCTCCGTGGATGGCGTATTGTGGACTCCTTGGACTATAGTTGCCCCCGGCGGCGCGATTCCGCCATCCGTCGCGGAGGGGCCTTTTTACAAGTTCCGCGTCCTCATGTCCCGCGACATCGCCCACGCGCCGACTCTGCACTCGATAAGCTTCCACTTCGATCTGCCCACGCCCGAACTGGAATTGCTATACCCGCCGATAAGCTCTTTTTACTCATGCAGTTGCGGCGATGTGTCGTGGAAAGTCGATTCCGATGACCCGATAGACATCGCGAGCGCATATTTCAATGTCAACTCGACGATTTACGGCCCGTCGCGCGCGGATTTCGATCCCTCCGATTCGACTTTTTACTTCCTCGGGCCGGAGCACTGCTGGACTCACGGCATCACATACTATGGCCTCGTCGAGGAATTGCGAACGCTCGACCGCGCCTGTCCCCGCACCGGCGACACGACCTTCGTCTTCACGGCCGATTTCCGCCCGCCGATTTTCACCACGCTATCGCCTGCGCCCGGCGCGATTATCGGCGATGAGACGCCAATCATTATAGCCGTCGTCCGCGACAGCACATCGGGGATTCAGACATCGCTTTTCAAATGGGTCATCGATGGCGACACGGTGAGTTGGGGCGAGACCGGCCTCAGCTGGAACGGCACCACCGAGCGATTGAGCCTGACGACATCGGCGAGAGGGCTGTCGCTTTCCGGCGAGGTCGAGATTTGCGCCGTCGCCGGCGACAGGGCGGTAGGTTGCGGCGCGAACATCGCGGACACATGCTGGAGCTTCTATGTCGATAACGTCGGCCCCGAGGCCACGATGATCTCCCCGCCCTCGGGCTTTTTATCCTGCGACAGCCTGCGAGCGGCTTTCATCCTTCGCGACACCAGCGGTATTGACACGATGAGTATATTATTAACTGTGGGCGCGAGCGTTTACGAGTTCCCGATGAGCATGAGCCTCTCCGGCGACACGCTTTTCTTCTTCCCCGACATCCCCGTCGCCGACGGCGAGACGCTGACCGTCCGCTTCGGCAGAGTGAAAGACACTTTCGGCAACGACGGCGCGCCAATCGAATTCGAGATAGTCATCGACCAAAGCCCGCCGCGCGTTTGGGATAGAATCCCGCCGGATGGCGGTTTCGCAGGGGTTCCCGCGCCGACTGTGTCCTTCCGCATAGCCGATGATTTGAGCGGGCTTAACGAGGCGAGCATCAGAATCACCCTGAACGGCGTGGATTATTACATCGCCGATGCCGCATGGGACGGCGAGCATCTGTCGCTCGATGGCGAGCTTCTCGGATGGGAATTCGAGCATGACGACACGGTCGAAGTCTGCGTTCGCGCGGAGGATATGGCTACCGGTTGCGGGCCGAATGTCCTCGAGGAGTGCTGGGAGTTCTATGTCAACCTCCGAGGCCCGATTTGCAATATCGTCGGCCCGCCGGACGGCGCGGTCGTAGGTTGCGATAGTTTTGAGATTATTTTCACGGTAGAAGACCCCAACGGCGTGATTCCCTCGACAATAGGCTTCACGGTGAACGGTGCACTGTTCGACCTCGCCTCGCCGGAGGTTTCGACTTCGGGCGACACTGTGATTTTCTGGCCCTCCG
>DSAF01000180.1 GCA_011388305.1 Candidatus Zixiibacteriota bacterium | reverse complement strand
GTCCTGTCTGCAGGCTACCTATTTGTGGCGTTCTTCCTCTTCGTGGGATTTTTCAAGCAACGAAAAACGCTGGGATAAACGCTTATTGCGCCTCGACAAATGAGTTGACTATAGCCAGAAGGTGATGAAGCGGAAAAGTGCCCTTGATTGCCGAGTCGAGGCCGCTTATGTCCCGAGGAATCGATTCTGTTGGGTCGAGGAGGATTAGCTTTGAATCTCCCTTCGCCTCGATAAGCATTCGGAGGCCGTCAAGCTCCAGAAAGCCCAGCCCTGCCATCACGAGTATCGCTTTCGGGCTGGTTTTCCTCACTATCTGAACAGCCTCGCCAATATTGTCGGCGACTTCGGTGCGATGCCCGTATTTGATAAGCCCCGCCTCGATGAACCCAACCGTCCGCCTGTGCGCAACAATAAGAAGGTCGATTTCCGATTGCGCAGGGGCTGTTGTGTCGAACTTTTTCACTAATGATGGGAGCTTTATCTCGACGACCGTTCCCTCGCCCGGTGTCGAGCTGACTGTAAGCTCGCCGCCGTGATATTTGACTATCCCCCGCGCGATAGTCAATCCGAGGCCTGCGTGGGCGGCGGACTTGGTCGTGAAATAAGCTCGTGTCACGCGCGCGAGTGTCTCGGCGGACATTCCCACGCCCGTATCGCGAATCGTTATCGTGTTGGTGAAGCCGTCGAAGCGCGATTTCACCTCGATTATCCCGCTCTCGTCGATGGCCTCGTATGAGTTCGTGAAGATGTTGATGAAGCACTCTTCAAGCTCCTGCGGGTTCGCCGTGACAATTCCGATGTCGGAGAGATCGACATCCCAAACGATTTCCTTGCGTCTGCGGTTGGCGCGCACTTTTGTCGCAGAGTGGTTGATGAGCTTGGCCATATCGATACGCTCGAGCGGGCCGATTCGCTTGAACCACTCGACCGCGCGCAAAGCCTCGAAGACCTCTTTAGCGCGCGCGAGTTCTTCCTCGACGGCGAAAATCTCCTCGGAAAGTTCGTTCGAGCCGGAGAAGGCGTGAATCGCTCTGCTCTTCGCGATGAGGCTCTCGAAGATGTCGAATAGCTCGGTGACGAGGCCTTTCGTTTGCGTGTTGAGGAGGTTTAACTCCTCGCTCCGTCGGCCTAAAGTCTCGTCCTTCGCCATTTTGACGACGACTTCGGTGAGGCGGCGGTTTTTGTCGGCGTTGACGACTGCCTCCTCGAGCGATTTGAGGTAGCTCAACTCGCGAAGGGCGATCTTCGCCGAACTCGCGAAGACATTGTCCAAAATCTCGGCAAGCACATCCGGGTCGAGGCTACTTGAAACGAGCGCCGTCTTCTCGTCGATTTTAACTGCGCCCTGCGATGGATTCTCGAACGGCGCGAGAACGACTATCGGGCGGCGTGGCGCAAACTGCTCGTGCTCTCTTGCGCTCTCAACGAATGCGAGGTCGGCAAGCACGGCATCGAAACCATCCAATGCCAGCATAGCTTTCATCTCGGGGATGGATTTCGCCCGCGTCATGCGCCATGACCGCCTTCGAAGCGCTGTCACGAGAGACTCTGCGAGTATGTCGTCGGAGAGCGCGGCAAGAAGCCGGCGCGGCGTAGAGTCGTCGAGAGCCTCATTGAGCCGCGCGAACACGTCGTCGATGGCGAAAGGCATGGGGAGCAAACGAATGCTGGATCGATCGGCGATGTCAATCGAGGCCTCCCCGATAGGCGACCAGACGAAGACGGGAATGGCTTCATCGATGGCAAAGTCAACAACGGCTTCGCAGAAGTGTCCTCCGAAATCCGGGTCGATGATGAGCGCGGAGATTTCATCCGGCGGTGGAAGGTCGTTCACATCCCGCGCCGAATGAAGCTCGTATTGAGGCCGCAAACCCTCCGCGAGCTGTTCGATGCGGCTCGCGTTAAGGTCGAACGCCCAGATGTTTTTCGCCATAATCGACAACTTTCAGGTAATTCGCTATTTGACGACGATAACAGGCCTCTTCGACTCTCGAACGACCTTCTCGGATGTCGAGCCGAGGAGCATCTCCGATAGAAGACCTTTGCCCGTAGAGCCTATGACGATTGCAGAGACTTCCTCTTTCTCGGCAATGCGCAGAATTTCGGTGAAGGGGATGCCTTCCACAAGGCGCTCCTCGACGGCGAACCCGAGGTCATCAAGCTCTCTGTTGATTTCCTCGAGTTTCCTCGATGCTTTCTTACGCATGGCTTTGCGGATTTCTTCGAGTAGCTCCTCGAAGCGGAGGGAGCTGAAGCCCTCCATGTCGGCCATAGTGGACATTTCGCGCTGGTCGAGAACGTGGACGAGCACGACGGTTTTCGTGCCGGCGTCGCGGAGCTTTTTCACTACGGCCAGAGCGTGCTCGGACTTCTCCGAGAAATCTGTTGGGAAGAGAATTTTCGTGAACATGTCATTCCTATTTGATGTAAGTAATTTGTCTTTCGGCGGATTTGTTCGGCCCGACGATTCGGACGAGATAAGTTCCGCTCTCTAAATCCTCCGGCGGCGACCACATTAGGGCCGTGATTCCGCCGAGATATGCACCCTCGAACAAATCGGCGACCTTACGTCCGGCAATGTCATAAACCGCCCCCGAGTAATTCGCGCCCTCACCGACGACTATGAAAGTCGCAGTCGAGTTGAACGGGTTCGGGAAGCTATGCACGGCGAGCCTCTCCGGAAGCGGTTGCGTCTCGCTCACGCCGGTCCACGGAAGGTGAATGTCCGTTGGCTCGAAGCTCCCGCCGCCCACGGCGATTATGTCGCCCATGTCGTTCTCGTGCCACGCGAATGGCTCGATATATGCGGCGGAACTATCGAAATGGCCGTTGCCGTTTAAGTCAACCCAAGCGCGCACCGTAAAGGGACCTGCCGGGACATTCTCGATTGAAAAGACGGTGTCGTCGAGGCGATAGGTGAAAGCCAATGTCGGCGGAAGGCCGATAAGAAATGGATAATAGTTGTAAAGGCCGAGCACAAGCGAATCCGGTTGACCATCGTAGCCCGTAATAGTGCCGAAAACCGTGCCGATTGTATCGAGCGGAATAGTGATGTCGGCAATGTTTCCGCCCGAGAGACGGAAGGGATTCCCCGGATATTGCCCCGCGGGATCGCCAAGAATTGGCATAAGGCCCGAGGGAACTATCGCGAGGGCGTAGTAGTCGAAATCATCGATGATAAGCGGATCGGAGATAACCCATTCGTAGCTTGGTGGATATACCTCCGTGAAAAAGAGCATCGTATCATATAGCGATGAGAAATCGTGGAATACGATAACGAATCCCGTGTCCGTAGTTGGCGCGGTGAATTCGAGTGTGCCGAAAACGGTTCCCGCGAAAACTCCGCACGCGGAGAGCATGATAAGCGCCACAATTGCGAACTTCTTCATGTTGCCTCCCTTGCTAAGTTATTAAACTCTATTCAGTTGCGTTGAGAAGCCCCTCTCCGTTCATAAGAATGAAATAGGCGTATGAGGGCATTATTTTCGAGCTAAAGTTCCAACGATGTCCAGCGGCATCCCAGAAATATGCGATTCGCGGCGATGTCTCCGAGCCCCACAAGCCCGGGGGCGTAGAGGTGATGGCCGTCGTATCGATTCCACCGAACTTCGAGAGGCCGCCGATGAACTCCCAGTTGGGGCCTGCCCACGGGATATTCCACACGTGAATCGGAATGCCGGGGACATTATAGAATGTATCTCTCGG
>DSAF01000069.1 GCA_011388305.1 Candidatus Zixiibacteriota bacterium | reverse complement strand
GTCATCCGACGAGATGTCCACCCGCGTAGGCTTGCGGCGTTTCCGCACAATTTTCTTCGCCGTCACGCGCATAATTTTGCCAATCTTGCGCTCAAGTTCACGAACACCAGCCTCGCGAGTCCATCCGCGAATGAGGCTCTCCAGGGCGTCGCCGGTGAGGCGAATCTGCAAGTCTTCAAGGCCGTTTTCAAGCTTCTGTTTGGGAAGGAGAAATCCCCTCGCGATGGCCTCTTTCTCGTTTATGAGGTATCCGGGGATGCGAAGAATCTCCATCCTGTCGGCCAGCGCGGGCGGAATGCCTGCGGTGGTGTTGGCGGTAGTCAAAAAAAGCACGCTCGATAGATCAAACCCTATCTCGATGTAATTATCGACGAAAGCGAAGTTCTGTTCCGGGTCGAGCGCCTCGAGCAAGGCCGCCGACGGGTCGCCGCGGAAATCCTTGCCCAGCTTGTCTATCTCATCTAAAAGGAACACGGGGTTCCTCGTGCCCGCGGCCTTGAGTTGCTGAATTATCTTCCCCGGCATGGCGCCAATGTATGTCCTCCGGTGGCCGCGAATTTCCGCCTCGTCCTGCACCCCGCCGAGCGACACGCGGATGAAGTTTCTCCCAAGCGCTCTGGCGACGCTCTTCCCAAGCGATGTTTTCCCCACTCCCGGCGGCCCAACCAAGCAGAGTATCGGCCCGCGAACTTTCGGCGACAGCGCCATCACCGCGATATGCTCGACAATGCGTTCCTTAATCTCGTCGAGGGCGTGATGATCCTCGTCGAGAACTTTATGCGCGTGGTCGATGTCGGTATTGTCTTGGCTTTGTTTCTTCCAAGGAAGCGACAACATCCAGTCGATGTAATTGCGCGAGACGGCGGCCTCGGGGCTGGCCGGATGCATTCGCGCAAGCTTGTCTATCTCGGAAAGAACCTCATCGTAGGCTTGTGTGCCACTTAAGCGCGTTCTGGCTTTGCGGCGAAGTGAATTCATCTCGGGGTCTTCGCTGGCTTCGGGGCCCAGCTCCTGACGAATGGTATCGAGTTTCTCCCGAAGATAAGTATCGCGCTGAAATTTCGAAAGACGATTATCAACCGTCCTCTCGATTTCGGCCCCAAGGCGCAGTATCTCGATTTCTCTCGTAAGATGCGCGAGAATCTGCCCAAGCCTGTCCTCCACCGAAAACGTCTCAAGAAGCCTCTGCTTGTCGTGTAAATTCAGCGGCAAATGCGCGGATATCATGTCCGCCAACAGCCCGGGGCTGTCCTGATATGTCTCGATTGTGGAGGCAATCTCCGAGGGGACGTCCTCGTTCATCTGCGCATAAATGCTGAACTTCTCGTGTGTCTTACGGGCGAGCGCCTCGCTTCTCGGGCTGGAGGACGATTCGGCGTCCAGAGTTATCGGCTCGAACGCGGCCTCCATGTGGTCTCGGCCATAAAAAAACCGCCTCACACGGCCGCGCATTATACCCTCAACGAGCACTTTCATCGATCCGTCGGGCATGCGCAAAATTTGGACGATGTTCGCAACGGTGCCCACGCGATATAAATCGTCGGCGCGGACATCCTCGTCCGTAGGTCCTCTCTGCGCCACAACGAAAATCTGGCGGTCTTCCATCATGGCCTCCTGCACTGCGGACAGGCTTCTCAGCCTGCCCACCAGTATCGGAGTTATCACTTCGGGGAAGACTACAATCTCGCGGAGCGGAATTATTGGTAGGCGTTTCACTTTCATGTTTTCAAACCTTAAAGAGTAAAATTACCAATCGAAAAGGCGTTTGTCAAACGGTATTTGCCCACTATCTGCATCTTTTCTATAAGTCGTTGAAATTCAATGCCGATTTTTTTTCATTGAATTCTCGGGGAATATTGCCCAACCTTGATAACTTCCCGTTTGTTAAGAGCTTATTAAAAAATTCATTTTTGTGGAAAATTCCCCCTTGACATATCCCGAATCGCCCATATTTTGAATCTGTCTTTGGATTAGGGAATTCTCAATCGAAACCAAACCACGACAAAAGCCCGTCGGGCGGTGCTTTCAGAATTTTTACATAAGCGAAGCCGCGGCGAAGACGTAACCCATCAAGGCCCTTTTTGCCTTGTTGATAAATTTTAACGCAAAAAACTTTTACAACCTTCAACCAAAGCTTCAGTTATTAACATTTTAAATGTTGATAACATGAAGATAACTATAGAGTTTCGAAATGGCATACAATAATAAAGAGCTTTGGGATCAGTGTCTCTCCGAATTTCGTTCAATAATTAACAGACAGAGTTTCGCCACATGGTTCGAGGAAACCGAGGGCGTCGCCGCCGAGGGTGAGAACCTCGTCGTTAAAGTCCGCGACCAGTTCACCGCCGATTGGCTCGAACAGCACCACCTCGAGATGATTTTCGATGTCATCACGCGCACGCAGGGCGACTCGTTCCGTTTGACTTTCGCAATTCCGCAGGGCAACGGGACATATTCATACGCCGTGCCCGAGCTTCGCAAATACAAGCGATACGACCCCGACACGGCATCGGAGGACCGCCACCTCAACGCGAAATACACCTTCGACTCTTTCGTCGTGGGCGATTTCAACCGTTTTGCACATGCCGCCGCACTGGCCGTCGCCGAAGCACCCGGCAAGAGCAAGTATTCACCGCTGTTCATATATGGCGGCACAGGCCTCGGCAAGACGCACCTCATTCAGGCCGTTGGCCATTTTATTAAAGAGGAGAATCCTCGCGCCAAGGTCATCTACGTGACCAGCGAGCGATTCACCAGCGAGTTCATCGGAAGTCTCATCGGCAAATCCACCGCGGAGTTCAACCGCGTCTATCGCAATGTCGATGTTCTGCTCGTGGACGATGTGCACTTCTTCTCCGGCAAGGAGTCCATCCAGAGCGAGTTCTTCCACATTTTCAACTCCCTTCACCAAAAGGGCAAGCAGATTATCCTCACCAGCGATGTCGCCCCGTCAACTATCACCGGCCTCGAAGAGCGCCTGCTCTCGCGGTTCAAATGGGGGCTTGTGGTCGATATTCAGCCGCCGGACCTCGAGGGCAGAATGGCAATCCTTCGCCGGAAGGCCGAGTTCGACGGCATCGCATTGAGCGACGAGGTTCTCGCGTTCATTGCCGAGAATGTTGTCTCGAACGTCCGCGAACTGGAGGGAACGCTCATCCGCCTTCTGGCGTTTGCCTCCATCTCCGGTTGCGACATCGACATCAGCGTCGCCCGAGAAGTCATAAGCCATTACAGCAACGGCTCTTCGAGCAAAAAGATTGGCCCTTCGGACATCTGCAGGGAGGTCTCCTCGGAGTTCGGCGTGCAGGAGAGGAGCCTGCAGAATGCGCGCAGGACTCAACCTCTCGCGCTGGCGCGTCAGGTCGCGATGTATCTTTGCAGAGAGCTTACGGACAACTCACTCAAGACAATCGGCCTCTTTTTCGGCGGGCGCGACCACTCGACGGTCATCCACGCTATAAACATTATCCGCGACAAACTCAAGTCCGACTCGGAGCTTGCCGACAAGATAGCGCGCATCCGCGCCGACCTCTCGGCATAGCTTGATAACCTGTTAATAAGGTGTTTATGACTTGTTAGGGATTTGTTGACTTTTCGACACTTCTCCACAAGGCTCTTTGAAATGTTGAAAAGTCCGACTTTTCCACTCGTTGTCCCCAGTCGGCGTGTTGATTTCTTTTTTTTATAAGTGTTTGTAGTGTTTTGAGTTGTGGTGTTTTTTTTGTGTTATCCACAGAATCCACAGAACTACTACTACTACTAATTCTTAAT
>DSAF01000119.1 GCA_011388305.1 Candidatus Zixiibacteriota bacterium | reverse complement strand
TTCTTGCTCATGGCCGGCTTGATACTTCTCGTCTCGATAGTGATAACGGTAGTCGCGGCAATAGTCGGCAACCTCTCGGTGAGCCTTTTTGGCATTGATCCTGCAAAAATTCCGGTGATTTGGAATCTGCTTTTTTCGCTTGTGCCGCCGGCTCTGATGATGGCGATGTTCACAATAATTTACATGGTCGGCCCGAAGACGAAGGTATTCTTTCGCTCTGCGATTGGGGGCGCTCTTTTGGCGGCGATTCTCTGGGAGATTTCGAGAAGAGGCCTCGGATGGTATATGTCCAATGTCGCGCAATATAATGTCCTGTATGGAACGCTCGGAACATTGGTAGCACTACTTCTTTGGGTATTCTACTCGTCGAACATCTTCATCGTGGGTGCAGAGTATGCCGCAATTTTGAACGAGCGCAGAGAAAAGAAAATTGCCATGAAAGGGAGCAAATAGTGCCGCTTTATGAATACATCTGCGATTCCTGCGGGGCGGAATTCGAGGCGATTGTCGCCACATCGCGGCGCGACGACCCCGAAACGACCTGCCCTGTCTGCGGAAAATGCAAGTTTAGGCGCAAAATATCAGTCACCGCGAAGCCTAAGGGCAACCAATGCGCTTCGTGTTCGACATGCTCGGGAGGTGCGTGTTCCACATGCGGACCGTAATTTCGATAATATTACTCGGTGCAATCACTATAACCGCCGGCTCGTTCCGCGATGTTTCGCAGGGCGTTAAGGCATATGATAAAAGCGACTACATCGAAGCACTGGACAAATTCCGCAAGGCGGAGGTTCTCGACCCCGAATCGGCGACAATCAAGCAGAATATCGGATTGTCGCTGTATCGTCAAAAAGATTTCGAGAGGGCGCAGGAGGAGCTGGAGAATGCTTTCGAAGCATCGGATGACCCGATGGAGAAAGCGGAAATCCAATATAATCTGGGGAACGCATACTTTCAGGCGGACTCGCTCGCGAGGGCGATAGTTCACTATCAGAAAGCTCTCGAGTTCGACCCATCGAACGAGGACGCGAAGTATAATCTCGAGCTGGCGCGGGCGATTCTCAAAGAGTTCGCCGATAAAGAGGAACAAGAACAACAGCAACAAGACCAGAGCGATTGCGATCAAGACCAAGGAGAAAACGAAGAACAGGAGCAGGAACAGGAGCAATCCGAGCCGGAAGACGGCGAAGATGAGCAAGAACAACAACAACCGGAACCGGAGCAAGGCGAGATGACACCCGAGGAAGCCGAGCGAATACTCGATGCATTCAAAGACGACGAGCAAGATATGCAAGAGGACAGAATGCAACGCCAGCAGACCGGACGCGGGCGCGGGCTACCAGACTGGTAATGAGACGATTTCGACTTAAATATGCTTTCATGATTCTACTGCTGGCGACGGCGGCATTGGCGGATTGGTCTGTGGAGGCCAGTATCAATAGGCCGCAGATAGGCATCGAGGACAATCTCACGCTGACCGTCACCGTGATGGGAGATAAGCTCAATAACCTCACTACTCCCCAACTTGGCGATAACGACGACTGGGCCGTGGTGAGCACCGGGTCGAGCACGAGCACGAACATACAGCTCGTCGGCGGCAGAATGACACAGAGCCGAACGGTGACGACTACCATGCTCCTCGCGCCCAAACGCAAAGGGACTCTCACTGTGCCTTCCTTGCCTGTTTCCGCGAACAACGAGACTAAGCACACCGATCAATTCCGCGTCGAGGTTGTCGATGGAAGCGTTTCGCCGCGCCCGCAACATAGGACTCATCAGCAACCCCGCCCTCAGGCGCCGCCCACGCCATCCTCGCAGGAGATTGGCGAGAACCTCTTCCTCTCGACACATGTCGATAAGAGAGAGGCATTCGTCGGCGAGCAAATCACCGCGACTTTCACATTATATACGCAATATAACCTCGGCCAAGCCTCGATGTCGAGGGAGCCATCATTCACCGGCTTCTGGGCGCATGAGATGTTCCGTGCAACGCAACTTGACTATCAGCGCCGGACTATCGACGATAAAGTCTATAATACTGTAGTGCTCTCACGATATGCAATCTTCCCGCTGTCCTCCGGCGATAGGACTATCGAGCCGATGGAGCTTGAAGCTACGGTGCTCACGCGCAGGGATTTCTGGGGCTTTTTCTCTCAGGGCGACAAGGTCAAGGTCACCGGCAGGCCTACGAATCTCAAGATAAAGCCGTTGCCGGCCGGCGCGCCCTCGGGTTTCGACGGCCTTGTCGGCGAGTTCTCCGTGACGACCGAAGTTTCCAAAGACTCCGCGCTGACAAATGAGGCAATCAGCTATGTTATCACTATTTCCGGCACGGGGAACATTCGACAGATAAGAATGCCCCGCGTGGAGTTTCCGCCGGGATTCGACCTCTTCGACACGCAGGAAGCGGAGAATATCTTCACAGACGGCGGCAAAGTCTCCGGCACGAAACGCTTCGAGTTCATTCTCGTTCCCAGAAGCGATGGCGAGTTCGTCATGCCGAACTATTCGGTGAGTTTCTTCAACCCGGGCAAGGAACGATACGAGACATCGGTATCGAAGCCTTTGAGGGTTATCGTCGGTCGCGGCGCGGATGCCGAGACTTCGGGATTTCAGCCCGTCGTCCGCGGTGAGGTTATCCGCGTCGGCGAGGATATTCGCCATATCGCGCCGGACTGCGAGAGCGTGTCCACTTCTTCCAACGAAAACGAGCTTGTTTTCTTGTATTACTTGCTCTCTTTCGAGCTTCTGATTATATTGATAGGAATTTCCATCGCCCGCCGAAGGTCTCGGCTGGAGAGCGACGAGGGATATGCGAGATATACCCGCGCATTGAAACGCGCGATGAAGGAGCTCAAGAAAGCAAACGAGCTTGCGGGAAATATGGAAGCCTTCGTGGGGGCAGTGCAGAACGGCATATTGCACTATCTCGCGGACAGGCTGGGGCTTCCGAAAGGGGGCGTGGTTTATGCAGAAATTCGCGATAAGCTGGCCGAGCGTCGCGTCGATGATGCAACGCTGGATGCAATCGAGGGGTTTTTGGAGAAGTCAAACTTCCTTCGCTTCGCCCCGGGAGTGAAAGAGGAGGCCGAACGCGAAATGGTCAACGAGGCGAGAGAGTTAATCAAAAAAGTTGACAGGGTTTTCAAGTAAATGAGACGAGTTGCCGCCATATTGCTGTTATTCTCTTTGCTTTCGGCTTTCGCCGGAAGTCCTACGGAGCTTTATCTCCAAGGGAATAGAGCATACGAGGAGGGCGACTTCGCGGAGGCTATCGAGGCATATAATTCGGCTATTGCCATGGGCGGCAACGATTCGAGGCTGTTCTATAATTTGGGAAACGCTTACTTCCGTGCGGGATTGATTGGCGAGGCTGTTTTGGCTTATGAGAGAGCGCTATATCTCGCACCGAGGGATAAGGATATTCAGCATAATCTTGATTTTGTCCGCCGCACCCGCGTTGATGTTATCGCTGACAAGGATGGGAACCCCATACGAAGCCTCTATGAGGACACGCCGGTGGGTTTTTTTTATAATTTGCTGGGGAAGTTCACATTCGGGGAATTCATCCTCGCCAGCGCAATTTTCACTATGTTGGCAACCCTCACGCTGTTCTTTGGGATTATTCTTCGGGGACGCAAGAAGCGTGTTTTCAAGGGTTTATCTATAGCCTTCTGGTCGATTGCAATAGTCATTTTGATTCCGTATGCTTTCAAGAAAACCCATATCTGGGACAGCGATAAGGCCATCGTTATTGCCCCTAAGGCCGAGCTTAGGAGTGCGCCGTCACCGACCTCACAGTTGAATTACACTTTGCGCCCCGGGCATGAG
>DSAF01000217.1 GCA_011388305.1 Candidatus Zixiibacteriota bacterium | reverse complement strand
CTCCTCGCCCTCCTCCTCGCCGAGGTCGAGGACGAAGATGCAATAATCCACCGGCTTGCTCGTGATAGCGAAGCGGTAGTATATGCTCGGCCTGCGCTTTCTCGGGATGTGATAAATCGTCTCGGTGTTAGTTCCCGAGATATTCACGTATTTGCCGTTGAGCACCATTTTGACGGAACTGTTGCGCTTGGCCGAGAGGTCTGTCTCGATTCCGAGCTTCTCGGCATAATCTTTGACGACTTTCGTGTAGTAGGTCTTCTTTGCGCTACGCTCTTTGCCGAGCTGTGTAAACTCTTTAAGGCGGGCGTCGAGGTCGGTGTTACGGCGCCTTATCTCCTTGGCCTTCTTGTGCTTGCGCTTATGTTGAACCTTGTTATATGGTTCACCGAAAAAGCTTCTGTAGAGACCGGCGGTGTTCTGTCTGCTGAAACCGAAATGCGCTCCGATTTCCTCGAGCGTGGCGAGATTATCCACCATCTCCTTGAACTTATCGAATCCTCCTTTGTGACGATATTTCTCGTCAAACCGCGCAATCTTGCGTTCTCTGCTCATTTTCATCTTCCGAACTCCTTTCTGATGTGGCGCGGGGGGGGCCAGTTGTTTCCCATCAGATTGTCTGTCTATTATTCATTGCGACGGACAAGTGATTGTCAATTTCTGCGACGAGCCATGAGTCGTGCGCATTCTTGCGAATAGAATTGGAGCGTTGCTCCACAATCGTCGAGCGCATTGATGACAAAATAACGAATAAACATATCAATATCTTTGACACCATGCAAGCGTCCCCATGTTCAGGTCATATTATAACGACGAAATCAACCCTGTCAACATATTATTGAATTTTTTTTATCATAAATTCACTAAAGAAAGCGAGAGATTTTGGCGACAAGTTCGCCAATTGTGTTAGCTCTTTCGACTTCGACTGGCAAAGAGCCGAGGAAAGAGTTGCCGTATTGCCGCGTCAGGAGTCTTTTGTCGCAGAGTATTAATATCCCGACATCCTCCTCGCCGCGTATCAATCTTCCCGCGCCCTGTCGGAATTTAATCACCGCCTGCGGAACCGTGTAATAGGAGAAGGGATCGCCGCCTCCACGTTGGATTCGCTCGCATTGCCCCGCGACATAAGGGTCTGTCGGAACGGCGAACGGGATTTTCGTTAGATACAAAATTTGCAATGCGTCTCCGCGGACATCGACGCCCTGCCAGAACGACTGCGTTCCCAAGAGCACCGACTCGGTGTCGGCGATGAACTGCCTCGTCAGCTGGCTTCTTCCGCCGGAAATCCCCTGCGCCATAACGAGGATGCCCTCCTGTTCAAGCTCCGGCGCAACCACGGAATAGACTTGCCTCAGCGCACTGTAGCTTGTGAAAAGCGCGAGCGACCCCGCGCGAGTCTCCCTGCTAACCTGCTCAATTAGCTCTGCAAGTTTTGGGATATAGTCGCGCGCGTTAGGATCGGGCAAAAATTCGGGGAAAATCGCAAGAAGTTGCGCGGGGAAATCATAGGGACTGCCCAGCTTAAGCGTCTCGACTCGCTCGCTGTCAAGAAAATTTAGCCCGAGACGGCCTCTCACAAAATCGAAGCTCTCCGCCACCGACATCGTCGCGCTCGTGAAGACCAGCGACTTTTTCTGCGAGTGGAAGACTTCAAACATTCGCTCGGCGACATCCAGAGGCGCCCAGCAAATCGCGCAGTCGATGGAGTCCTGCCTCTGCGGCGATTCCCACCAGAACACCGAATCCGGATCCGTTGGATTGGACATATATTCGAGGGCATCGGCGCATTCGGACAATCGCGCCATCCGGCCTGTCACCTCGTGGAGCAGAATGTCCATGGCCTCATCATCGATTGAGCTAACCGAGGAGAGGAACAGCCCAAGCTCATCTACAAGTGATTTTAAGTGCCCTGCCAGCCGCTCGATGTCGTTCTTCAAGCTCTCGAAAACATCCTCGCCGGCATGAAAGCGGATTTTGAGCGAATAGGGGGCGTTGCGCCAACTATATTTCCAGTCGAGCTGGTTGGTCAATGAAACGAATGCACCGTCTATCTCTTTGCGGAGTGCCAACACCTTCGATATACATGATTGATAATGACTTGCGAACTCGTCGGAGGGCGTGCCCAGAGATTCGAAAAGCTCGGCGATAGACGATAACATGCCTTTACCTGTCAGGCGTTCGGTGTAAAGTTCGTCCAGAGCGGAGCTTATCACCCATGAGTTCACTCGCGCTCCGAAGAACTCCGCCGCAACCTCCTCGATATCGTGCGCCTCGTCGATAATCGCGTGCTCATAGTCGCCGATGACGGACATATCGCCAATTTCGGCGAGAAGAAGCGAGTGGTTCACCACAACGATTTGGGCATCGACAGTCGCCGAGCGGACGCGATTGAGATAGCATTTATTGCGAAAAGGACATTTCCTGCCGAGGCAGGTGGCGACCTCGCTCCGAATCTTCGACCACAGCGAAGCGTATCTGGCCGTGTAGAATGAACTTACCTCGGCGATGTCGCCGGATGTCGTCTCGGATGTCCATACCAGGAGGCGCGCGAGCGCAGAGCGGTCATCGTAGCTCAGCGCCGTATGGTCGGCTAATATTCGGTTAAACCGGCTCTGGCAGAGGTAATTCCCGCGCCCCTTTAGCAAAATCGAGCGGAAATCGAAC
This sequence comes from Candidatus Zixiibacteriota bacterium, assembly GCA_011388305.1. GTDB lineage: Bacteria > UBP14 > UBA6098 > UBA6098 > UBA6098 > UBA6098. The sequence goes on along the minus strand of DSAF01000217.1, from coordinate 1,201 downwards.
GGCAGGCCGCGTCTCAGCGATGGCAAATCTTTGAAGAAGAGTTGTTCCTGAAGATTCTTCGTCCGCGTCGAGATGACGACTTTTTGGGCTTTCTTCGATGCAAACGCAATCGCCGGAAGCAGATATGCGAAGGACTTGCCGGTGCCCGTGCCGGCCTCGGCCAGAAGGAAGGTGTCGTATTCGAGCGATTCGAGGACGGCTTGCGCCATCACAATTTGCACGTCGCGGACGGTGAAACCTTCGATGAATTCTTTCATCGGCGACTCTGGGCCGAGAAAGCCTACGATGTCGTTTTCGTTCATTTTGCACTGCGCGGGGTCGGCGGGAATTCCGGCGATGTTCTCGAAATTCGCGATTTGCGATTCGTCGATTTCGGGCGGCTCGGGCTTAGCGTTGCGGCGGAAAGGCTCGCCCGCCGACATCCAAGTGGTGAGCTTCATGTCTCCGCTGGATTGCGCGAGGAGCGCGAGAATCTCCGCCGTGCGGTCATCGAGGCTGAGAAGCTTCTGCCACAGCTTTTCGGCGACTTTGGCGGTTGCCGTCGCGTCGGCCTCGGCGCGGTGTGCGTTGTTAAGTTCGACTTGGAATAGCGTGCAAAGCGCGGAGAGACTATATCCCATAGCGCGCGGGTAGAGTGCCATCGCGATGGGGATGGTGTCTATCGCTCTCGATGATTTCGCCCGCATTCCGAGCGCTTTCGCTCTTCCGGCGATGAATCCAATGTCGAAATCGACATTTTGGCCTAAAATTTCCGCCGGGCCGATGAAATCGTAGTATTTAGCTATCGCCTCGGCCTCGGATGGCGCGCCGGCGACCATCTCGTCGGTGATTCCCGTGAGGCGCGTGATTGCCAGCGGGATGGGGATTTTCGGATCGACGAAGGTGACGAATTTCTCGGCAACTTCGCCATCGACGAGCCTCAGCGCGGCTATTTCGGTGATTTTGCAGGTCGCGGGGTCGAGGCCGGTGGTTTCGATATCGACGACTATGAGATTGTCTTTGTTCAGCGGGTTCATGGGCATATAATAAGGATATGAACGAATGTTCGCAAGGTGAATATGTCAGGATAATTACATTTTTCCGATTTCGCGGAGTGCCCGCCGGCCTGCCCGTTCGGTTCAAACATGGATGAGCCATAGTCTCCTCGCTTGCCTTCATGAAAAGATAATCGAAAGAAAAAGTATAATTGATGACAGATAGG
>DSAF01000098.1 GCA_011388305.1 Candidatus Zixiibacteriota bacterium | reverse complement strand
CAGGAGCAACGAGGATTTAACTTTAATCGCAATTTGCCTTGATATAATCCTTCGGCGCGATTATCATCTCCAATACTATGGATGAATGCAGAGAGAACATCGAATCCCTCAGGGAAGAAATCGCACGCCTTCGGAAGACCGTTGACGAGAGAGAACACCAGCTCGTCACATTCTTCGACATCACCACCCGTGTGCTGGAGTCGGACGACGTCGTCGAACAACTCAATCTCGTTGCTGAGGGAATCACACGCGCGAGGCTATTCCGCAGAGCGATTATATCGCTCTTTGACGAAGATTACTCGCGAGTCGATGTCGGATATAGCGGCCTCGAACCTGAAGAGATAATCGAGCATCGCAGAAAACCCTCGTTGCCGCAAGAGGTTTGGGAAGAAATTCTCTCGGAGCGTTATAAGATAGGCGAATCCTTCTTTGTCTCACACAACACGGAGCTTAACGCACGTATTGGGGGCATCAAGAGCACTCTCGACGAGGCAAATTTTGCCGATGGATGGCACCCCTCTGATATGCTTTTCGTGCCGCTCCGAAGCTCGCGCGGCAACCTTCTTGGCGTTATTTCCGTGGACGACCCGTTCGACGGCACTTTTCCCTCGCACGAGAATCTCCGCCTGACGGAGCTTTTCGCGCGCGAGGCCTCGGAGATTATTGAGCGTGGCGACCTCACGCGTAAATTCTTCGGGATGCAACAATATCTAACGCAACTTATTGAATCATCATCGGATATAATCGTATCATCGGATGCCGATGGGAAGATTGTGCTTTTCAATAGCGGCGCAGAGCGCATTCTTGGGTATTCCGCCGAAGAGGTGGAAGGTCGTCCTATCTCGATATTGTATGAAGACGGCGACGAGGCGCGGAAAGTGCGGCAACTTCTCCGCGAGAATGACGGCAAAATCGAGTCGCTCGAAGTTTCCGCGCGCGCCAAAAACGGCGAGGTCATTCCCATCAGCATGTCGGCCTCGCTCCTTTTCGATGAGAAGGGCAATGTCATCGGAACCCAAGGCATATCTAAAGATTTGAGGCCCTTCAAAGCTCTCCAGCGAAACATCGAGGAGCTTCAGCGCAAGGAAACAATTCGACTTGTGGCAGTCACCCTTTCGCATCACATCAACAACTATCTTCAGTCGATGCTCATCTGCGGGCAGAATGTCGAGGAGATTTTGCAGGATAAGAAGGTCGATTTCACAGACAAATCGGCGCGCAACTCTGTTGAGAAATATCTCGCAGAACTCAAGCTCAACGGCATGCGCATCTCGCGCTTGACTAATATCCTCTCGAACCCGCCGGAAAAGCTGGCCATCGACGAGTATCTCGATGGCATCAAAATGCTCCAGCTTCCGAACGATATGGCCGTTAAAATCGAATCGCACGAGCACGAGTTCTGCACAATCGATGGCGTGTGCCCGCGTATCTTAATTGCCGATGACGAAGAGACAATTCGCGAGGGAATCGCCGAGTTCATGCGCGCGCACGGATTCATCGTAGAAACCGCCAAAGACGGTGCTGAAGCGATAAAGCTTATTGAAAAGAACTACGATAAATATCTCGCAATAATCAGCGACATCAAAATGCCGCACGCCAATGGATACGAAGTTTTCCGCAAGGCCAAAGAACTTAGGCCCAAACTGGTAGTCATCCTCATGACCGCCTTCGGATACGACGAAAATCACGCGCTGGTCAAGGCATCGCAAGAAGGCCTTAAAGCGAAGCTTTTCAAGGAAAAGCCTTTCGACATGAACAACGTTCTTCGCGTTCTGCGCGAGACGCTTGCCGAAAAATAATCCCGCGTTCGCGCCACGGTGTGCAATAACGAAAATTTATCGAAAAAAAAGCCTTGCATTGCTCCGTGCGATGACTATATTGAACCGATTTCGAGAATGAAGACTCATGGAGGATATAATGTCGAGAGTATGTCAAATATGCGGAAAGAGAGCACGCTCCGGTCATAATGTGTCGCACGCGGTTAATAGGACTCTGCGCAAGTTCAACCCGAACCTTCAGAAGGTTAAAGCCAAAGTCGAGGGCAGGGCTGTGCGGATGACGTTATGCACAAGGTGCATCAAGGCCGGCAAAGTGGCCAAGAACGTCCGGTAGGCTATCGGAATATACTGCAAGCAGTTAAATCTAATTACTTCAATAAAATTCTACGATCAGATTTCTCGATAAAATCGAGAAGGTATTCCACTTCGGCGACGCCGGAGAACTTCGCTTTGATTTCATCTAACGCCCGCGAGAGCGGGAGCTTCGAGTAGTAAATTAACCGGAAACATGCGTTCAATGCGCGTATCGTCTCTTCGGAGAATTTCCGCCGATGAAGGCCGATTTTATTTATACCGGCAATTCGCGTTGGGTCTGCGCCGACGAGCGCAAACGGTGGAATATCCTGCACGATGCGCGCGCCGGTGCCCACCATGCTGTGCGAGCCAATTCTGCAGAACTGGTGTATCGGAAGCAGTCCGCCGAGCACGACGAAATCCTCGATTGTCACATGGCCGGCCATGTTCACAGCGTTCGCCATGACGATGTTATTACCGACTTTACAGTCGTGCGCGACATGGACATAGGCCATAATGAGGTTGTTCGAGCCTACGATAGTCCGCCCCGTCGCGGATGTCCCGCGATTGATTGTGACGAACTCGCGAATAGTATTGTTATCGCCAATTTCGGCGGAGGTAATCTCGCCCCCAAATTTGAGGTCTTGCGGCGGCGCACCAATCGATGCGCCGTGGAAAATCTTGTTGGCCTTGCCGATTCTCGCGAATCCGGAAATCCACACCGAGGAGCCGACTTCCGTGCCTTCCCCAATTATGGCACCCGACTGTATAAATGAGTGCGGGCCAACGACTACCCCGTCGCCAAGCTCAACTTCACTTTCGACAACCGCAGTTTGATGAATTTCGACAGTCATGGTTAGTTTTTTTAGGTTAAAAATTTGGGCGACCCGAAGGCCGCCCAAGTTATGTATCAGGTTATCTGCGTCTTCCGCCGCCGCCGCTACGAGGGGGACGCTCGGTCTTCTCAGCTTCTGCCCAACCCTCGGGCTTGGGCAGAAGCGCCCTGCGCGAGAGACGAACCTTGCCGTCCGGTGAGACCTCGATGACCTTCACCTTGACCTTGTCGCCCATTTTCATGACGTCCTCGACCGAGTTCGTTCTGCCATACTCCATCTCGGAGATGTGCAGAAGGCCGTCCTGATTGGGCAGAATCTGAATGAACGCGCCGAAGTCCGCGATGCGGACGACCGTGCCCTCATAAATCTGTCCGACCTCGGCCTCTTCGGTGAGTCCCTTTATCATCTCGAGAGCTTGCTCGAGGCCCTCCGCGTTAGGCGATGCAATTTGGACTGAGCCGTCGTTATCGATTGCAATAGTCGTGTTCGTGGACTCCTGAATCGAGCGGACGGTTTTGCCGCCGGGGCCAATGAGAAGGCCGATTTTCTCGGGATTGATTTTCACTGTCACAATTTGCGGGGCATAGGGCGAGAGCTGGTCACGCGGTGTGGAGAGCGTCTCGTCCATAATGCCGATAATCTTTTCGCGTCCCTCTTTGGCCTGCGCGAGAGCCTGACGCAAAATTTCAAGCGAGACTCCCGAAACCTTCACGTCCATCTGGAACGCGGTGATTCCTTCGCGCGTGCCGGCGACCTTGAAGTCCATGTCGCCTATGTGATCCTCGTCGCCGAGGATGTCCGAGAGAACTTGAAAACGCTCGCCCTCAGAGACGAGGCCCATCGCGATACCCGCGACCGGACTCTTCGTGGGGACACCGGCGTCCATCATGGCGAGACTGCTCGCACAGATTGTTGCCATCGAAGAACTGCCGTTGGACTCGAGGATGTCGCTGACGATGCGAACGGTGTATGGGAACATCTCCTCGGAGGGAACAACGGGTTCGAGCGCACGCTCGGCGAGCATCCCGTGCCCGATTTCCCTTCTGGAGGGCGGCCCTCCCCTGCGAACTTCGCCCACCGAGAAAGACGGAAAGTTATAATGCAACAT
>DSAF01000191.1 GCA_011388305.1 Candidatus Zixiibacteriota bacterium | reverse complement strand
TCCAAGCTCGAACCGCTTTACTCCGAGGGGGACATCCCTGACGACGACGAGGAGCTTTCGGATGACTACACGCGCGAGGAACGCGAAGCCATGCTCGAACGCATGGAAGAGACGATGACGACGCTCAAAGAGCATGATGTCATAGAGGGCAAGGTGCTTCGTTTCGCAGGCGACGATGTCGTAGTCGATATCGGATTTAAGTCCGAGGGCATTGTTGCGAAGTCGGAGTTCGAGGAAGATGTCAAGCCCGGCGACACCATTTTGGTGTATGTCGAACAGCTCGAAAACGATGACGGACAGGTCGTTATCTCCAAGCGCAGAGCGGATTTCGCCCGTGTATGGAAAGAGGTTCGCGAGGCTTACGAATCCGGCGAGCTGGTCGAGGGCACAATCAAGCGCCGCATCAAAGGCGGCATGGTTGTCGATGTTATGGGCGTCGATGCTTTCCTCCCCGGAAGCCAAATAGCGCTTCGCCAAGTCCCCGATTTCGACGCGCTTGTCGATGAGACAATGAGTTTCAGAGTAATCAAGCTGAATAAAATCCGCCGGAACATCGTTGTCAGCAGAAGAGTGGTGCTCGAGGAAGAACGCAGTTCCAAACGCAAAGACCTTCTTTCCGAAATCGAGGAAAATCAGGTTCGCAAGGGAATCGTCAAGAACATCACAGACTTCGGCGCGTTCATCGATCTCGGCGGCCTCGACGGACTTCTGCACATCACGGATATGTCGTGGTCGAGAATTAGGCACCCCAACGAGATGCTGAAAGTCGGCGATGAAATCGATGTCAAGATATTGAAATACGATGCCAAGAAGGAAAGAATCAGCCTCGGACTCAAACAACTCACGCCATCGCCGTGGGATGCCGTCGAGGAGAAATATCCCGAAGGCGGGCGCATTCGCGGCAAGGTCGTGAATATCACCAAATACGGCGCTTTCGTCGAGCTTGAAGAGGGCATCGAGGGCTTGGTTCACATCTCCGAGATGTCGTGGACGAAACACGTCAACCACCCATCGGAAGTCATCTCGCTGGGCGACGAAATTGACGTCATTGTTCTCTCTGTGGACAAAGAAAACCAGAAGATTTCTCTGGGCGTCAAACAGCTTCAGCCGGACCCATGGACGATGCTCGCGGCTAAATACCCGCCCGGAACGAAAATCACCGGAACGGTGCGAAACCTCACCAGCTTCGGCGCTTTCGTCGAGGTCGAGGAGGGCATAGACGGCCTCGTCCACATCTCCGATATGTCTTGGACGAAGCGAATCATGCATCCGTCCGAGGTCATCAAGAAGGGCGATGCGCTGGATTTAGTTGTCCTGAACATCGATCCAGATAACCGCCGTGTGAGCCTCGGGCTGAAACAGCTCGAAAAAGACCCATGGCCGGAGCTTTCCGGAAGATACTCCGTCGGCAGAGAGACCGAGGGCCGAATCCTCCGCATGAGCGACCGCGGAGTCACGGTGAAACTTCCCGACGACGTCGAGGGGTTTGTGCCGGTGACTCAACTTGGCAAAGAAGTCAACCGCCCGCAAGATGCTTTCTCCGAGGGCGATCTTCTGCCTCTCAAAGTTCTCGAGTTCGACAAAAACGAGAGGCGCATCGTCCTCAGCGTGAATGCTTTCTTCGATACCAAAGAGCAGTCCGATTTCGATCGCTATCTCGGCGCACACCCAATGAAGACCGCCGCGTTCGGAGATGCTTTGGGCGAGGCTTTGGCCGGAAGAGCCGAGGCGGATTCTGAGGAAGAAGCCCTCGCCGAGGAGACAGTTGCCGAGGCAGTCGAGGAGGTTATCGAAGAGCCCACTACCGAGGCCGAGGAAATCGTCGCCGAAGCGGAGGAAGAAGCCCTCGCCGAGGAGACAGTTGCCGAGGCAGTCGAGGAGGTTATCGAAGAGCCTACTACCGAGGCCGAGGAAATCGTCGCCGAGGCGGAGGAAGAAGCCGGCGAGGAAGAGGAAAAATAACCGGTCGCAAACGGAGAATAACCGAATGCGCACTTCGGCGTTAACATATAAAGCAATCAGGGGTATTCTTTCTGGAATATTCCTGATTGCATATTTGGCGTTCGCAGTGACAGGATTCGCCCAAAGCCCCTTCAGGGCGAGAGTTTCCGGCGAAGCGATTACCGCCCTTGACGGAGTCGGCACCGGCTTCTCCGCAGGCGCGCTCCTGCGAATCTCGAACCCACACCTTCTGGAGTTTTCCCTCAAGGGCACTCTCACTGACTATACTTTGGACAACGACAGTTCCCTGCTCTACCTCTCGCCGGAGCTGACCTGCCGATATTCATACGAGATTGCCCACAATATTAAACGAAGCTCGGTTTTTTTCGGCGAGGCGGGGCTTGGATATTCGATCCCCCTCGACGATGAGAACGACGGCGGTATTTTTCCAGTTGTTCACGCAGGTTATAGCTTTAAGCCCCTGCCAATTATCGACATCGAGTTCTTCATCTCCGCGAGGCCGATGTATCCATACGGATCATCGGATGATTTGGCGTCCGTTGGTGGCGGAGTCGGGCTGGTATTTCAGTTCGGCTTCAAAGATCAAGACGGCGACTGGGTTCCCGATTGGCGGGACACATGCTCGAACACACTACGCGGCGCGATTGTTGACGAATATGGTTGTGCGCTCGACAGCGACGGCGACGGCGTTTTCGATGGCATCGATAAGTGCCAGAACACGCCTTGGGGATGCATAGTCGATGAGCACGGTTGCCCGATAGACTCCGACGGCGACGGCGTTTGCGACGGCCTCGACCTCTGCCCGGACACGCCGAGCCACATCAAAGTCGATTCCACTGGTTGCCCTCTGGACTCCGATGGCGACGGCGTTCCCGATTATCGAGATAACTGCCCGGGGACACCGTTAGGGTGCATTGTCGATGAACATGGCTGTCCCATGGACAGCGACGGCGACGGCGTCTGCGACGGCCTCGACGAGTGCCCGCAAACGCCTACGGGCTTTGTCGTCGATGCTCGCGGATGCCCATTGGTCGCGCCAGTTGAGCGCGATGAGATACGCGATGCTTACGACGCGAGCATGAACATTCGAGCAAATGCCATGCAGAGGCTCGACAACATCGCTGAGCGCCTGAGGGCATATCCATACAGAGTGGTTGAAATCGGCGTTTACACCGATAGTGAGGGTAGCGTCATCTACAACATTAACCGCTCGACGCGCGTGGCGGAGAAGGTGCGCGAGGTGCTCGTCGGGAGGGGAGTCGATGTCGAACAAGTCACAATCAAGGGATACGGCGAGTCCGACCCCGTCGCGCCTAACTCATCCGCCGAGGGCATGAGGCAGAACAGGCGCATCGTTTTCAAGTATTTGAAAGACAGATAAGGCGAATTGAAATCGCCTATATCAGACTCTTCGAGCGCAATTTCAGATTGTCAGAAGAATAATCCCGCCGACCGTCAGAAGGATGCCTATTCCGCCCCTTATCGTAAGGCTCTCTCCGCCGAACGCAAGCCCCATGAACGCGCCGAATAACGGCGATGTAAATGTAATAGGCATGATTTTCGTCAGCGGCGCGCCCTTGATTGCATAATAGAAACACAGCATCCCCACTGCACCTGCGACGACGCCCCCGCCGATAATCATATACATTAGGACCTTTCCGCCGGCATTGCCCAATGTCTTCCACTGCGGGAAACTGACGGCACCGAGAATTACCAGTGCGACAGCGGTGCGAAGCGTTATCCCGACATGCGGCGGAATGTTGCCCAGATTGAGGCCCTTCTTCTCGAAGAAACCGCCGATGCCCCATGCGGCGGCGGTGATGAGCGCGAAGATTTGTGGTTTCATCAATATCTCCGTTTATTTGATTGAGTGGTTTTGTGAGAATTATCTTCTCCGAGAGAGGAGAATCATTCGAAGTAGTTGCAATACTGCCATGGCAGTGGCGGCAACGTATGTCATCGCGGCCGCCGACAGGACTTTTCTCGCGCCGGACAGTTCCTCTTCAACGAGATAGCCTCCGTTGGAGAGTTGGGCGAGCGCGCGTCTCGATGCATCGAACTCGAC
>DSAF01000093.1 GCA_011388305.1 Candidatus Zixiibacteriota bacterium | reverse complement strand
TCCGATGGCACCGGCTCGTTTCAGCTTTACCTCCGCAAGAACACACTCGAAGAGCATTCACCCGACGACGCGGAGGTTTTCAGCCGCGCGAACGAGCTTGACCTCGGCGATTTTCTGTGGGCGAAGGGCGAGCTTTTCACCACGCGCACCGGCGAGCCTACGCTGTTGGCGCACTCGTGGGGGATCTCCGCGAAAACACTGCTCCAACTGCCCGAGAAATACCACGGCCTCACCGACCCCGATTTGCGCCTTCGCCAAAGATACCTCGACATGCTCTCAAACCCCGAAGTCAAGGGCAATCTCGAGAAGCGCGCGCTGATAATCAAGACAATCCGCCGAGTTCTCGAAGACGAGGGCTATATCGAAATTGAGACGCCCGCGCTAACGCCGCTCTACGGCGGCGCATCCGCGAGGCCGTTCACCACGCACCACAACGCGCTGGACATCGACCTCTTCCTGCGAATCGCCACGGAACTTTACCTCAAGCGCCTCATCGTCGGCGGGTTCGAGCGCGTGTATGAAATCGGCAAGGTATTCCGCAACGAGGGCATCGATCGCGACCACAATCCCGAGTTCACACTGCTCGAGCTTTACGAGGCCTTCGCCGACTACGGCAGAATGATGGACATCGCCGAGAGGCTTGTTATCGAGTCTGCGCGGGAGGTGGCGAAATTCGCGGCTCAATCCGGCGAGGATTACATCGTGGCCGACGATTACGGCACGGCCATTCTCGAGCGCGAGGGCACGAGAATCTCGCTCGCGCAACCGTTCGCTCGCGTGAAATTCGTCGAGTCGATTGCCGAATACACGGGCATCGATGTTCTGAGCGCGGAGAAGGCCGATTTGGTGGAATTCTTCAAGTTTCACGACATCGACTTCGACCCAAAACTGCCATATTGGCCGCTGGTCGATAAGCTGTTCTCGGAGATAGTCCAGCCGAAGCTGGTTCAGCCGACCTTCTTGCTCGACTATCCCGTCGGCCTCTCGCCTTTGGCCAAGCGCAGAGCCGACAACCCCGAACTTACCGAGCGATTCGAGCTTTTCATCTGCGGAGTCGAGGTCGCGAACGCCTTCTCCGAGCTGAACGACCCCCTCGACCAGCGCGAGCGCATGGAGGCACAAATCTCCCAGCGCGCCGAGGGCGACGAGGACGCGCCCAACAAAATCGACGAGGACTTCCTCACCGCACTCGAACACGGAATGCCCCCGACGGGCGGCCTCGGCGTAGGCATAGGGCGGCTCGTGACGATACTCTCCGACGCCCACAGCCTCAAAGAAGTCATCGCGTTTCCGCTGGTCAAGCCGAGGCAGGGCGGGTAGAAGTTGAACACCGCGCTATTCATCGCGATTAGATTCCTCAAAGGCAAGCACCGCAACCGCTTCGTCTCGCTGGTGGCGGTTCTTGCTGTCTTCGGCATAGCGATTGGCGTGTCGGCGCTCATCGTCAGTCTCTCGGTGATGAATGGCTTCGAGGGCGAGGTGCGAAGCAGAATCGTCGATACTATGGCGCATATCAATGTCCATTCTCTGCGCGCGGAGAACATCGTGGATTGGCCGGAACTGGTGGACAGGCTCGCAAGGCGCGATGATGTCGTGGCCGCCGCGCCGTTCGTCTATGTCAAAGCACCCATCGCGCACAAGGGCTTGTTCGATGGCGTCATGCTTCGCGGGATTGTCCCGTCGCGTGAGGTCTCCATCGGAAGCCCCGAGAGCACGGTCGTCCGCGGCGAGTGGCTCCCCGAACTGCCCGACAGCGGAGTTCCCCAGATTGCGCTCGGGCTGTATCTCGCCGAGAACATAAACGCAAGGCCCGGCGACACGATAATCATTTATGGCCTCGATGGTGCACGCGGCGCGAGAGTCTCCCCGACGCTCCACCGCTTCGAGGTCTGCGGAATTTTCGAGACGGGGATGTTCGATTTCGATGCCGCATTGGCATACATCAACCTCGAATCCGCGCAGAGAATTTTCGAGATGGGAGACGCCGTGACGGGCATCGAGCTTCGCGTCCGCAACTTCTACGATGCCGACAGAATCGCCCACCGAATCCAAGACGACCTCGGATTTCCATACTATGCGCTGTCTTGGGCGGAGATGAACAAGAACCTCTTCGCGTGGATGAAGCTCGAAAAGTGGGGGCTTTTCCTTCTTTTGAGCCTCATCGTGGCCGTGGCGGCGTTCAATATCGCGAGCACGCTGATTATGATAGTCATGGAAAAAACCACGCAGGTGGGCATTCTGCGCGCGATGGGCGCGACATCGCAACTCGTCGGGCGGGTGTTCTTCATTCAAGGGCTAATTCTCGGCGTTGCGGGGACTGTCATGGGCGGAATTATCGGGGTGGCGCTGGCGTTCATCCAGAACCGCTGGGCGATAATCTCGCTTCCGGCGGACATCTACTCCATATCGGCGCTTCCGGTCGATATGCGCCTCTTCGATGTCGCCGCCGTGTGCCTCGCTTCGGTTGCGCTTTCGCTGATATCGAGCATCTATCCCGCCCGCAGAGCGGCCAAATCCAATCCCATCGAAGCAATACGCATGAACGCATAGCGGCGAATCGCCGCCCACTTTGCCTCTGTCATTTCTCCCCTGCGGGTCGAATTGACAGGGGATATCTATCACCTTTTCAAAATCCATTCTGCCTAAAAAAATTTGCATATTTCGCCTTTTGCGATATAATAAAAAGACTATTGATAAAGGAGTTAAGTTGCGCTCGATAATTGCATTGTTCATGATTCTCTGTTGCACGGCGTTTTCGCTCGTCGTCGATTCATCTCTGCCCGCGAAGGCCCTTTCTGCGGGCGAGGGCGAGTTCCTGCCGATTCTCATCGCCGTGGAGCGCCCCGGCAGAGTCGAGATTCTCGCGACCGCAAGGCAAGTCCCCATGTCGCATCGCAGAAACTGGGCGACCGCCGAGCTTCGAAAGCTCTCCGATGAGCATCAAGCGCCCGTGCTTCGAGAACTTGCGCGAATGGAGCGCGCCGGCGATGTCCGAAACATCCGCCCGATGTGGATTGGCGGCTCGATTGCCCTCGATGTCTCCGCGACGGCGTTCGACCGCATTCTCCAAATCCCAAAAATTGCCGTCATCGCAGATAATTCTCCGGCAAAGCTCGTTCAGGCCGCGTTCGAGAGCATCCGCTCGGAGAGGCCGTTCGCCCCCGCCGATGCCATGGCCGTCACTGACGCCATGAATCAAGTGAAAGCGCCGCAGGCATGGGCGATGGGAATCATCGGCGAGAGGGTGATTGTCGCTGTTCTCGATTCCGGCGTGCGATATACACATAATGAGCTTGTCAACAGAATGTGGATGAACTCCGGCGAAACCCCCGGCAACGGCAGTGACGACGACATGAACGGCTTCGTCGATGACTATCACGGATACGACTTCGTGAACTCCAACGGCGACCCGTGGGACGACTACGGGCACGGAACCAACTGCGCCGGACTCGTGGCGGGGGATGGCTCATGGGAGTATAGCACCGGCACTGCCCCCGGAGCGCAAATCATGGCGCTCAAGGTCGTCAATCACACCGGATGGGGACAGCCCGCGCATGTAAGTTGGGCTGTGCAGTATGCCGTCGATATGGGCGCGCATGTGCTCTCGATTTCGCTCGGCTGGAGCGACCCATCCGACGCTATTAAGAATTACTTTCGCGTGATTTTCGAGGATGTTCTGGCCGCGGGCGTCATCGCGGCCTCATCGGCGGGCAATGGAAGCGGCAGTGGCGGACATTTCCCCGCCCCGCGTGACATCAGCGCGCCCGCCGACTGCCCATCGCCATGGCAGGCGGGTGCAAGCTCCAACACAGCGATAGTCGCAGTCGGCGCGATGAATATTGGCGCTACGGAGATTGCAAACTTCTCCTCATTAGGCCCTACACATTGGGACACGGAAACTTACACCGACTTCCCGCACCCCCCCGGGCTTATGAAGCCCGAGCTAACCGCGCCGGGCACAAATGTTCAAACAACTTCGCATTTTGGGGATGCATCTTACACAAGTTGGTTCACCGGCACCAGTGCGTCATGCCCGATAGT
>DSAF01000012.1 GCA_011388305.1 Candidatus Zixiibacteriota bacterium | reverse complement strand
GAACTATACGGCGGCGCCGATGGTCACGGCTATCGGGGCGAAGCCCCAGCCGAATGCGTCTTGAAGCTCCTTGAGAGCTTTTGGAAAATCCGCGTTCTCTCTGTCCATGCGGTTGACGAGGAATATTGCGGGCTTGCCCTCGATATATCCCCACGCTTTCTGCGTCCCGACCTCGACCGCACTTTGCGCGGAGACGAGGATGACTCCGGCATCTGCGACGCGGACGCCGCTTATTACCTCGCCGATGAAGTCGGAGTATCCGGGAGTATCGAGAATGTTGATCTTCGCGCCCTTGTGCTCGGCGAGAAGCAGTGACAGCTGAACCGAGCTTTTCTTCTCGATTTCTGCGGTATGGTAATCGCTGGCGGTGTTCCCGTCCTCGACGGAACCCATGCGCGTGATGGCTCCGGTAGAAAAGAGTATGGCCTCGGCGAGAGTTGTTTTGCCCACACCGCCGTGAGATAGAAGAACAATGTTTCTTATATTTTCTGTCCCGTAATTTTTTACCGTTGCCACGGGAACTCCTTCCTTTTGTTGTTTCGATACAAAATGAACGGTTAAATTATTAATAAGAGCCGCGTTTGTCAATGCTAATCGAGAGATTTTTCTCCGAGCAGTTTGGCTCGTCTGAAATGGAGAATATTCTTTTTTCGCGCGCTCGGGGAGGGGGGCGTCGGCGCCACGCGGAGACGCGTGGCCGGCGAAGTAGTCGGGGCACGATAGTTGCATCTCGCGGAAGACTTACCACCGACTACTTCGTGCCCACCTGCGATTTGACAAATCGCAGGTGGGGCCGACGCCCCCGAGAGAGCTATTATCGAAAAATTTTTGTTCGGTAAAAGGACATAGTGTCCTCCCTGATCTATAATATCCGGAGTAATCTCCTTGATAGCACAAGATTCATCGCTTTGCTCGCAATGAGAGGGCGTCCCCCGGGGGCTTGACATCATGTGTATAATTTATATAATAAACTCGTCGTGGGGGTTTTTCTAAACGGCAAATAAAAATCGCAAAAGCTTGATACTCTTTTCTCAAGGAGGAGCATGACTAGATCGCGAAGTGGCGGCGGATTTGAAATCGACCGCTCGTTAGAGATATACCTCAAAGAAATCGCAAAGACTCCACTTGTTAGCGCCGATGAAGAAGTCGAGCTTGCCAAACGATACCACAGCGGCGACAAAGAGGCGCTCGGGAAGCTCGTCAAAGCCAACCTCAGGTTCGTCGTGAGTATCGCCAAGCAGTATCAAAATCAAGGCCTCTCGCTGGCCGACCTCATCAACGAGGGCAATATCGGCCTGATAAAAGCCGCCAAACGATTCGACGAAAAGCGCGGGTTCAAGTTCATCTCCTATGCCGTATGGTGGATTAAACAGTCGATTTTGCAGGCTTTGGCCGAACAATCCCGCATCGTGAGACTGCCGATCAACCGTGTGAGCACGATTCATAAAATCGGCAAAGCGAACTCGAAACTCGAACAAAAGCACGGCAGACCGCCCACGAAGAGCGAGATTGCCGAACAGCTTAATATTAAGGAGAAGGATGTCTCCGAGGCGCTTCGCATATCGGGTGCCCACGTGTCGCTCGATATGCCCTTCGTCGATGGCGAGTCGAACTCGCTCAAAGACATCATCGAGGACGACCACTGCCCCTCGCCGGACAAAGACCTCGTCATGACGGCCATGAAAAACGAAATCGAGCGCGTCCTATCGACCCTCTCCGAGCGCGAGGCGGAGATAGTCTCAATGTATTACGGCCTCAACCGCGAAAGGTCTCTCACGCTCGACGAAATTGGCGAGCGATTTAACCTCACGCGCGAGCGCATTAGGCAAATCAAGGACAAAGCGCTCAAGCGGCTTCGCCACACCACGCGAAGCAAGCATCTCCGGGTTTTCATGTAAGAAGATGTTGGGAATAGAGGAGTTATTTTATGAAACTCGCCTCATCGGGAGCATAAGCGCGATAATCCACAGGACGAAGATAATCGGCAGAATGAGCGAAAGGTAATAGGACTTTCCTATTTCGAACAAATAAGTTGTCAAATAGGCAACTGCGGCCATAACGCCGACATTGACCACCGAGAATATCAATGCCTTGATTGAAAAGCCCGAAGGTTGTCCATCGGTCTCGTCCTCATTGATGCCTGACAGTTCTCTCACTTTTCGCATAATCTCAATCCTCATCATCATAAGCATCGAGAACAAGAAGGCCATGAAGCCGATGAGAATAAGCGCTATAGGCAGGATAATGCCGCCATCCTCGATAAAAAACTCGGTCAACACAATCATCCCGCCCGCGGCAATTCCTCCGAATAGAGCAGTGCAGAAATACAGTGGATAATCTATCGGTCGTGTTTTAAGTTTCATATGTTAATTATACTGTGAATTGAGTCTTAAATCAAACATTTTTTTCATTTTTCGCGAATTTCCATGTCCCGCCGCGATAAACGAGGTTTTTTTTGAGTTCAATGGACAAAACTGCCCGATAGCATTATATTAAATAATTGCATTCGGTTTGACATTTGCCGAAAGGTCGATTATGCGGAAAATTGAGAAAGCGCTAATATTCGCCAACCCGCGCAAACCCGAAGTCGTCGCGCTTATAGGAGAGCTTGCCCGAACGCTCGAAAGTTGCGGCGTCTTTGTCCTCTTCGAATCGCGGACGGCCGACTGCGTCTCCGGCGATGGCGTCTCGTGGGACAATCTGCCCCAAGGCATCGACATGGTTATCTCCCTCGGCGGCGATGGCACCATGCTCGCTTCCGCGCGCAATGTCGGCGCGAGGGCGATACCCGTGCTCGGCATCAACCTCGGAAGACTCGGCTTCCTCAACGAGCTTGATCCCTCGGAGATTGCCGCCGCCGTCCCGGAAATTGTCGCGGGCAAATACGCCATAGTCAAGCGGATGATGCTCGATGTCCTCCCGCCCGGCGAACCCAAGCACCACACCGCGCTCAACGAGATGGTGCTCGACAGGGGCAACAGCCCGCGAATCATATTCCACAAGATTTTCGTCTCCGGCGAGTTCGTCGCGGGCGTGTCCGCCGATGGCCTCATCGTCTCATCGCCCACCGGAAGCACGGCATACAACATGGCCGCCGGCGGCGGAATCCTCTCGCCCGACATGGAGGCGTTTCAAGTGACGGCGCTATCGCCATACACCCTCTCGATTCGCCCGCTGGTGGTCGATGCATCCGAGACGGTCGAAATCGAGTATTCCACCGACGGCGACGAGCCGCCGCGCCTCACTCTCGACGGCCAATCCACGCGCGACATCCCCCCGGAGGGACGAATCGAAATCCGTAAAGCGCCCTTTTCGGCACATTTCGTGCATTACCACAATAGAACTTTCTACGAAGTCCTCCGCGACAAGCTCGGATGGGCCAGCAGGCCCAGAAGAAGCTCGTGAATCGGGTAAAAAGGTTATGGGTATTAGGTGATAGGTGATAGGTTATGGGTAAAAGGTAAAGGTCGAGGGGCGGGTGCGCCCGCCCGCGTTAATTTAACAACGAAAGCGTAAAGATGAAGTTTGACCCATCGATTTTCAAAGCATACGACATTCGCGGAATCGTCCCCGACTCGCTCGACAAGAACATCGCCAGGCTCATCGGCGCAGGACTGGTCGAGCATCTCGACTGCTCCGAGGTCTTTGTCGGAAGGGATATGCGCGTATCCGGCAATGCACTGTTCTCCGCGCTGTGCGAGGGAATCACCACCGCCGGCGCCGATGTTATCGACATCGGGCTGGTGTCCACCGACGGCCTGTATTTCGCCGTCGGCAAATTCGGCGGCCAAGCGGGAATCATGATTACCGCAAGCCATAACCCGCCGGAATACAACGGCTTCAAGATTTGCAAAGCCGGCGCAGTCCCGCTCTCCGGCTCGGATGGATTGCCGCAAATCAAGGCCTTCGTCGAAAACGGCGTCATGCCATCGGGCAAGCGCGCGGGCAAAATCATCGCGCTCAATATCGACGAAGACTACGCGCTCCACTGCCTGTCGTTCATCGACACGGCGAAAATCCGCCCGTTCAAAATCGCCGTCGATGCAGGCAACGGCATGGCAGGCAAGACTCTCCCGCCAATTTT
>DSAF01000085.1 GCA_011388305.1 Candidatus Zixiibacteriota bacterium | reverse complement strand
AGTAATCAATTGGAGAATACTCTCAAATGGTGTTACTATACTAGATTTCGCTCTATCTCTGATTTCTTGGTCAGTGATTCTTAGATATCCCTTTTTCCTATCTATTCCTTTATCGAACTTCCAATAATAAGGGTCTGTCTCACTAAACAATGGGTAAATGATAGAATATGGGAAATCTTTTGGTCTGGCCTTTTGAACGCCGCTTTTATCCCAATAAATATCCCTAAAACCTTTTGGCCCATTATCAGGGATTTCAAATATGTAAATTATATTCTCTTTCGGAAGATTGAATGCGGCACTGATGTCTGAAACACGAGATTCAATTTTTAGAAGCCCCTCTCTACCATATCCAATACTGGTTTTGACTTCGACTACAAACTTATACTTTCCGTTTTTTTCAAGAACAATATCCGGTTGAACTTTTTTTTCTTTTTTCTCAACATGAATTACAAATCCTTCTGGCAGTGTGGCTTTTAAATAAAAGGCTATGATATCTTGAAAAAAATTTGAAAAACTGTGTTTAACGTCACGATTAAACTCCACTTTATGTTTCCATCCAGCAAGCTTCATTTTACATATATGATAATAAAAAGCTTCACTGATGTGTGTCTTCTCGAAATCTACATTCAGTTTTACAATCGAAATAAAACTATCGAGAAAACTCGAATAATGATCCGAAGCTTGTAGAATCTGAATACACTTTTCAACTGATGTTTTTTCGCCCATCTCTCTCTCCTTTTCTTATTGTTTCTGGCCGTATAGTTGTGCGGACTTTTTGAGTTCGCTTGTTATTAGTGTTATCAGCTCTTCCGGCTCTATCGCGCGGGCTGTCGAGCCGAATGACATCACCCAGCGCGAGATCTCCGGGATGCTTCCGCTCTCGAATTCCACGATAATCGAGCCGTCGTCCATGCGCTCGATTCGCTGTTGGGGGTGCCATATCCGCTCGGCGACATATACCGCGCTCCAGTCAAAGAACTGCACGCGCACTTTCGTCGGCTCGCCAATCCAGATGCCGAAGCTGTCCCTCATCAGCGATTCTGTGCGGAAGTCATACGCGCGGGCGTCGAACGACTTGCCCGACCTCTCCGCGCTGTGCACCCTCGAAAGCGCGATAATGCGCACGGTTTTGTATTTCGGCACGCCCACGACGGCGTAAAACGCCTGATCGTGTTCGAGCACGCAAAGCGGATCCGCCGACCACCGCTTGATTTTGCCGTCGCCGAGACTGCGATATGCCAGCCTAATGCGCGCCTCATCATCCACAGCTTCCGAGAAAAGCTCCAGCCAGTCGCGCTCGTATTCCACGAACCCGCGGCTTTGAACCATAAGCGGCTGTTCCCGTTTGCGCAGAAAGTTCATCTCCGAGGGCGGAATCAACTGCCTCAGCTTCGACAGAACGCTCTCTATCGAGCGCCCCAGCGATGTCCCTTTCCAGTGCGGTGTGCTTTCCACGAGCGCGAGCAGTGCCACGACCTCGTCGAGAGAGAGAAGGTCTGCGGGCAGGTCGAGCTTGTATGAGAAGAAGTAATAAATCTCCTTGCCGCGCTTTTCCATTGTCAGCGGAAGGTCGAGCATAATCGCGCCAATATCCCGCTGTATCGTCCGCACATCGACGCCGGCGATTTCCGCGAGTTCTCTGGTGGTGATTCCGTGACGGCTCGCGGAAATTTCCCTTATGAGCAAAATAAGTCGTTCGAGCTGGACACCGCGATTGGATTCGGGCATTTTGCCTCTTTCGTTATTTCCCGTTTTTCTCAATATATTGCCTCAACAATCGATTGTCCATTGCTTTTTCGCGTAGGTGCGTATCATACTCTCAATTAAGTTATCACGCATCAACGTTCTGGAGCTAACATTGTAAAGCACTACATAGACGTCGATTCTCGCGCGTTTGACCATCTCGGCGATTCCCGAGGGCGACTCGTTGAAACGCCCGTCGGTGAGGATGATTATTCTCCTGAAACGCTTCTCGCGGGCATGTTCAATAATCGGCGCGAAGGCTGTTCCGCCGGAGATAGGGACTTCGCCTAAACGAATCTGCGACATCGTCAGAGGGACTACTTTGCCCGAAAAGCCCCACAGCGGCTCGCCTATGGAGCCGACAATCCCGCCGATGAGACCATAGACATGCGGCCAATGGCGTATCATGGATGCCGAAAGGTCGATGAACACTTGCGGGCGCATGTTCGACGGCGAGTTCACCATCATTTTGTTGGAGAAGAAGACGGGGTATATCCCCGCGCCGAGAAGTGCGGCGCCCTTGCGCCCGATGACGGGCATCACGGTGTGACACAGCACCCTCTGGCGGCGCTCGATTGTGTTCTCTCTGTCGAAAGTGACGGCACGGGTGATTTCGGCGGCAACTTTTGGAATTGCTATTTTCAAAGGTTGAACCTCGACATTGCAATCCATGGACTCCCAGCCGCCGACCTCGCTTTCCTCGGGACCTTGCGCCCAGCCTGGGAGTTTGCCCTCGATGCCGTTTCCGATAATCGGAAGCCACAGCGGAACTACGCCGTCGAGCCAGAATAGCAGTTCCTCGACGAGCACATGGAAATCCGGCTCGGGCTTGTCTTTGCCTTCTGGATAAAGCGTGAAGTAAAAATCGATTGCCCTTTTAGCGAGAGCTTTGTCGGTGATCCTTGAGCGGATGAACTTTTTTATATCCACGCCCGCGGATTTCCACACGAGGGGATTGACGAGAAATGCGCCTATCGCAGAGGATTTGTCCTTAGAGTTGTTCAGCAGTGGTTTGAGCCTGAACTCCGCCTCAAACGGCGCGGAGAAGGGCAATTGCCTGAACATCCGCGCCTCTATTGCCACATCGAAGATATAGTTCCAGGCCATGGCGCTCAATGGCTTGCTCTGTCTTATTTTATTGAGATGGCCGAGCGAGAAGTGGCTCAATTCATGGCCGATAACCCATACCCAATCCTCGGGCGTCTTGAGATTTTCGGCAAATGTCTCTCCGACTTCAATTTTGAACATGTTGCCCATGCGTGAAATCCTCGCCGTGTCGCACTGTTCGGACATCTCCACGGCGATGTTAGCTAAAAGCCTCATCCAGGAGTTCAGCGGGAAATAAACTCTTTTATCGAGACCGCCATTGGCCTGAATGAACTTATCCCATATTTCTCTGCGCAATTTGTTCATCTCAATCCTTGAACTCTGCGAGAAGGACGTGCTTGCAACTCTCTTGATACTTGCCATAGTTGGTGAGCGATAGAAACAAAGTGTTTCCCAGTGCCTTATCGTCGATTATCTCGATGTCTTTTGAGAATTCAACAGCCGTAAAATCGGGCAGGACGCAATATCTGCTGAACATCAACGGAACTGTCTTGGCGAGCTTGCCGCCGCCAATTTTGACGATGTATTTCGCTATCATGTTAGGCCGCCAGATGTTATCGTTGAAAACCTGTCTGACGGGCCTCAGCCGGCCTGTAATCCCCATCCAGCCATCGAAAAAGGAATCGGGAATCGGCACGAATGTTTCAAACAGCTCGCCTATCCATGGCGGTGTTGTATTGAGCAAATTGCCGTTTTCAATTATTGCATATCCCCTTACTTTGTGGGGGTTGCCGTTGCTGAATCCATCGCCGATGATGAGCCTTCGGTTGACCTCCGTCCCGCGGTTGCCGAACACCCACAGATTGTCCCTTTCAACCATATGCAAATGCTTGCGATTCATCTCGGCGTCGCAGGCAAAATATTGATACACAAGCTTTCCGAGCTGATATAGCGCCAATATGCGCTCCTCAAACAACTCGATTTCCAGCGCCATGTTGAGAAGCTCGCAATTGCCGATGCGGTAAAAGTTATTTCCAATATAAGTAATCTCGGCGTCGTTGTTCTCGTGAGGAACCGCACGAAGAATTATACCGTCGAACTTTGCCGGAAGGGCGATGCCCAATTTGTTGTCCTTTCGCGGCACGATTTTCCCCGCCGTTGGAAGATGTTTCACCTGCTCCCACAGGACAATCTTTTTATGTATCAACATATCCAATAGATCAAGCTCGGCGATATTCCTCGTCTTCGCAATGCCCAAGAACAAATTGCCGAAGAGCGGTTGCCATTCGATTATCTTTGCTTTCATTTTGCCCTACCTTTCAAGTTCGGCCATCTGCTCGTATATTCT
>DSAF01000066.1 GCA_011388305.1 Candidatus Zixiibacteriota bacterium | reverse complement strand
GGCTATGCCCCTCGAAGACGGCGCGACCAGAATATAAATTCCACTGGCCACAGGGCTTCCATCGGAGTTTCTGGCATCCCACTCGACGGCGGCGGTCGGGCCTTTTTCTGCACCGGTGATAGTCCTTATCAGTTGGCCGTCGGCAGAATATATGTGCAAGTCGGCGTCCGGCGGAACTCCGGAGATAGTCGCGCGTGCCACCGCCGTGCCATCCCAAACGAAGGGGTTCGGGAAAGGCAGAAGTTCGGGCAAATCGTCGCCTTCGCCCGCGAAGCCGGTGGTCAGAATGCCAATTCCCCCCTCGCCGGCGAACCAGACATCGCCGGTTGAGGGATCGACTTTCACCGAATAGAGGTAGTCCGTGGGCAAATCGGTCATTTCAGAAGGCTCGGCGTTATCGTTATATCGCGTCTTGATGGCGTGCCAAGTCGAATCGGCGCTTCGGAACATGCCTGCGCCGTCGTCGGTGACAATCCACACATTGTCCCATTCGTCTATGTCGATGTCGGAGACGGCCAGCGACAGCCGTTCGGGGATGTCCACGGTGATAGCCGTGCCGAATCGCGGGTCGATAACGCCTACTCGCCATTCGCGGCGAGCCAAGCCCTGCCCTCGCTATCTATCGCAATTTGATTGACTGCCGAGCTTGGGAGGTTATCGCGATAAAGATAAATTAAGTCGTCCGATGTTTGGTCGAGATGCGCGCCGAGCGAGATTTCAACGACGCCTATGTCCTTGAGGACGAGCCATACCGCCCTCTCCCCCACGGCGATTCCGTGAACATTATTATTAGGGATTCCCGAAGCGCCGCTGTAATAGCTGACTATCGGTGCATCGAGGTCGCCGCGCGGATCGAACGCGGCAACGAGAAGCGCGCCTGTCCCCGCGTAGTTCGTCACCCAAATAACATCGCGATACCGGTCGTATGCAATAGCCCTGCAGACTACCACCGATGGCGCGTCCGATATTCCCTGAAGGACACTGTTTGTGTTGTTATAGACTTTCCAATCGCCGTCGGCAGTGCGCCGGAAAACGCCACGGCCGTTCGTGCCAATCCACAGTGCGCCGTCGCCATCGAGCGTGATAGAGTAGCTCGAGAAAATCCCCCCGCGAACGATGTTCATAAGAGAATCGCCCAAAGGAATCGTGAACGTAATGTAGGCGTCCCAGTTGCCGTCTTGTCGGTGCATCATGCCGAGGTTCTGGGAGATAACCCACATGTCGCCGTGCGGCCCGAAGGCCATATCCGCAAATCCGTTGCCCCAAGGCGTGTTCGGCGAAATCGAGCGAATCGTGTCCGCGCGAAGGACGCCGAAGCCTATTTCCATGCCCACGAACAGCTCGCCTTCCACATCGACGCCGCCATGCACCGCCCAATGCCAGTCAACGCTAATTCTACCAAAGTTGCCGGTCGGTCGCCGGAAGAAAAGCCCATCCGTGCCGGAAGCGTGGAAAACGCCGTCATAGTAGAATAAGTCGCTGATTCTGCGGTAGTCCATGAATGCGTCGGCAACCGTGTCAATGATTTCGCCGTCAGTCCAGAAAATCGTAGGCATTCCGCTCTCGCGCTCGAGCGCGAACCATGTGCCGCCGGAATCGGCGAGGATAGCCGAAACCGCGCGGTCTGTCTCGATGTTTCGCCACTCATCGGGGATGAAGAGGTTGCCGGAAAGCCTTCCGAACGCGATGCCACTTTCCGTCGCCGCCCAGATGAGCGTGTCATCGGCGGATATTCGCGTCACCGGAATATTTCGCTCGAAACTTCCCAACTTGGTGTAATTCTCTGCAATCTCGACGGGGTCATGGCTCTCGAGGACGTTCAGCTTGGAAATTCCCTGCGAGGTGGCCACAAATAGGTGATTTCCCGCCGATATGAGGTCGTTGGCCGCGATTTTGGAACGGACGAGGTCGGAGTTCGTGCGGAATCGAATTCCGTCGAGCCTGCCGACCGCGCCGTTGGCGCCGGAATAGTAGAGCTTGTCGCCGTGAACCGCGAGGCCGGTGATGTGCAAGTCGCCGAGGCCATCGAGATTAGTGAGGATGTCCATGCTCTCGGCTATAGGATTGTAATGAATCAGCCCGCCCTTCGTGCCGACAAAGAGGCCGCCGTCGAGCGTCGCCGTTCGCTGAGCAAAGTGCGCATCGGCATGAATTTTCCAGCTTCCGGCAACATTCGCCAAAATCAATGATGACAGAAGCGTCAATGCGAGGACATGTTTCATAAATCTATTCATTGCAATAAGTTAAAAGTCCGCTCATGAAGGGCAACGGCAATTCACATTTGTTAATATTTTTCCGCGCACATCGCCGTTAGTTCTTGAGCAAAAGCCCAATCAACATCAGTATCAGCGGAGTAGCAATTAGACTGCCAGAGCCGAGCCATTGGCCGTTGCGGGCGAAGAAAGTCATGCGTTTTGATAACCCGATTTCGCCTACCAGCGCGCCTTTGACTTGTAGCGGAAGGCTCTGCGTGATGCGCCCCTTCTCGTCGGCGAAAAGCGATATGCCCGTCTGGGCGCATCGCGCGAATGAGAGGCGCGTCTCCACCGCGCGGAAACGCGAAAAATTGGCATGCTGATACGGCCCCGGCGTCATGCCGAACCAATCATCGTTGGTGATGTTCACGAGGAAATTCGCGCCCTCGCGGGCAAACCCCAGCGATGAGCGCGAGAACGCCGACTCGAAGCAAATCGGCGCGCCGAATTTCCATCCGCCAACATCGAACAGGAAATACCGCTCGCCGCGGGCGAAGTGGCTTCCGCCGACATCGAGATCTCGAAGGAAGGTCAATTTCTCTTCGAACGGAATGCGCTCGCTCATCGGGACAAGCTCCATCTTGTGATATGATTCGCTGATGTGCTGTGCCTCTACGAGGACTGCGGCGTTATAGTAGTGTGTGCTTCGCCGCTCGGGATCGAAATCCAGCGAACCGGCCAATATCGGCGCGCCGGCGCGCTCGGAGGCAGACTGAAGCACGGAGATGATCGCCGGATAGTTGCGATGATACACTGCAGTTGCCGTCTCCGGAAGCACTATCAAATCCACCGGCGCGTCAAGCGAGTCTATCATCGCGGCGTATAAGTTCACGTTTGCCCTGCGCGATTCCCACTTTTGCTCGGCGGGGACATTCCCCTGCATCAGCGCGATGCGGATGGTATCTTCGGGCGCGGGGCGCCGGAGGCAGATAATCCCATACAAAAGTGGCAAAGTGAAGATTACAATCAGCGAGACGGCCAGAATCAAGCGCCTTCTCTCGGCGATGAGTATCGCGAAAATTAGCGCGTTCACGGCGACAATCCATAGGCTGATACCGAGATGCCCGAAGATGTCCGCAATCTGAATGAAGACCGGGTATCGCCCGAGCGAGTATGCCAAGTCCATCCATGGGAATCCGAGCTGGCCATAGCCGCGCATGAACTCCATGCCAACCCAAAATATCGGCGCCAATCCCAGCGCCAACGGCTCGCTTCGCCGCTCGACGAAAGAATATGCCAGCGCAAAGAGCGCATTATATAATGATAATATAATAACCGCGGCCACCATGCCAGCGAAAGTAGGCAGGGCTATCCAGTAGAGCGACAATAAGTTAGACGTAAAACCCCACAGATAGCCCAGCGCGAACGCCGAAAACGAGCACTTCCTGCGGAGAGCCATGAAGAGCGGAATAAGGCAGAAAAACGACAGAAATCCCGAAAACAGTGGCGGTTGCGCCGCCGACAGCAGAACGCCGCCGGAGAGGGCGAAGATTATATCGCGCTTCGTGGCGATTTCGCGGTGTTTTTTCATGCTGGGCGAACCATCACTGATTTTTTGCCGGAGACAATCTCGCCACAGGGGACGGCGGGGAATCCGGCCTGTGCGCAAAGCTCTATCGCCGACCCGAGTGCAGATTCCTCGACCACGATGATATATCCGGCACCCATGTTGAAAACATCGAACATCTCATCGAGCGGGATGTCGCCGGCGGTTCGAATAAGCTCGAATATCGGCGGGATGGGAATTTCGGAGACATCGACTTCGGCTTTGCAATTCTCCGGAAGAACGCGGACGAGGTTGCCGGCTATGCCGCCACCGGTGATATGTGCCATTCCCGTTATATCTATTCTATTATCCATCAAGAATTTAACCGGACACAGATAGCTG
>DSAF01000074.1 GCA_011388305.1 Candidatus Zixiibacteriota bacterium | reverse complement strand
GGCGGCACAGTCGCAGTCCGTAACCGCCCCGAGCACCCGGACACGCTCTTCTACGGTGTCGATCTCTATTTCGATGATGGCGATTTGGCCGTTCTTCAGCCGAATTTCGAAATTGGCGATATGGTGAACCTCACCGCGAAAGTCCGAATCCGCGGAAATTCCACCGCAAAGAACGTCGTAGTCCGTTTTCTGGATGGCAACAATCAATTCGGCTCCGACCGAGTAATTACGGAGATGAATCCGGCGGACAGCTTCGCCGTTGTGAATACAAACTTTACTATTACACGCGACTACCACGCGATTTACGCCTTCGTTGACCCGGATAGCCTCATTGGCGAGCTTGACGAGAAAAATAACGTCGTCAAGCTGGAAATATATACGGGCAAAGGCTCTCCGCTCCGTAATGTGCAGACTTTCCCGAATCCGTTCAGGGATTACATGGAGTTCACCTATGTGCTATCGAAGCCCATGGCAGACTTGACAATCAAGGTTTTCACTGTGCGCGGACGCCCCGTAAAGACCTTCGATTTCTGCCCGAGCGGCGATGGATACAATTCGGTCGGATGGGACGGTCGGGACAACATGGGCGATCCAATCGCAAACGGCACATATATTTACAAGATTATCGCCGAGGATTCTGACGGAGAAAAATTCGAATTCACAGAACGTCTCGTCCGAATGCGTTAGCGCAAATTGAAATTGCGAAAAGCGAGTGAATCTGTCATTTCGAGGAGCCATAGGGGCGAAGAGAAATCCATTTTCCACTTGTTTTAGACAGAGCCGATTTGTGAGTCGTCCTTTTTGCGCGAAAGTGCTTGCGAAGCGCAGTAAATTACCTTAAATTATCGACATGATTATCTTGGGATTGGACACATCGACGCGCGCCGGCTCGGTCGCGATTTTTGACACGGAGGGGCAAGCTCCTTGCGAGATAACCACATCCGGGAGTGCGAAACACTCCGAGAACCTTGTCCCGGACATCGACAAACTGCTCTCGCGATGCGGCCTTGCGCTCGATGAAATCGACCTCATTGCCGTGGCTATCGGCCCGGGGTCGTTCACGGGTCTTCGCGTGGGGCTTTCGACAGCCAAGGGCTTCTCGTATTCTCTAAACAAACCGCTGGTTGCGGTGGACAGCCTTATGGCGCGGGCTTTTTCGGCTGGAAAGACGGGGGAGACCGCCGTTTGCCTCGATGCCATGCGCGGCGAAGTTTTCGGCGGAGTTTTTTCGTTTTATAAGGACAAAAACCCCAATGAAATAGTCGCGTCGAGCATTTTTTCCGCGGAGAAATTTGCGGAAATCTGTAAATCGCGAGGTATTTCATCTATATATACCGATTCTGTAGGCGATGATGTTCAAGAGATCATGGAGAATTGCGATATAGACATCATATCATTTGACTATAATAGCTTGAATATCTGCAAGTTAGGATATATCACTTATAAAAATAATGGAAGCGATGATATAAACACTCTATCGCCCAGATATTTACGCGATTTTTTACCCGGAGTGCCAAGGTGAATTCCCTGAATTTGAAAGCATCTATGGATTACCTTCGAGATACAAGTTTCTGCGATTTAACTTTCGACTTCGCAGTGATTTCTGGGTCAGGGCTTGCACAATCTATTAGCGATTTCGGGGAAATTATTGAAAGGCAAGCATATAAAATTATTCCGGGTTATCCTACGACATCGGTAAAGGGGCACGATGGCGAGCTTATAGTGATTAAGTTTCGCCATATCAATAAGATGGCTCTTGTTTTCTCCGGAAGAACGCATCTCTACGAAGGTGTTTCGATAGATGATTTGCTATTTCAAGTAAGATTAGCTAACTTATTGGGAATAAAGACTATAATCATATCTTGCGCCGTTGGAACGCTGAATGATAAAACACGCCCCGGTGAGCTTGGTTTGATTACCGACCAAATCGACACCTCGATGATTTTATCCCCAAGTCATCATCAGCGTATCAATATATATAACAGAGACTTAAGTGAACTGTTATTCGACACTGCTCTAAATGCCGATATTCCCATCACTCGGGGAACGCTTTGTAGTATCCTCGGCCCGACATACGAGACACCCGCGGAAGCCCAAATGGCGCACGTTGCAGGCGCTGACTGGATGTCCATGTCAACGGCTAAGGAGACCGCCGAGGCTTCGAGGCTCGGAATGGCCGTCGTTGGCATCGCTGGAATTACCAATGTTGTGAACGCAAAGAACATATCACACGATGATGTTGTTCTCTCTGCGAAGAGTTGTTCAGAACGATTTTGGAGGCTCTTATCTGATTTTTCGAGGAAATATAAATGACTGAAAATAAAAAAAATAACGTTCCATGGTTCAAGAGGAAATTTATTGGACTAAAAAACCAACAGCCCAAGGAAATCCCCGATGGCTTATGGTTGAAATGCGAATCTTGTGGCGAGATTATCTACCGAAAAGAACTTGCACGCAACCTATGGGTTTGTAGCATATGCGGTTATCACTTCCGAATTGAAGCAAAGAACTATCTCGACTTTCTTATCGATGGAGGAACTTTCCAGGAATTTGACGCAGAGATCGCTTCCACCGATCCGTTAAACTTCGTAGATTCAAAAAAATATACAGATAGACTTCAACAAACTGCTAATAAAACAGGCGCTAAGTCCGCAATAATAACTGGGATAGGCGATATTGATTCCATTCAAACAAGTTGCGGTTTTATGGAGTTCAAGTTCATTGGTGGCTCGATGGGCAGTGCTCTCGGCGAGAAAGTGACTCGCGCCATAGAGCGCGCGGTCGAACGACAGATACCCTTAGTAATGGTCTCCGCGAGCGGTGGCGCAAGAATGCAGGAGTCAATACTCAGCCTCATGCAGATGGCAAAGACCGGCACCGCATTGACGAAACTCCACGAGGCTCGTCTGCCATTTATATCGATCCTGACCAATCCCACAACCGCCGGAGTGATGGCAAGTTACGCCAGCCTCGGCGACATTATCCTATCGGAACCGGGAGCGCTACTCGGATTCGCCGGCCCGCGGGTTATCCAACAAACTATAGGCGCCGAATTGCCAAAGGGTTTCCAGTCAGCGGAGTTCGTGCTGGAACACGGCTTCGTCGATCTGATTACGCCGAGAGACAAACTCAAAACGACCATAGCCAGTTTGTTAAGATATTTGATCGAGTGCCCGCAGGGAAATATGCCACAAACTATCCCATAAGGGATATTATGTAAACCTGCCTTCATTAAGACTTGATGCCCTCTAATATTCGTTAGATAAGTATCGTGAGCCTCCCCTCCTCTTTTTCTCGCGGGGAGCACTGTCTTTTATACAAGGCGATCTACTGGTCTTGAAACAATCCCAAGATGGCAGTGGGGTTGTTGAAGAAAGAGTGGGTTGCTCAGGTTAGTAGGCGAATCAATTGCACACGGCACCGCTGTGTTCAATCACAATATAAATATCGTCCCCATATTCGCGGATATCCCCGGAATTGCCATGGTTTGCATAGAAACTGCCACTGCCTTCACTGGAGTCGTGGATGATGTTTGGGCCGAGATAAATCACACCTATCCAATTTCCTCCCCCAGGAGCCGGCCATTGCGCATATCGATACACGGAGTTCATCGGGTCCCGATCCGGCCCCGGCCATTCATCGGCATATTGCGGAATGATGCCAGCCGGAGGAATATTCGGGAAAGCATCCGCTGGATAGCATCCGGTTTCGGTGTAGAAAATCGTGAGAGATTGATAGAAGTATTTAAGATAAAGCCTTGCTTGAGCGTATTTTGCCTTTTTGGCCGCCGCGCTAAAACGTGGAAGAGCCAACGCCGCAAGGACGCCGATAATAATCACGACAAGCATCAGCTCAATCAGCGTAAATCCAGAGCGTCTTGATGATGAAGAATGTTTCATTTCTCTTTATGATTCGCAAAAAATGTGCCATTTGCGCAAAAGCCCGTAAGAACTGCATTTCGGGCGAAAATGTCCGCTTTATATTTTATATTCTTTCAGAGCAAATTGCAAATTGCAACGCTATTTCTATTGAAATTGTTGAATCCTCGCAAAAATACTACTTGAGATAAACGACACGTTTTGCCACGGAATTTTCGACCAAAAACGCCCTAATCAGATAGACGCCTGAGGGCAGAGATTCTGGTGGCGACCATGAAAATTCAATCATGCCGTCGTTGCGAGAGCGAAGACCGAAGCAATCTCCTTCACTCTTCGCTGTCATTTCGACCCACAGGGGAGAAATCTCGTCCGATGCATAAGGAGATTTCTCGTCGCTGTCGCTCCTCGCAATGACATCG
>DSAF01000087.1 GCA_011388305.1 Candidatus Zixiibacteriota bacterium | reverse complement strand
TGGATACCCTTATTGAAGCTGACTTTTTATTATTTATACTATTAAATGGAAAAAAGAGATAGTGATTTACTCCGGAAGCGGAGATGGTGAAATATGTTTAAGAAGATTACAACAACCGCAGGCTTCACGATGCTCGAGATGATGTCCGTCGTGCTGATTCTGGGCGTCATCGCTACCATGTCTGTCGTGGGGTTCCGCAAGGCGATTAACCACCAGCGCCTCGTAGGCGAGTCGAATAACGCCGCCGCCGCGGTGAGATACATCGCAAGCGAAGCGAGAGTTTCCAAGCAAAGAATCCGCGTCATGGTCGATTATGACAACAATATCATCATCGGCTGGATTGATACAAATAACAACAATATTCCCGACACCGGCGAAACAGTAATCAACAAATTTGAGCCCCCGGAGGGCGTGGAGGTGTTCTCTGGCTTCATCGGCAATAGGCGATTCAGTGGAAAACACTATTTCACCTTTTTCGAAGACGGCACGGCATCAACGCAGGCCACTATCGCTATCAAAGCAATGAGAACAGAAGAATATCGAACCATCACGGTCAACCCAAGTAGCGGCTGGGTCGAAATACATAACGACGCTCCAAGTAGCCTTAAATTAAGCTCATAAGCTGTGAATTATACACGAAGACATAAGCAATCCGAAAACTCCGGATTCACCATGCTCGAGCTGATGATGGCTTTAGCCATTTCCGCGATAATCATCTCATTCATCGGGATGGCGCTTATCGGTGCGGCGAGAATGAACACTCTTAGCCAAGCTCATAATCACGCATCGACCCTTGCCGAGCAGAAAATCGAGCACCTGAGAAGATTCAGCTTCTCCAACATTCAAAGCGGCGTGGACACAACTTATGATAACAACATCCGCTTTGTCCGCGAGTGGACTGTCACCGACAACATGGGTAAGCCGCGCATCAAAGACGTCGAGCTTAAGGTCACTTGGACCGACTCCAAGGGCGTGGATCACGTCTCCATCTACAACACTATATTTTATCGAAATGCCTATCCATACAGATAATAAGGGAATTACGCTAATTGAGCTACTCATCACGATGATAATCACGGCGATTATTGTCACGGCGCTCATCGGTCTTTTGGGTGGCCAGCGGAGAGGATATATCTCCCAGCAAGCGCGCATCGAGGCCGAGACCGCCGCATCGCGCGTCCACGGCGAGCTTCTCGACAGAATTCGCATGGCAGGATACATGATACCCAACGGCATTCCCGCGCTTGTCCCGGGGCATTCCACAAGCGGCCCGGACTCTATCCGCGTGGCAGGGAATTACGAGAATTTCGTCACTTCAGCCGCATTTAATGTTGCCATAGGTAGCTGGGGTTTTTGGTGCCTCGACCCCGGAAACTTCAAGCCCATAGCTGGCGTTCGCCTTATGATAATCAGCCCGCCGGATGAAGTTGTCGATACCTTTGTCACGCGAATTACTTCTTATGGCCGTGCTACAGCCGGAGGGCAAGATTATATATACTTCTGGCTTCAAAACATTGTTCCTAAAGCCTTCCCCGCCAGTTCTCGCGTGAGCACTTTCAACGAATATACCTACCGCATCGGCAGAGAGATATCCAGCGCCGACACGATATACTATCTCGGCATCCGAGCCAATAACCAGACTACGCTAACTAAACTCGTCGATGGGATCGAAGATCTTACAATAACATACGAGACGCGCATAGACACCACCAAATTGAATACATTCGCGTCGCACCAATTGGACAACATTTATGCCGTCAACATCGATGTCACTGCGCGCTCGAAAATCAAAGATAGAAGCTATACGCACCCCGATTTCGGCGACCATCACCGCAGATCGAGTTTAGGTTCGCAGATAGTTGTCCTGAATATCGCCCTCGACAAACGATAGGAATATGTTGTGAAGAAGCAAGTTGCAAAGAAAAGGAAGAAACCGAGTAATACGAAGAACATCATCTTCGGTGTCGTTTCGTTTGTGTGCTTTGTAATTCTTCTTCTGTTAATTTTTAGAAGCGGAAGCCCTGCCGAGAGAGAATATACAGGCCCGCAGATTATCGAGTCGGAGACGATGCAAGCCGAAGGACAGCTCTCCGAAGAACAACTCAGCGAGCTTGAAGAATTAGCCCCGCGCGAGCAGGGGAGACCCTCCATACTCGCCGACCCTAACCCTCCACAGCCGCGCGTGGCTTCTCCTCGCGTGGCTGAACTACACTCCGAAGCCGTCCGAGAGAGCAGACAGCGCGCATTGGACGCAAGACAAGGCGAAGCTACAATCGACCCCGAGACCGAAGCTCGGATGGAAGAAATCCGAAAAATGCGCGAAAGACAGGCCAAAGAACGAAACCGATAGGCCGGTGGAATTATGAGAACTATCAGAAATGAACTCGCAAACAGGCGCGGAAGCGTCATGCTTATAGTGATTATGGTGGTGTTAATCATCTCCCTTGTCGCTCTGCTGGTGCTCGCGGCGAGTCACTATAACTCGAGACTTACCGCAAACGAACGCCACCGCAAGCGCGCATTCTACATTGCCGAGAGCGGTGCTATTTTGGCCATAGATTCCCTCAACCGCAACGACGCCGCCCACGGAATAATATACGATAACGAAGATGTCGAGGGCGGAACGGTCACCGTCCAAGTCTTCGACTCCACGGATTTCGCGTGGCTCGAAGATGACCGCCGAATTATCCGCTCGGTGGGCGTCTCGCGCAATGCGGTGCGGCGATTGGAATATGTCGTCCGCTATGCAATCATGGGATATGACCACATCCCCGGGCCTCTATATATAGAGGCAGAAGACCCGCACTTCGCGGGCAATGTCTTCACGATTCAGGGTGGCGACCACCATTGGGGAGACAACGCTTACAATATCCCAGTTCCTCCCGGAGACCACCGACAAGCAGTAGCTACAATTCATGATTCAACGAGCATCGCTACAGCAATGTCCGGTCACGAAGAACAAATATTTACTGTTGATGAGCACGGCAATTATATCCAAGGTTCGTTCATGGCTAATCATGACACGCTCGACCTCGATGCACTTGCGGCGGCATTCGCCGGAGAAAATGGCGAGCTGGCGGATACAACCGGCTGGATTATCGGCTCATTTCCCAATGACTACAAAGTAAGTTATCTTGACGGCGATTTCACCGTTGCCGGCGGAGGGCATTCACCATCTGGTGGATCTGCACTGTATCAATGCCCTAACTGCAACGGTTTAGGCGTTGTTACATGTTGGGGTTGTTCGGGAACGGGCTACGAGTGGCAAGCGAGAGCCTGTGCAACATGCGAAGGCACAGGAAAAGTCGATTGTTCAACCTGTGCGGGCGTTGGAGGCTTCTCTTGTCCCGATTGCGGAGGCACCGGCGGCAATGCAATGGAATGTGACAGTTGCTATGGTAGCGGATTGTTTGGTTGCATGGTGTGCGACGGCACGGGCGATTGCCCTATATGCGGCGGCACGGGCATTTCCAAAACTGCAGGGGGCAATTATTGGTCGTGCTATCGATGCGGCGACGGCCAAAAGAACGGAACAATAGGAACTGGTGAGTGTCCGGACTGCGGCGGAGTTGGAGCTGTGGCGTGTATCTATTGTAGCGGCACGGGCATCGATCCGACAACCGGTTGCGCCACTTGTAGCGGCACAGGTGTGATAATATGCACAGACTGCGCCGGCAGTGGAAAAGTCGTTTGCCCGACCTGCGGCGGCCTTGCCGGGGCCGATGATAGAATATGCCATGTATGTAGTGGTGGAGGAACACAAACTTGTCCATGGTGCAACGGTAAGGGAGTCATAAGCGACAAGGGCGGCGGGCACGGCGCGAAAGGGACTTTGGGCGCGGGAGTGCTGGTTGTCACGGGAAATCTGCATATCTCCGGTCAGTTCGAGTTCACCGGCTTGATTATCGTCCTCGGCGAAGTCTCCGTGGACATCACCGGTGGTGGGCAAGGTGTGCATATTTGGGGTTCACTGCTCTGCCGCTCAGTTGATTTTAAAATCGCCGGAAATGCCGATGTTGTATGGTGCAGACAAGCTCTCCAGATGCTCCCAAAACGCCCTGCAGGTTATCAAGTCGTCTCCGTCACGGAGTATTAGGTATTGAGTTATGGGTTATCTTGGCGTAGGGGCGAGGCATGCCTCGCCCGCGATAATACAACGCCAAAGGCAATCCCAAAACCCGATTATGCCGAACAAGAAAACAAAAATTGTTGAGAATTATTTTCGGACTTGACAAGCGAAAAAAAAATTCTTATCTTATTATTGAGATTGGGGACATTAGTGAAAAAGGACACTATTGTAG
>DSAF01000144.1 GCA_011388305.1 Candidatus Zixiibacteriota bacterium | reverse complement strand
GCACATAACCGCTACATTTGGGACTTCGAGAAGGACAAACCGGAGGTGGAAAATGAGGAATAAGACATTATTGATAGTTCTGATTATCGGGGCTATGTTCTCGGCCATGGCCGAGGCTCCTTCGAGCGACGGCGAGGAGAAAGAACGCCAATTCGTTTATGAGATTTTTGGCAGAGAGTTCGAGATCGGCGAGAACTTCGTCCCGTTCCCGAATGACACAGTCTTCACTCTGCGCGACCTCGACGGCAGAATCAAACAAATGACGCTCGATGAGTTCATGCAGAGTGAGATGAGCTACGACTACCGCCATGTCCTCCGCATGCAGTGGACATGGGAACAGAACGTTATCATCAACGAGACAGGCACGCTCGAGGAGGTTCTCCAGAACCCCATGTCTCAAGAGATTCCCGAGCGCTTCCGCGACCAAGTTCCAAATTATAGAACAAGGAGGGAAGAAAATGAAAACGATGATGAATAGACTTCCCGCGATATTATTGCTTCTTGTGTTCATTGCATCCGGCCTCTTTGGAGAATATCTCTATTGGTGGCCACTCTCCGGCAACGACTGGAATACCGCGATAAACTG
This sequence comes from Candidatus Zixiibacteriota bacterium, assembly GCA_011388305.1. GTDB lineage: Bacteria > UBP14 > UBA6098 > UBA6098 > UBA6098 > UBA6098. The sequence continues at coordinate 3,719 of DSAF01000144.1, read as the reverse complement.
GGCATATTACTCCGGCGGATGGCGCGATGCTTGGGTGCCGACATCAAATGACCATGTGAAATTCGGATTCGAAGACTGGGGCGACGCTCCCTGCTATGTCACTGGCACGGCAAACTGTAGGGCCATCTCGATAGTCGATGTGGGACAGCTTAGAATTACGGGCGGAACGCTCAATATTTCCGGCGTTTGGAGCGGCGAGCAGATTTCGATGGTCGTTTACCATAACGGCGATTTTAGACAGACCAGCGGAACGATGAACCTTACTGCCACTAATACCTCCCTCGAGCATAATCTGTGGGTGGGCATCGATCCGGCATATCCTTCGAGAATACCGACTTACAATATGGTCGGCGGGACAGTCAACCAGACGAACTACAATCTTGGCACCGGCGGATACAGCGGCGATATCGGCAAATGTTTCGTCGTGGATGGCACCGCGAATATCTCCGGCGGCACTATCAATCTCGACGACGATTTCATTCTTCACGGGACTATCAACCACTCCGGTGGAACTATTAACACCGGATGGGACTCGAACAACGGCGGAGTTTGGGTTTCGGGATCTTCGGGAAACAACGCACGCTATTACCTTAGCGGCACCGGCGAGGTTAATGTCGAGCGATACATGTTTACGAGCGGATACAATGCAAGCCCATGGAACTTTGGCCTTGGCACCGGGCGTTTTCAGGCCACCGGTGGGACAGTGGGTCTCACGCGCGGCGGAGCCGCATCCGGCAAAGTCTTTGTTTATGATGGCGGCGACACGCACAGTTTTTTCAACAACGTCGAGGTTTATGGCCTAACGACTGTCGAGGCAACATTCGGCAACTATATGTGGGTTAATGGGACGATGTATCTCACCGGCGGAACTTTGAGACCTTTCTCGGCGGTGCGTTTCCCCGGCGCAAGCTCATTCGGAAGGATTATCGACCGCACCGATATTTACGACACACGCCCCGATGGATCAACCTCCATCGATGAGGGGGCGCACGCTTCGGCTTTCCATGCCGAGGTAAGGCAAGTAATGGGCGGCGCATCAATTGAAGTAGCTTCTCCGGAATATATGCGCGCGGAACTCTCGGTATATGACATTTCCGGCAGAGTTGTCTATTCGAAAGCGCTGGAGCTTTCCCCCGGAAGGTCTTCGCACCAAATCGAGATGGGGGAGTTCGCATCGGGCGTTTATTACTACAGGCTTTCGTCTCCGAGAGGCGAATTCACGGGAAAAATGGTCAATATACGTTAAATGATTAGCAAGATTGGACATATTGCCCTTGTTGCTGTGCTTCTCGCCAACACGGCCGTTTTGGCGGTGAGCGAGCTGTTTGTCACCATCGACGGCGAATCGCCCGTCTCGGAAATCCCCGCCGGAACGGCATTTTCCATAATTGCGGATTGCGACACCGGCGCGACTGTGCAGTTAATTATTTCGGTCATCTCCGACGCCTACGGCGAGGACGATGATGCGAAGTTTCCTTTCGGGAATGTTGTAGTTGCGGACGGCGACACGAGCTGGCCGGATGTTTTCCGCGATTCGGAGCACCCCCCGAACGGAAGAGTTGTCCTTGGCTTACCGGCGTTCTGGGCTAATCCGATGAAGATTATGCTCATGGCGTTTGAGGATGATCATCATATTGTCACGGATACTATCAATGTGGTCGATGGGGCGACGCCAGCTATCACTGTTTCCGGCATGATTTCACCCGACGGCACCGTTTCGCCGGCCGCTCTCGAGGGAATAACCATATATATGAACTATCCGCTCGCGATGGCTTTTACGGACAGCCTCGGTCGCTTCGAGATTCCTTTGCCCTTCGGAGGATTTGACACGCAGATTCAGGCCATCGATCCGAAGGGCTATCTCATGTTTCCCCGCGATCTGCTCGTGCATATCCCCGCATCGGGGACGGACGACATAGTAATCCCAGCAGAGCTTCCTTCGAGAGAGTTCCGCGTCAGGATAACCGATCAGTTTGGCGATTTTCCGCTGTGGCCTATGGCTATCGAGCTTTTCGACAGCACTTGGGAGCGTTTCCAGAGGGTGGGAATAATCGATAGCCTGATATTGGGCGCGCGCGACGCCGTGCCCACGCTCTTGAGCGTAGATAACGGCTCGGTCTTTGGATACCTCACGCCGTTCAGCATGAACATGCCCCTCACGCCAGACACAAGTTATTACAACGTGCAGATTTACAAGGCCGACACATCCATCCACGGTAGGCTCGACATGCCGGACTCTATGATGGGATGTGCATATTCGTTCTCCGTTCGTTCGGGCATGTTCAACGAGGTTATATATAGTAATGTATGGGATAACTCGCTGAAATTCCCGGCGGCGACGGCCCTGGGAAGCACATATTCAATCTGCGTCGAGGAACAGGGCGGGCGTTTCGCTGTGCCGGAGGGATTCATTATCTATCCCGAGTGCATGAATGTCAGCATCGGCGATAGCGCGATATTTCAACTGATGCCATATGAGAATGCCATCGCCAAACTCAACGGCAGGATTTTGCAGATTTCCGGCGAACCGCTGGAAAGCGAGGTCGAGATGAGGCTTCAGGAATTGCCTTGGGGCGAGATGTTTACAGACACGACGGTTGATGGCTATTTCTCGTTCGAGGTTCTTCCGGGGAGATACCGCATTAGCTCTTCCTATGAGATGCTCGACTATGAGATCCCGCTTCTTTACCCGAACTATCATACGGCCTATTTCGAGATAGCCCTCGAACTGCGCGATTCACTGAACTTCAATGTCCCTTGTTATCCTTCGAATGATTCGATTATAATTCACATAGACGAGCTTGGGAATCCGCCGTCGAAGCGGCTGAAATTCCGTGCGCCGCATGTAGTCGTCGGGACGATGGTTCGCCATTGCGACACTACCTCGCACATCACTTATTTGCCGATATCGAACGCGTTCCCGCAACCGTATTCGGTTTATATCGAGACGGGGGACACACCGCTTCCGGAGGGTTTATACACCGAGGGGCCGCCGAGCTGGAATCTCGTCTCCGGAGACACTGCATTTTTGCGACTTAAACCGTATCCGAACTTTATATCGGGCGCTCTCTTCCAAGACCCTGGCGACCCGACAATCCCGAATTTCCACCGCTTTAGCATGATGACAGTTGATTTGGCAAGCGGTGAAATTTTCGACACAACGAAGGTGCGGCTCGACCGCAGGTTCTACCAGTCCGTGCCGGATGGTGTGTATCGCGTCGTTCCCGTGCCGGATGAGGAGTTCATCTTCAAGCCGCACTACCGCGATTCGGTTCTCATGGCGGGGGAGGATGTCTATATCGCGGGATTTACTGCGAACAAGCTCAGTTGCTCGTTGTTTGTGAATATTGAGGGCGTTCCGCCGGACAGCGTGCCGCAATTTATTTTCGAGGGCTGGGGCGACGCGGACTATCCCGACGGCTACTATGTCCGCTCGGAGCAGTCCGCCGGTGTTCTGTCGTTCTCGGTGCCCGTCTGCGATGCCGAATGGCGCTTCTTCGCCCCGAGGATTCCCGAATACGAGGCCGCACCGCCGGAAACGACGATTGTAATCGAGGAGTTCGATATTGGTATTACGCTTAACTTTAATTTCAGTTGGGTTGCTGTCGAAGAAACGGAGAAACCTTACGAGTTCGCGCTCTATCCCAACACGCCGAATCCCTTCAATCCCGCGACGCGCATAGATTATTCTATCGATGTAGCGAGCGAAGTATCTCTTG
>DSAF01000155.1 GCA_011388305.1 Candidatus Zixiibacteriota bacterium | reverse complement strand
GATTTGAACCCCTCCGTTGCGGCCGTGCCGCCAAATCCCGTCGACCCCGTATAATAGTAAGGGCGCAGAGTGTTTTGCGTCTTTTTTTAATGCCATAGAGGGTGAAATGTCATTACGAGTAGCTATCAGTCTGTCATTTCGAGGAGCGACAGCGACGAGAAATCTCGCGCAATTCAAGGAGATTTCTCCCCTTCGGGTCGAAATGACAGCGAAGGCCAATTCTTCTGGCAACCCGATGAAACCGTTGGTTCCGGCGTGTATCTCGTGCGGGCTGAAAGATTTCGGAATTCGATTAGGCGCTAAATCACGATCTCCGTGCACTCGCAGATGATATGAAGCGCGAGGGCGTGTCCCTCTTGGATTCGAGGCGTGTTCGGGCCGTCGATTGCGATGTGGTAATCGGCGATTTCCGCGAGCGTGGATTCTTTAGGGCCGGTGAGCGCGACTGTCGCGCAGTTGTGCAGTTTGGCGGCCTCGACAGCGCGGATGATATTCGGCGACTCCCCGCTGGTGGACATACATACGAACACATCGCCGGCGCGCGCGAGAGCCTCGATTTGCCGCGAAAAAATTTCCTCGAACCCAAAATCGTTGGCGATAGCAGTAATTGCGCTGGTGTCGGTGGTAAGTGCAATTGCGGGCAGTGGTTGACGGTTGACGCCAAGCCCCAGCCTCCCGACGAACTCCGCTGATGCGTGCTGGGCATCGCCCGCGCTTCCGCCGTTGCCCGCGAACATGACTTTTCCGCCCGCGCGCAATGCTTCAACTATCGCCTCGACTATCCGCTGAAGCTCATCGGACTGCGCGACCAGTGACAGCGCGGCACTCCGGGATTCTTCTATTGAGCGGAGGATTTTATCGTAGAGATTATTCATCAGAACCTCGCGGTAATGTCAAATGAATGGCGCGGCGAGAGGCCTTCGCGCTCCCATCGAAATGAATACCCCGCGCCGAATTTGCCGAAACCGGCGTCGAATTCATATCCCGCGCCGAAAGTCGGCAGGCCGTTGTCGATTCCTACGGCCAGCGTGGCCTCTTCGATAGGATTCCCCAGCACCCCCGCGCGGAATCGGAACTCGTCCATGCGATAATACTCGACCTCCGCAGTCGCGGTGATGGGCACCATGCCGAGCCTATATGCCGCGCCGGCTTTGAGATTTGCCGGAATATCGTCATCTGCCGATGATGCGTTGCCCGAGCCATAGACATCGGCGGAATTCCACTGGTATTTCATGTTGATGTTCTGATAGACAGCACCCCAGCTGAGGCTCTTATTCATCGCCTCGCCGTAAACTCCGGCGTCGAATCCTACAACATAGGTGCTCATCTCATCCAAGCGCGCTTGAATATACTTGACATTCCCGGCAATATTGAAATTCGGAGTGACGACTTTCGAGAATGTAAGGAAAATCGCATCCTCGCCGTATTGGATGTCGTCGGTGTAGTTGCCGCTGATGTTTCTTCCGGCGATTTCCCCCGCGCCGGTATGAACCCAACTCAGCGCCACCGCCGCGTCATTTTGGATGTTCCAGCCGCCCGAGACATAGGTCATCGAGCGGTCGAGCGCGAGCACGGAATACCCCGATGAAACGCCCGCGCCGCGCATCTTCTGAATTCCTGCGGGGTTGAACCATCCGGCGATGGGGTCGCCACCGAGAGCCACGCCAGAACCGCCAAGGGCAATGTTCCGCCATCCGACGGGCATGTTCAGGAAAACAGCCGTGTGGCCTCCCGCGCTGGCGAAAACAGCGAGCGTGAGGACGGCTAAAATGATTGCTTTCATTGACTTCATGTTATCTCCAGAAAATCGCATAATTACTTGATTATCATGAGCTTGCCCCATCGGGCATCGCTGGCGGTCTCCACCTTGAAGAAATAAAGCCCATTCTCCGGCTCCTCGCCGTTTTCGAGCCTGCCATCCCACTGGAGGCGGGATTTCCCCGCCCTCTCGACACCGCCGAAATATATTGTCGAGACTTTATTTATATCGTAATCGAAAAGCTCGATTGTCACATTGCCGCCATCCGGCGAATCGAACGCGAAAAAGCAACTCTCGTGATGCCTCGGCGAGTATGGGTTCGGGAAGGCATAGACATATTCCGAATCGCCGTCTTTGGCGCCGGGGTCTTGCGTCGCGGCCTCCCCCGCCGAGGGAAAATTCGCGATTATCTCCCAAGTCTCGCCGTTGTCGAACGTCCGCGCCAGCCCCTCCGAATATGTTCCCACATAAATCGCGTCGCCGCAACGCGTTGCCGAGACGACCTCGTCTTTGAACACCTGGATAAAATTCCCCGAATTACGGTCGATTCCCTCGATTTTCAGCGTGTCGCCGGTATTGTAATCAGTGGGGAATGCGCGCGAGAGGCCGTGCCTACACGCCGCCAAGAGCGTGTCGCCCGAAAACCCGATGTTCCAAGCCACATATCCGAGGCCGGTCTGCCGCCAAACCGAGCCGTCGAAGGAGTATGAAATCGCGTCGAAGTCCGTCCCCATGTTGTTCGTCGAGGTGAATCGCGTGCATGCAAATACGCCGGTGCGGTCATCCTCGTAAAGAAAATTCAGCGAAATAATCCAGTTGCCGGAAAGCCGCCCGACATCGAGCGTATCTCTCCGCCAGACAACATAATAGCGCGAAACCGAATCGACCTCGAACGAATCGGCATCCACCCAAATTGTGTCGTGAATCGGCACAGAGTCGGGAATCCAATGGCCGGTGGTATCGACCTTGTCCCAGGCGAATTTCCCCTCGCGCCCGAAGTAAAGCCCCTTCGCACTGCCCGCCCAAACCACCGGCGGGTCAGCGGATGTATCCACGGCGACGGCGAAAAACCGATGGCCGAGGTCGCCATAGTTGATGCTGTCCGCGCCGTCGGGGAATGCGTTCTGCCATGTCTCGCCGCGGTCGGCGGTGTATATGAGGCCGCCGTAAAAGCATGAGGCATAAACGATTGTGTCCGCGCCATCGGGGAGAATCGCCACATCGTATGCCAGCCTGCCCACGCCGGTTGCGCCTGTGGCAGTGGTGCAGTGCGAGAAGGTTCCGCCGCCGTCGAAACTCACCCAGAAACCATCGCCGGCGGGGAGCGTGTTGTTGGGGTCGTTGGGGTCGTCATGGGCATAGCTGGCGGCGGCCCACACCCAGTCTCCGAGCACTGCGAGCGCGGCGAACCCCGTGCCGGAGAGCTTGCTCTCCCAAGTCTCCCCGCCATCGCGCGAGACGGCGAGGCCGCTCCCCGTGGAAACCCAGATGTCGCCGTTGTGAGCGTTATAGACAACATCGCCGATGGCGTTCGATGGCGGCGAGTCGGCCATGGCCGAGAGATGTTCGCCAACCGTTATGTGCGAGGGGATGGACATCATCATGGCCATCGCGGGCAAGGCGATAAGACTTAACAGAGCGCATAGTTTTAATTTTATCATATTATCCCCGAACTATCTTCAGGATTTGGCCGACAATGTCGTCGAGTTCGTCTTTTGTCTCGGCCTCGGCATTGAGGCGGATTAGCGGCTCCGTGTTCGATGGCCGTAAGTTCGCCCACCATGTCTCGGCGGAGACTGTGATGCCGTCCAGCTCGTCGATTTCGTGGCCTTGGGCAGTGAAATAGTTCTTGACTTTTTCGATTGTCGCGTGAATATCATCGACGCGAGAGTTGATTTCGCCGGAGCGGCAATAATGGTCGAACTCGGCTACCAGCTCCGAGAGCGGTTTGCCCGCCACAGAGAGCAGTTCGAGGCACACGAGAAACGCGATTAACCCGCTGTCGGCGAACCAGTTATCGCGGAAATAGAAGTGCCCGGAGTGTTCCCCGCCGAAGATGGCGTTTTCGCGCTTCATAATAGGCTTGATTATCGCGTGGCCAACTTTTGTGCGAATCGCGCGCCCGCCCGCCTTCTCTATGGCTTCGGGCACTGCGCGGCTACAAATAATGTTATACACGATTGTCTCGCCGGGGGATTTCGCAAGCAGGTTCTTCGCGACGAGTGCCGTCACCATGTCGCCGCCGAGCAGATTGCCCTTCTCATCGATGAGGAACATGCGGTCGGCATCGCCATCGAATGCCGCGCCGAGGGCGATTTCCGCGTCGCCGGCGACTTTGGCGCGAAGTTCCTCGGTGTTTTCCGGCTCGATTGGGCTGGCCGGATGGTTCGGGAATGTGCCGTCCAGCTCGAAAAACATGCGCTCGACGCGGACGGGCAGGCGCTCGAAAATTGGCGGGAGAGTCTTGCCTGCCATGCCGTTGCCTGCATCGACGGCGATTTTGAACGGGCGGATTTTCGCCGTGTCGATGAACGACAGGCAGTGGAGCGCGTAGTCTTCGTCGATATTG
>DSAF01000007.1 GCA_011388305.1 Candidatus Zixiibacteriota bacterium | reverse complement strand
TTGACGCCCTCGGGGATTGTCGCAGTTGAGCTTTTGGGCTTTGGTTCGGATGCCTCTGATGGGGGTTCATCAACCAACAGCTTCACCCGCGTGTCCTCGCCGAAAACCTTCTGCACCGCCTCTGTCAGCGCATCGAGGTTATCCTTCTTCATTAGAAGTTTCTCGACCTGAAAGTTCAATGAATGTGGAAATTTGAGGATTATCCGGCCCTCGTCTTCTATCATTTTCGCGTGGCTTACCATATCGGCCTTGGCATCGCCGCGCAATGCCTCGAAATGTTCGATTATCTCGGCGAATTTTGGGTCGAGTGGAGGACGGGGGTGGTCGTCCGGCTCTTGGATGACGGCCTGTTGCGGAGGAGGCGCTTGTATTCGCGCCGCTCCGACGGGTGCCTGCGCGGAAGGCGCAAGCGATGCGGCTGTATTGTGCAAATCCAGCGCCATATCGAGCGTCGCGAGGTAAACGAGCAATTCCTCGAACACGAACCGAGGCGTGGAGGATGATTTAAGCTTTGTCTGGAGGTCGGACGCGAGTTTGGCCATGCGGAGAATATCGGTTTTGTCGATTCTCTCGGCGAGTTTGGTGTATTCGGCCGTCGCGCGCTCGGAGATGTCGTCGCGATGGACGCCGAGCGCCGTGGTGAGTGCTCCGTGGAGGTGCTCGGCAAGACCGCTTGCCACCTGCGAGATGTCTATTCCCGACTCGAGAAGCCGGTCAAGCTCTTCGATAGCACCTGCGGGGTCTTTCTCCGCTATTCTATCGGCAATTTGGACGAAGGCATCCAGCGGGAGAATGCCCAATATCTCGGCGACCTCGTCGGCGGAAAGTTCGCCTTTGGGGGCGTATGCCAGTATCTGGTCGAGAAGAGACAGCGAGTCGCGGAGGCCGCCGTCGGCTCTGCGTGCGACTATCTCCGCCGCGTCGTCCGAGAGCGTAAGCCCCTCCGATTGGGCGATTGACTTAATTCTTCCGGCGATAGTGTCCGTGGGAATTCGCCGGAAATCGAACCTCTGGCAACGACTGATTATCGTGGGTGGAAGTTTCTGCGGCTCGGTGGTCGCGAAAATAAAAATTACGCGGGCGGGCGGCTCTTCGAGAGTTTTGAGGAGGGCATTGAAGGCCTCCTTGGTCAGCATGTGAACTTCGTCGATGATGAAGACCTTGAAGCGCCCCTGCGGGGCATATTGGACGCGCTCGCGGAGGGCTTGAATCTCCTGCACGCCGCGGTTCGATGCTCCGTCGATTTCGAGAACATCGGCGTTTCTACCGCCGGCAATGGTGACGCAACTCTCGCACTCGCCACAGGGCGTCGTTGTGGGGGCATCGAAGCTCTGGCAGTTCAACGCCTTCGCGAGAATTCGCGCCGTTGTGGTCTTGCCCGTGCCTCGCGGCCCGCAGAAGAGATATGCGTGCGACAGTCTGTCCTTCTCGATTGCCTTCTTCAGCGTCTCCGTGATGTGCGCCTGCGCGGCAACCTCATCGAAACTCTGCGGCCTGCATTTTCTCGCCAAAACTAAATACGACATGATCCTCCAATGTTGACCCTCTAATATAGTAAATAGCGATGGCTTTCGCAATGCAGAAAAATCTCGCTCGGGGGCGTCGGCCCCCCTGCGATTTGGAAATCGCAGGGGGGTGCGAAGTAGTCGGTGGTGTGTCGTTAGCGAAATAGCGCGATCGTGCTCCGACTACTTCGAAGGCCGTTCACGGCCACCGACGCCCCCGAGCGTGCTATTAAGAAAATCATGTATGGCGGGGAAGGCCTACTCGATCTCGCGCATGATGCGAAGGATTTCGCCGGGCTCCTCGGCTTGTCGGAGTCGTTCTCTGGTAGTCTCTAATATAAGTATGCTTGCGAACTTACGCCAGAGCTTGTTATAGACTTTATCGTCGTATTTCGGCGTCACCATGATAAAGAATAGGTCGATCGGTATGCCATCGTGAGCGCCCCAATCTACGGGATGGCTGGTTCGCCCGAACCCGATTGTGACATCTCTGGCATGGATAGTCCTTACGTGCGGGACTGCGACGCCGTGCCCAAGCGCGGTAGGCTCTTGTCGTTCCCGAAAAAAGAGGTCGCCCAAAATTTTCGTAGTGTGTTGAATTTTCCCCGAGGGGACAATCACCTCGACCAGCTCCTCGATAATCTCCTCGCGCCTCTGTTGAATGGGCGGAAGCACGGAATCGTCGCCGTTGTTCTCATCGAGAAGTTCCGCCCACTCGCGCGGCTTGTTCAGCTCGAGCCGGATAGTTTCTTCGGAGAGAAGCCTCGATATTTTTGCCTCTTTTGCCGTGTTAATCCTCCCTGTTCCGATAGGCCAGCATCTCGCTGGCGGAGATGAATTCGATACCCCATTTTTCGAGCGTCGGGAGCACACGGTTAATCGCGATAAGCGTGTTCGGACGTGCATGCCCGACTATGAGCATCCCGCCCTCGCGCTCACGGCTCGCCAATGCCAGCTCCAATAATTTCTTGGCGATTGCCGTAGAATCGTCGCTGACATCGATGTTGCCGTCCTGTGATGTCACGGGGATTCCGCGCTTTCTGACCTCCTCCTCGGCAACCGTATAGACCGAAGTCCTGCTGTCGATGAAGAAAAGGCCGGTGGTCTCCAGTGCCTCGGCGACGGCGGCCATCGTTGGCTTATCTGCGGTGGCTTTGCTTCCCATGTGGTTGTTCATGCCCACGGCGCGGGGGAGTTTCGCAATCGACGATTCGATGCGCTTCTTGATTTCTCTCGGGGGAAGGCTCACGAAAATCGCCCCTTCCCCGGGATCGACACGAGGATAGCCCTCGGGTTCCATAGGCATGTGGACTATCATCTCGATATCCGCATCGACGAGCGCGGAATAGACCTCGTCGGTGAACTCCTCGGATGGCATAACGCTCGCAGTATATGGTATTTTCAGGCTCAAAAAACCGCGAACTTCTCGAAGTGGCAGTGCTCCGAAGTCGTCGATGATAAGGCAAACTTTGCCGGAAAGCGGCTCTTTCTGCTGGCGGGAAAGGACTACCCTTCGCGTGGTGATTCCCCCGAAGCCCGCTTGTATCGTCACCTGCCGCCCGAGCCGGTTCTCGACGCAGTCTATAATATCGCCACCGGCCTCGCGCCAAGAGGACTGAACCTGATGATTCGCCATGGACATCGGGAATGCTGTGGAAATCTCCGCCCTAATCTCGATGAGGTCCCTGTCCAATCCCTCGATTTTGCCGCTCTTGCGAATTCGCAGAGAATTCTTGGGTGCGCCGAGCCTCGCCAAAGCGGAATACAAAGCCTCGTCGAGCGCCTCCTCCGTCGTTAGGCCTCTTGGAATTCTGCGCGGGGCTAAGGTCTCGGCTTCCATGTCGGCTTGAACCGTTTCGGTCACAGGCGGCGGTGGCGGCGGCGATGTCGGCGTAGTAGGTTCGCCCTTCGAAAAAAATGTGAACGCAAGAAATGCCCCCACGCCGATAATCACGGCGCCGAGGAAAACTGCAACAACAGTCCGCCATGCCTTCGATGGCGGCTTGCTGTTTCGCCTTTTTCTGTGCAATGTTTGAGCCATCTAATCCACTCTAAAATAGAAGCCGCGCTCCGCCAGCCGCTTAAATGCGTAGTTCGACAGCAATTCGGCAGTCCGAACGGCGCTCGCCGAGTCCGAGGGCGCGGAGATTACATTTACTCCGCGCATGAGCAACGCCGCCGTATCGGGCGGCTCGTCGAATGTTATCAACCACGCGCCATCTGGCGTCGAGTCAACTTCGACCGAAAGGAACTCTCCGTCGAAATCGAAAATATCTTCAAAATATACTAATAAATCCCCATCGCCCGCAAGGAAAACCGTATCGGCATCGAAAATTTCTACCACATCGAAATGCTGATCGCTTTCGGCTAACGCACTGCGGCTTATTGTGATAAGGCCATTCGCGAGGAACCATAGCCCCACGAGAAGCGCGATTACTTTCGACAACCGTCGGACTATCGACAGCCGCCCAAGCTCGCCCACGGCACTAATCGGCAAGAAAAAGACCGTCGTGCCGACGAAGAATCCCGCGAACAGGAAAATCCCAGCCAGCGCACCGCCAGCATCGATAGCCCTGCTCAAAGTCAGCAGGAAGGCCGGACAGGGATTTATCCCCAATAGCAGGCCGAAAACCGCCGGATGCGAGGCGATTTTCCTCAGCTTCCCCCAGCGGCAACCCTCCTCTGGCTTGGGCTTTCTGAATACCTGGAAAATGAGCAAAGCGCCGAGGACGATGAACGCTATCGCGGTGATTATCGTGCGCACCGAGATAGGGATCGCGCCGCCGACCGCACCGAAAAACGCTCCAAAGCCGATGTATCCGGCGAACCTCCCT
>DSAF01000035.1 GCA_011388305.1 Candidatus Zixiibacteriota bacterium | reverse complement strand
TCCGCATATGGGCAAATGGCGATATAATAAAATGCTCGAACGAATCTCATTATGTTGAGCTAACTTATTCTGCTATTTGACATTACCTCGATAAACAACAAATCCGAGGGATAAGTCTGTCTCCCAATCTTCAAAAATAACGGAAATAACCATAAAACCACCTAAATGTATTCAAATCAGAGAATTTAAGAAAAAATGATCCCGTTTTCGTCGTTAACGCAAAATCGGGGTAATAATCCGTTCCGCATTTGGTAATTGAGGCCGTCGCCCCCTACACCTCCGCACTCACATCCGCCCAGTCTTCGACATCTTTCTTCCCTTCACACATCGAATATTTTCGAGGAATTAATACGGAGAGTAAGGAGATTTTACCGCAGTAATACCGCGCGGGCGGAGGCGCGTAATCGCTTCATTCGGCTTTCTTGCCCCTTGAAAAACATCCGCGATAGCGTATAATATAATTACTATGAAAAAATTACTTCCCGTTTTGCTTATTTCCTTTGCCGCCCTCTCGCAGGGGCTTCCCGTCTATACTACATTGAGGCCGGACCCGTCGTTTGGGCCGGTGAGCTGGTTCGGATGGTCTCTCGCCACCGGCGATTTCAACGGCGACGGCGTGCCGGATATCGCCGTAGGCTCGCCGCGTTCGGACTTCGTTTTCGGCGGAGATTCACTTGCCGCCGCCGGGCGCGTGGACATCTTCTTCGGGCCGATTCCCGCCGGAGTGGCATACCCCGATATGGTCATCGGCGGCCTCTCCGAAGACGATCAGTTCGGCATCTCGCTCTCGACCGCTGGCGATTTCAACGGTGACGGCTATGAGGACCTTCTCGTCGGCGCGAATGTCGTCGAGCGCAAGGGCGGGGCTTATATCTTCTTCGGCGGCCCGTCGTTTGGCGGCGCGCCGGATGTTTTTTTCTTGGGCGAGGAGATTGTCGATAATTTCGGCTATTCCTCCACAAACATCGGAGACCAAAACGGCGACGGCTATGACGACGTTCTCGTTGCGGCGCTATACAACGACGCAATCGGGCCGCGCACCGGACGGTGCTATATCTATTATGGCGCGCCATCGCACGACGGCACGCCGGACTTCATCATCACAGGCCTCGACAGCCTCGACGATTTCGGCACTGTCGTAAGCGGACCGCTGGACTTCAACGGCGACGGCTGGCCGGATTTCCTCGTGGGAGCTGTGCAGGCTGGCGGGTATTGGTTCAAGCCCGGCGCGGGCTACTTGTTTCACGGCGGACCTCTTCTCGACGGTGTCCCCAACCTGACGCTCACCGGCGCCCACCCGATGGAATTTTTCGGGAACTCCGTCGCGGCGCTCGAGGATTTCACCGGCAACGGCTACGGCGACGCGGCTTTCGCCGGATACAATCACCATGCCCTGCCGGATTCTTCGGTCGGAAGAGTGATTATCGCCTATGGCGGCGGCGGAGCCGACACATTAATTGGAAACAGAGCGCGCCAGTCCTTCGGGAGCGAGATAGTCTCGGCGGGGGACATCGATTTCGACGGCATGACCGAGCTTGCAGTGAGTATGCGCTTCGATCCTACGGGCGACTCAGCGGGGTTCGTCATGATTTTCGGGCATTGCCGATATGGCGACACCGTGAGAGTCGATACGACATGCTGGAATCCCGCGCCATCGACTCGTTCGTGGTTCGGCTACCGGATGCTTGGCTCGGATGATGTGACGGGCGACGGCATGCGCAATTTCGCTGTCGCCGACCCCATGTTCGACGGCGGCGAGGGTTTGCAAGGCGCGGTTTATGTCTATACCGGATGGCGCGACTATTGGCCTATCGAGGCGGAATTTATCTCGCCTGAAGACGGCATCGTCTCGGCCTGCCCGCGTCTTCCTATCAAATGGCGCATGCGCCATCCATCGGGGCTGGAGGACATGAAAGCCTTCGTTACAGTTCTCAACACCCATGATGAACATCATTACACGCTGGATTCCGCACAGCTCTCGCTCATAGACGATTCGACAATGATATTCACTCCCTCCGAGGATTGGGGGGAATCCGGGTGGGTTGTTGTTCGGCTAGATTCGGCGTATCTTCATTCAACCGAAGAATCGATAGACTCGGCGATAGCCGTCGAGTGGTTCTCCGATTTGAATCCGCCGAGAGTGCGTTTTATGGGCGATTCCATATCGGTAACGGACAGATATCCGACATTCGTTTGGAAGATAGAAGAGGAGCACCTTAACCGCACGGACACGACCGTCCTGACCGCTACTTTTCACGGAGAAAGCTTGCGCCCCACAGTCTTTCCTGCATATTGGGCGGAAAATTACATTCAGGTGGCGGTCACGCTCTCCGATTTCGGCATTGTCCCCGCCCACGGCGAGACTATTACTGTCTGCCTCGAAAATGTCATGGACATGCCCGACACCTGTGGGCCGAACATCGCGGAGCCGAGCTGTATCAGCCGGATATTCTACCGCGCATGGAACGCCGACTTTACATTCACATCTCCCGGACTTTCGCATACCATCCTTACGTTCGGCGCGACTCCCTCCGCCACCGACGGCTACGACCCGGGACTGGACATCTTCATGCCGCCGATACCGGACTCGCGCGTGAAAGCCTCGTTTGCGCTCGACGACCCCGCATATCCGCACATCAATCGCCTGCTTCGGGATTTGCGCGCAAGCGAGGACGACACGCTCGAATGGCGAATCATCACGCAGGGCGAGGGCGAGGCCTCGGTCGAATGGACGCCGGAGCGCCTTCCGGTGGGCGTCTGGCTCTTGAACGGCAAGCTCGATATGCGCGCCTATCCCGAGTGGCATTTCGCGCTCGGCGAGACGCTCTCGATTCGGTTCTACACCGGGCCTAAGTCTTTGGTTGCGTGGGATTTACTTTCGAGGGCGTGGGAACTTTTTTCACTCCCGCTGTATCCTGAAATCTATGACCCCGATGTCGTCCTCGGCGAGCCGTCGGCGATTATTTTCCGATATGCCTATGACCCCGAAACCCGCGCATATTACGAACCTTCGCGATGGCCGACCGGACGAGGCCTTTGGCTTCTCGATGCGGACGGCTATCGTGCCCCGCGGATTGTCGGCGGCTGGCCGATTGACACGATGTGGGCACCGCTTTCGCCCGGATGGAACATGATATCAGCGCCGTTCGACACGACTCCAGCAGGCGCGATGACGACCGATCCGCCGGGAGCGATACTTCACGGCACGCTTTATGGCTGGGATGTCGCGAGCTATGACTATTTTGCGCCGGCCGAGCTTGCGCCGCTGTCGGGATATTGGGTTGCCGTCTCGCGCGAGGCGGAGCTGTTTGCGCCCGGAGAGGGGACGTTCTTATCGAAATCGTCATTCGCGCACGGTTTCGGATTCCCCCCTCCTCCGCCGCACTTGACCGGCCTCAATGAAACTAAGCCCGTTCTACCAAAGGAGTTCGCCATCTCCGCCCATCCCAACCCGTTCAACTCCGCGGTGAAGATTACGATTGACGGCGTAGGGGCGCACGACCGTCTGCCCCTACGGGTGGAGATTTACGACCTCGCGGGTCGGCGGGTGGCTTCGCTAATCCCCCCCGGCCCCCCTTTAACAAGGGGGGAAGAAGAGACGAATCTTACCCCGCTGTCAAAGGGGGGCGCCCGTAGTGCGGAGGGAGTAATCTGGCGTCCCGACGCATCCCTACCCTCTGGCGTGTATCTCGTTCGTGCGAGTGTGGAATCCCGGTCACTGAGCGGAGCCGAAGCGACCATCGTGAAACGGGTGGTGTATTTGAAGTAGGCGCGGCTACCAACACATGCCATTTCCGACCTGATCGGGAATCCAACATAGGGGCGGGTCTTGGACTCGCCCTTTTGTTCGCCATTCAAGCGTAAGATAAGCTCAGATTTTACCGCTTTTGTCTTGACAAGTGGCTGTCAGCATGTATTCTTGTATGTGCCATGCAAATCTTCATCGAGAATGGGCGCGTTGTCATAGAACTTACAACGAACGAGTTCTCGGCGTTCTCCGCTATGTTCGCCAATCTTGGGGTGAATCACTGTATAACCATCGAAGGCCTCGACTGGCCGGGCGGGTCGGCATATGGGGCAAAGTTCAAGAGAAAAATTTTGCCAATCCACCTTTGCCGAACCATAGGCGAAGCGTGGGGGTGGAACAGGCAGGGCCGCTGGATCTGCTCTCGCTGTATCCCTTCTGGAAATACGGCTTCTGCTTTTCCGAAGACACCGACCTTGGTAGCGTTGCAATAAATGGGTCTATGTGAGTGAGTTTAGTTGACATTATTTTCACTTACTTTCTTTCATAATTTGAGCATCGAGCCAGAGTTGAAGGAACGCTTTGCACGACTCATCAGTCT
>DSAF01000043.1 GCA_011388305.1 Candidatus Zixiibacteriota bacterium | reverse complement strand
TCGAAGGCCTCGACATCGGCGATTGTCGGTTCGAGTTGTGGGGGGTCTTCGGCGAAAGCAACGCCCACAAAGATTACAACCATTGAGAAGACTGCGAGTCGTTTCAACATTTATCCTCCTTGAAGTAAGTTAATACATTAAACATACTTCTTTATCGGGTTATCGTCAACACTTTCGCTTGTCGGCGAAAAAAGGCACAAAACTCCTCTGCCGTGTGGTTTGAAAAAGGCGGGCTATTCAAAACCCGCCTTCGCTTACGTTCGTTATGATATGTTATTTGACCAATAGCAATCTCTTGCTCAATGTCTCGCCATCGGATTTGAGACGCGCGAAGTAAATTCCGCTGGGGAGACCATCGCCGGCGTGTGTGTCGCCATTCCAGATGAGTCTGTTCCGTCCGGCGGAAAGCTCGAACGAGCGAACGACTCTGCCGGAGATGTCGAATATATCGAGCCTTGACGCTTCTACCGCTCCGCGAATGTCGATACTCACCGCCGTATTGAATGGATTGGGATGCGCCGAAAGCGCAAGCTCTTCGGGAAGCTCCGGCTTTTCCTCGATGCCGTAGAGCGTCGGGTTGTAGAAAAGCACCGATGTGCCCTCTTTCGGGACATAGGCGCCCTCGGGTGCGCCGCGCCAGAGATATGCCAGCCCGTCGATGCCGTATTGGTCCTCTATCATCACTGCGGAATTGCTCCGATGAAGGCCGTCTGTGTTTTTGTAGTTGAAAATAATCCACGAGCCTTCGCGCCCGTATTCGACTATGGTTTGGAAGATTAGAGGCGCGAAAGTCGTCAGCGAGTCGAACATGTCCCACTGCACGATGAACCTGCGAGCTGTGGTGTCGTCCCAGAAGCTGACCGCACCGCCGCCGACGAAGGTCAGACGCATCCACAGCGGGGCGATGAGGGCGTTCGGCTCGGCGGGGTTCGGGAATGCGCCCTCGGGGATAGGACTTCCGGCATCGGTGAGCGCCTCGGTCGAGAGCCATCCGTTCTTGCAAATAACAATTTGGTTGCCGACGGCCGCATAGAACGGGAACATCCCGCCGACCGTTATCGCCGATGAAAGCTCGCCGTCCGGGAAGACGACATGCTCGCCCGGGCCGCCGGAGTCGGGGTTGATTTCAACCCAAGAATATGTCGGCGCCATGGTGTCCCAAGTCGCCCAGTTGTCGGCGAAGTAGTAGCCCATCATGTCCGGGCCACCGGTGTGCGGGTCCTGGACAATAGCGAAGAAATCCCCGCTACGACTGCGGTTGCCCTCAGTGTCGGTCGCGGTGAAGTAATACCAAAGCGTGTCTCCCGGAAATAGCCCGCAAACTGTGAACCGATAATTCGAGCCGACCGCGCCATCCGACGGCACGGCAAGGACGAACGGATCGGTGACGAACAGCGATTCGGTCTCGACGCCGCTGAAGTCCGAAATCCGCGCCACAAGCTCGACGCAGAAATCCGGCGGGTCGGAGTAAATCTCCTCCAAAGCCTCGTGGACAATCACGGGGCCTGTCGTGTCAGGGCCGGCCCAAGGCGGAAGGAAACGAATCGCGAAGCGGTCGAAAAGCGGGTTGCCGGGCGGGTCGCCGTTGAAGGAATATAGAAGGCCGTCCGTCTTCGATGGGTTCTCGATACCGATGGTCGCTCTCCCGCCATAGTCGTGGAGCGGCGCCATAGGCGTGTGCGCGTCCTCATAGTGGAACTCGACTATGCCGCTGGGAAACAGCCGAACCGCGAAGGTCACCTGATCCCCCGGGTCGGTGAAGACGTAGGGGCAGTAAATGTTATACCAAATAATCCAGAACGATTCGCCGTCGTCGTGAATTCTCACCGATGACGATGTGTCGAAGACCGTGTCGGCGTCGTGGTCATCCCAGAACGGCGCAAGCATTCCGCCGGCGGGGCCGGATGCGCTGGGGATGATATGGTTCGAGAAGAAACTGCTCCCCGGGTCGGGGCCGAAAGTCGCCCAGCCGTTCGTGGAAACCCAAATCTCGTCATGCTCTTCGTCGTAGAATGTGAAAGTGAACGGCAGGGGAATTTGGTGATACTCGTCGTCGCCGTATAGCTCCGGCACGGGCGTCGCAATAAGCGACGGCGGTTCGACATAGACCGGCCCTTCGGGGTTATATGAGCTGAACCAAACATATCCCGCCGAGTCCGGCCCGCCGAAGCTGATATGCTCCCAGATGACGACGGTCGCGGTCTTGTAATCGTTAATCGTAATAGTATCTCCGGCGACATCGATACGGCAATGAACTCTATATGTTCCGCCTCTGTCGGGCATCCACTCGGGGAAGAGCAAGGTATCGATTTCGCCCGCATCCAGCGAGATGGTCATCGTCTCGGAATAGACGGTATCAAACGCCGAGTCGGCAATGTCGAAGTAAACTGGAACCACCGGCTCGTGCATAGAACCTCGATTTTGCACTATCGCGGAGACTTCGATGGGCGTGAACATGGTCTTGTTGCCGAAAGGCGAGACAATCGCATTAACTGCGCAGTCATGTTCCGAGGGCGGCGGCTTGAAGAAGAGAATCGCACGCCCCGAATCCAGCGACGCCTCGTTGTATGAGTATTGCAGTCCCATAATCCCTTCGTGGCACTCGATTCCCACTGTCGCGCTTATGCCGTTGGCATCCCAGAGATCGCCGCCGTATGGGTCGAGATATTGGAACTTGATTTCGTTTTCTTCGCCGTCGGCGCTCTCATAGATTATGGCCTGAAATGTCAGCGGATCCTCGGGGTCAGAGTATGAGCCGAGAAAGAACCAATCCACCCATGTGACAACGAAGCTTCGGTTCGGTGCCGTCCCCTCGGTTTGGTAGTAAAGATGGGATATGCCATCCTGAAGCGCCATGTCGTCCCAATAGGGCGCGATAATTGCGTTCGGCGCCGATGACGTGGGGATAGGCTGATTGAAATATGCATCCATCGATGTGCTAATAAAGCCTAAAAGGCCGTTGGTCGAGACGAAGATTTGCGTGGCGTATGTCTCGCCGTAGAATATCACTGGGAAGGGAAGCGGAATCCCCACGAAATCATCGTCATAGCTGGGGAAAACGGCCTCGTCGGCCATATCCGGCTCTATCCAATCGAACTCGACTAATCCGTCTTCGTCGTCAACCCAGTAATACCCGTAGTCGTCTGGCCCTCCGCCGGCGATTACGGCGAAAGATGAACAAAGCAATAAAATAGCAATAAACTTTTTCATCGTGCCTCCAATTATTCGATGTGAAATCAACATTTAAACGATAATGATTTTGCCGAATATGTCAAATTTTGAATTCCGACAACACAAAGAACAGGCAAATCTTGGGCATCGAATTATTGCACTATTGTTCGTCCAACTCGAAAATCGCCGACTGCAATAAGTCCATATATTCGGGGAACATCGACAGAGAATTGTGGTCGGCTCCCTCGATGACGCGGACTTCGGCCATCCCATGCAGGAACGCATCGGCGAGAGCGAGCGAGCTTTCCATGGGGATTACCTCGTCCTCCTCGGCGATAATAATCAGCGTGGGACATCCCACCGATTGGGCGTATTTGTGCGACTGAAACTTGTCCAGCAGTAGAAAGCGAACAGGAAGATAGGGAAAGCTCCGGCGGGCGATGTTCAGGATGCTGTCGAACGGTGTGACGAGAATCAGCCTCTTTGCCGGCCTCTCATCCGCAACACGAATGGCGATGCCGCTTCCAAGGCTACGGCCGACGAGTATCACTTTGCCTGCGCTCTCGGCTACGGCGTCGTAAAGGGCGATAGCGTCCGCGACGAGAGCTTTTTCGGTGGGCCTGCTGGTGCTGTTGCCGTATCCGCGGTAGTGCATCATGTATGTGGAATGCTCGGGGAAAGCGTGTGCGAACTCCGGCAATGTCGATGAGACATCCTCCGCGTTGCCGCCGAAATAGATGAGCACACGGTCTCCATCTGCCTGACGAGTCGAAATTTCCAAAACGGCAGTGCCTACATCGAGAGACATGGTCGAGCCGGCAGGAAGCTCCCGCGCGTCGGTGGGGAAATATATCATCCTGCGCTGAAGAAAAAAGACCACGGCGCAAAGCCCGATGTAGCAGAGAATCGCAATGCGCGCGATTTTGAAAACGACACTTCTCTTGCCATCTTTTTTCATGTAGATAGTATAATCGAAACCCCCATAAAGCGCAAGCCGCTGTTCGATGAAATACGCCAATCAACTCCAACTGAATTCATCGCCCAATTAGTTTTACGGAAAGTAGCGACAAGTTATTCATTTATATGGGTGGTAAAGAGACATGGTATCCACCCCTTGCAACGAGAATTTGGATTAGTAGATTTAAGCTGGCTAAACAGCAAAAAACACTAACCCGTTCACGAACAAGGAGATGGATACCATGAGGGATTATAGTTATTTTTCGGTCGGTTGGCAAGTAGAGAAATTGCG
>DSAF01000179.1 GCA_011388305.1 Candidatus Zixiibacteriota bacterium | reverse complement strand
GTCTTTTGCTGTGTAGCCAGCTTAAATCTACTAATCCAAATTCTCGTTTCAAGGGGTGGATACCATGTCCCTTTACCACCCAAAGAGCGAATTTTATTCCCTTGACTCTCGCAGGAAATATCCGTTAATTATTATACTTGAACTTTATACAACAGGAGGAACTATGTCCATAACGAGCAGACGCGCGGGAAATGTGCCCGCATCGCCAATCAGGAAACTCATGCCATACGCCACCGCCGCGCAGAAAGCCGGCAAGAAAATCTACCGCATCAACATCGGCCAGCCGGACATCGAGACGCCGCAGACTTTCTGGGATGCCGTGCACACATACCCATCGAAAGTGCTGGCATATGGCGACGCGCGGGGGCTTCACGACTACACCGACGAACTGCTGAAATACTATGAAAACGCGGGGATCCCGCTCGATGCGGACAACATAGTCGTGACGACCGGCGGGAGCGAGTCCATCGTGTTCGCGATAATGACCGTCGCCGACCCCGGCGATGAGGTAATCGTGTTCGAGCCGTTCTACCCGAACTACAACGGCTATTCAGCCATGGCCGATGTCCGCCTCGTGCCGGTCGCGACCAAGCCCGAGGATGGCTATCACCTTCCGCCACGCGACGAAATCGAGTCGAAAATCTCCCCGCGCACAAAGGCGATACTAATCTGCTCGCCTAACAACCCGACCGGCACAGTCCTCACGCGCGAGGAAGTCCAAACCATAGCGGACATCGCCGAAAAGCACGGTCTCTTCGTCATCTCCGACGAGGTATATCGCGAGTTCGTCTATGAGGGCGAGCATACGAGCGTCATGCACATTCCATCGCTTTCGGAGCGCGCGATTCTGTTGGACTCGATAAGCAAGCGCTTCTCGGCGTGCGGGGCGCGCGTGGGCTGTCTCATTTCGAAGAACAAGGAAGTCAGCGACGCAGTATGGAGACTTGCGCAGGCGAGGCTCTGTCCGCCAACACTCGAACAGGTCGGCGCGACGGCTGTTCTCAAAAACCTCGACGGCAACTACTTCGCCGAGATGAAGGAAGAATACCGCAAGCGCAGGGACGCAGGGCTTGAAGAAATCGCCAAAATCGAGGGATCTTTCTGCGCAAAGCCCAACGGCGCATTCTACTATATGGTCACTTTCCCCGTCGATGACATCGAGGAGTTCGCCAAATGGATGCTCACCGATTTCGACTCCGGCGGCGAAACCACGATGATTGCCCCCGGCCCGGGGTTCTATGCCACTCCCGGCAGAGGTTTCAACGAGGCGCGTTTGGCATATGTTCTGCACGAGGGCGATTTGAGAAGAGCGATACAGATATTAGGCGAGGGCGTGAGAGAGTTTAGTAAGTAGGTGTTGGGTATTAGGTTATGGGTTATGGGCGTTAGGTTAGGGGTTTGGCCGTAGGGGCGAGGCATGCCTCGCCCGCGTTGCCCTTCTGTCATTGCGAGGCGTTGCCCTGAGCCTGTCGAAGGGAGTCTCGAATGGACGACGCGGCAATCTCGTCTGTTCACGGAGTAGCGAGATTGCTTTGGGCTTCGCCAACGAAACGATACATCGCAAAGGACAATCATGATTCAAGATGTCAAAACGAAACAGCTCAAAGTCATCCCCGATGCGCGCGGAAGGCTGATGGAAGTCCTCCGCAACGACGACGATATTTTCGGCGAGTTCGGGCAGGTCTATATCACGACAACCCTCCCCGATGTAGTCAAGGCATGGCATTTCCACAAATGCCAAACGGACAATTTCGCCTGTGTGCAGGGAACAATTCAGGTCGCGCTGTTCGATGCGCGCAAAGATTCGCCCACATTCGGCGAGTTAAACGAGTTCGTTATCGGCGTGCATCGGCCAATGCTCATCTCCGTGCCCCCGGGAGTGTATCACGGGTGGAAATGCGTCGGCCTCGATGAAGCCATCATAGTCAACATCCCAAGTAAACCATATAACTACAAAGACCCCGACGAGCACCGCCTCGACTGGGACGACCCATCGATTCCATACGACTGGACCAAGCGCAACGGTTAGAAAGCTTATCGCAGTGGGGAGCACTGGCGTCCCACGGATGCCAGCGCTGGCGTGGGTGGGGGGATCGCTTACCTAACGAGAAGCACTACGGCGTGTGCCTCGACGGCAACGCCATCGCCTACTGCGCCGAGAGTTTCCGCAGTCTTGGCTTTGATGTTGATTATATCCGGCGAAATGTGCAGAACACCGGCAATCTTCTCGCACATATTGGGGA
This sequence comes from Candidatus Zixiibacteriota bacterium, assembly GCA_011388305.1. GTDB lineage: Bacteria > UBP14 > UBA6098 > UBA6098 > UBA6098 > UBA6098. Next base: position 2,219 of record DSAF01000179.1, on the reverse strand, counting down.
TATATTCCGCCAGCTTTGGCCGCTCGAGAATAATCGTAGCATCGATGTTGTTGATTCGCCAGAGATGCTTCTTGACCTCGGCGAAAGCCTCTGCCATAATAACGAGACTGGAGACTCCCGCCAGCGATTCGTCCGTATCCGGGAAGTGTTTGCCGATATCTCCCAATCCTCCCGCGCCGAGAAGCGCATCGGTGATTGCATGGCAAAGCGTGTCGCCATCGGAGTGCGCAATACAGCCCATGTCGAATGGAATCTCCACGCCCCCGAGAACGAGCCGCTTGCCATAAGCGAGCTTGTGAATATCGTATCCTTGGCCGATTCTGAAGTTCATATATTCAATCTATCTTTTGCGACAGCATAAGTCAAGGAAAACTTTATCCGGCCTATGAGGGTATTTGTAATAGGCGCGAAGCAGAATTGCTATGGAGTGGAGAAAGTAAAATGCGTAGGCTCCGTCGAAACCACCTTGATGTCCGACGGATGGAAAATCACCGGCCGAATCAGCTTGCTCTCATCCGTAATATAGTCAACAATGACCTGAATGTTTTCGCGGGATAGGGATTCAATCGCATCGGTGGTGCCGGTGAATGTAATATTGATAGTGGCGGGCGTAAGTTGAAGCGTGGTATAAGGCGGCGCGCCCTCGACGCGCACAACAATATCCTCGATTTTCACCGTCGAAAGAGGTTCTACGAAAATCTGTGCCGAAACCTCTCTCGGAGTATATTGCAAAAGCGGCGACTCCTGGTCTATGCTCACGGCGAATGTGGTGTTCTCATGCAGGTTTCTAAATGTGTCGGCGACGGTTTTGACGGACTTAACCGAGCGGACGAGCCTCTCCGGCCCTCCCAAAATAACAGCTTCAGGGCTAAAAGTAGTCTTCTCGGGGATGGTTGCAAAGCCGTCGGCGGGCTCCAGAACCAGCCGGCTCTCGATGGGGACTTCCATGTTGGCATATCTGTCCGCGAAAAAGCGAATAGGCTCGGTTCGCTTGAATCCCACAAGCTCGAAACTGTCGTCCGGCAGTCTCAAGCTCGTCTCTGAAGGGGCAATAAACCGCTCTCCCAGCTTCATCCCTCGGGCATCGATTACGACGAATCCCTCCGAAAAGAATAGCTTGATAAGGTCTTTGCCGCGCCCTTTGAGAGTGACATCGAGAGAATCGGGAAGAGGGACTCCCACGACATATTCTTCGGGAAGCCCCTCCACGAGTAGCGGCAAACGATAGGTGTGCTCATATTTCTGCTCGGTGGCGACGTGCATCCAGAGGAGCACCGCAACCAACAGGGCGAATAGTTTCGCGGGGAAATTTTTTAGCAGTCGATTCTTCATGCTCCAGCTTTGGGTGCGCCCGTTATCGAGTTGAACGACTACTTATTCGACTGGGCTAAGGTTCTGCCGAAGCTAACCTCGCCGTTGTCGATTCTCAGCGAAAAACCGCATTCAGGGTTCGAGCAAACCCATACTTTGTAATGGATAGCGGCTCCATCCCGTCCATAATCGGACAATGGAAGAAGTTTGCCTATGCCGCATTTTAGACATTCGGGGAATTCTCTCATAACCCCTCCTCACATCCTGTTAGAGTTGTTAAGGGCACATAGCCAGAGCCATAGAAGCTATGTATTGGCCTCCGAATTGTCAACCCACATTTGCCGAATAGTTGGGTGGTAATGAGACATGGTGTTCGCTTTCTATATTACTTTATCTCATCTGGCGAGACAAGTTCGTTGTTCACGCTGGATATGTCTTTCGCCTTCTGGCGGTTTCCGGAAACCGCCCAAATAATGCCTCCGAATATACCGCAAATCACGCTTGTCCCGAAGAATATCAGCGAAACGAGCAAGCCTTGCGCCGGAGATGCTCCCCACAGTTCGAAGAAATAGCTGAAGCTCGCCTCGCGCACTCCGAGCGCGTTGAGTGATATGGGTATAAGTGAGATCACCCAAACCAGCGGCACAAAGACGAAGAACGCGCTCCAAGGAATTTCGCTTACGCCCGCAATGACTGCTATCAAATACACAAAGGCGATAAGCGAGCCTTGATAGAGCACCGACAGAAAAAAGCCTTCGAGGAGGGCTTTGCGGTCGTTTCGGAAAAACCTCACGGCCTCGACGAATTCGGCGATTTTCTCGCCTATCCCAAAGGGGAGAATGTTCAAAATTTTGCGGAGGACGTTTTCATAATTAAAAAAGATAAAGAGAACCGTGCCGAACCATAAG
>DSAF01000169.1 GCA_011388305.1 Candidatus Zixiibacteriota bacterium | reverse complement strand
TTATAATATATGTAGAATTCGCTGTCGCCGGTGGGCGTTGCCCAGACGTCAGGGTTGCAAATCTTCAGCTGATATGTGACCAACCCGCCGGCATAGTAGAAAGCACATTGATCCCATTGGACTACGAATTGGTCATTTGCGACATCATGATAATAATAAATATCTCCGCCGTATGGCGATGTCCGATGCGGTGCGAGGTCTGCCCATACCGGCGCAACAATCCCGCCTGGCCCTCCGACTGTCGGGAAGTGTTGCGGAGTGCCGGTTCCGGGGCCTTGATATCCGTCACGTCCGGGAGACATATATCCGTTAGCCGCGAAAGTGGCCGAGTCGTAATCCACGCCATAGAAGCGCATGGTGAAAGGAAGCGCAACCGTTGTCACGCAGTCGTCGCACGATGTTATTGGACTGAACATAGTCCCAATAGTCTTGATGTCGTTCCACTCATAAGTCGGCTCAAGCCGTGTGACGACATCGGTATCGTCGATGATGTAGTAGCCATAATCATCCGGGCCGGTCGGGTGATTTGCCAGCGAACCCTCTGCGATGAGTGGAATGTCGATTGTATCGCAATAATCGTAAATCGAGCCTTCTCCGGATAAGACAAGTTGCAAAGTAACAACCTCCGCTGGCTCGAGATAAGGGGAGAGGCTTATCGCGAAACAGGGTTCGAGCGTGCCTTCGGCGCGGCCATCCCAAAATGGCAAGGTGCCGTGTTCCTGCAAAACCGAGGCCTTTTCCGACCCTATGAGCTTGCCAACGACATCCGTCAGTTTTGCCTGAGAGGTGTTATTTAATGTAATGCAAACATCGACGAGTTCGCCACGCGATATTTGACCGTCGCCGTTGCCGAGGGGAGGCGGATCCAGTATCGTGGCATAGTCGAACACCGCATTAAAACGCTCTATGGCAGGCTGTGGGTAGAGATTGCGCGTCCAAGGGCCTTCCGGGTGGCCAGAAATGATTAAATAAAATAAAATGTTGCCAACACCCGGATGATTGGCTGGCACGGTGAACCTCATCTCATCGCCCGAAACGGTATCCCCCGAAGCCAGATACGGGAAGGCCGTCGTCGAATCGTGCCAGATGAGCGTCTCGGAAGAGCGCGCGGTTCCGGTCAATCCGCCGGCGCCCTCGGTGCCGAGGTTGAAAATCCTCGGGATGAAGCGGACTGTCTCGCCGGGGTTGATGTATCCGTCACCGTCGCCCACAACATCCTCGAAAACGACCTGCGTGGGATAAATTCCGACGCCCGATGCGAGAACATCGATTGTGTCTTGAAACGGGTAGAGATTCGGCCCCGATACGACGAGTAGTAGTGGAAGCGACGGGTCAGCATCGATGGTCACTGTTGCGCTTCCCGCAGAATTTGTCATAGCATATGAAAAAGTGCTCCCCTTATGAATCGCGACTCGGGCGTTTCTCACGGGCGAGCCGCCTGCCGATACGCTCACATCGATATTCGCAGTGCCCGAGAACACGAATGCCGGAAAATCCACAACCGGATTACGAATAGGGGCAGTCCAAGCGCGCATCTCGGGGCTTCCCAAAAGGGTCGATGTAATATACTCATAGCGTGCAGTATCCGAGCCACCGAACTCCGCGTAAAGCTCGTTTTTGCCATAAGTGTGTGCCGATGCAATCTCATTCAAGCCTGCCTCGAAAAAGCCCTCCATAATGTGCTTCGAAAGCGAAGAACGTTGGAGGGAGTGGGGTGAAATAGCCGCCTGTCCTATGAACGCGACCGCCCCCTTAGGCGCGGAAACATTGCCGGCGCGCGTCGAACGCTCGCACATGCGGTTGTCGGTGTTGAAAAACTGCCCCGTCCCGCAGGTAATCGAGATGTTTATCGGGCATTTGCCGTTATTATCGAGCGTGTCCAGGCCGCCGGAGAAGCCGTAATAGTAATCCGGCCAAGCCTGCCCTCGATACTGAATAAATCCGCAACCCGCCTCGATGTATGGTCGAGCAGTATCGAATCTGTCGCCATTCGACCTGCGTAAAATCGGTGCGCTGGAAAAACCTGCCGCGAGGCACTGCTCCATGCCGTATGTCACTGCCGCCAAATAGGATGAGTCCATCGGGCCAAGCGGAACCCAATCGGGGTCGTCCTCGTTGACTATGCCCACCGCCCGTGCGAACCAGTCGTCGGTGGTGTCCGGCTGGAACTCGTAATTAAGATGTTTCACCGTGAGCAAATCCGCTTGAATGCCTGTCTTAACCGAGATTCTCCCCGAAAAAATGTCCGGAAAGATGTCGTCGCCATCTACACAACCGTAATGATTGTCGCCGAGACAAGGGTCGCCGCTCGATAGGGCTGTATATGTCGCAACGAGCTCAGCATCGCCGACGAAAAGCACGAATGCAGGCTTCAATGTCCATGTGTCATAGGCGTTCTGAATATATGTTTTGATGAGAGCTTTAGTGGTGCCGGTTTCATCCGTCGTCACTACTATGGTGGGCATGCCCATTAGAATTTTCCAGTCGATCCACGGCTGAACTCGGTCAACGAATGTGGGGTGTGATATTACGAGCAGTTCTGCGCCGTCGTCGGGGTCCCATTCATCGATTCGGTATTCACGGTTCATCGGCATGGCAGACGCTGGATTGACGAGCGTCGCCTCGAAGAGCCTTTCGAATGTCGGGTGAAACAGCGGACTATCCTGCATTGTTCTGCCGCCGCCCGTGTGATGGACTCGTATTGTTGCTCTTCGCAAAAATCTCACACCAAGCGCCGGGTCGAACTCGACGGGAATAATGTCGATGTCGGCAATCTCCACGCCGCGAATTGTCCGCGTTCCGTGAAATTCCGCCGTGCCTCCGAAACTTTTTTGATATAATAAAAAATCCCCGTTCGCAATTTCGCCGCGATAGAGAACCTCGTCGCAAAGGGGCGCGGGCACTATGTCGAGCCATTCGCTCCAGTCGGCGGATTCGATGCTCGCGGAAACTCTCGCGCCTTTGGGAATCGCCACCGGAAAGATTCGGCCATATAGTAGCGGGCCGAGCTTTTCGCCACGATACCCGAAATTGGGCAAAGTAATCAGCGAATAGCCGCCGCCGTAGTCGATAATCGACGGTTGCCCGAATTCGATTGTGAACCGCGTCGCCTCGGAAGAAGATTCGATTAGCTCGACGCCGCCGATGCAAAGCGCCGGTAGAGCAACCACGGCGATTGCGAGTATGGCCAATATAGTTTTGCGGGACATAAGACTCCGGTCAAGAACGAAAAAACGCGATTTTCATAGTAGTTGCTATTTGTCGAGTGTGAACATAGCGCGGTTGAGCCTCGTAGGCGCGGGGACGCCATCGAAGCAGACCGCCGAGCCGGATTGCCCCGGCGCGTGATACTGGAATGTTTCCATGCCGAACCAAAATTCATATAGCTCGTTCCCCATCACTCTCACCGTGTCCTCGATGAAATAGCTATTCTTCAAATAAAAGGCCTCGCCATCGGAAGGCGTTAGGCGTTTTGAATAGAGATAGTTTGTGCGGGGCAGGCCGTCAACATGTTTAACCGTGAAATATACCGAGTATTCAACCATATCCGCCGGATTATCGCCCCAGATGTGCAGAGCGCCCTCGACATCGAAATCAAGCTCGATATACGCGAGGAACCATCCAGAGCCTTCGATGCCGAGGAGCTTGCCAACCTCCGCAGAACTGCGAATGATTCGGTAGCCCGCCATCGAGTCGCTCTCGATGAAGCTATATGCCGCAAATTGGCCGAAGCCATCCGAATAGACGCAAGCGGGATAGGCGGGTTCGGCGATGAGGCTGAATCGCTGTAAGTCGAAGTTCGCGCCCAAAATCGTGTCCGTCATCGCGGCGTAAAGCACGTGAATTGAACCGTCGTCGGGGGTTTCGGGAATGACTTCTATCATCGTGCCGGAGTGCTCGATGTATCCGTCCTCGTCTTCGATTTCCAAACCCACAGTGAACATCCCACGATTTTCATAGACGAAACTCGGCGCGTCCCCTGTGTCGGTCTCGGCGAATGGATAGGGTCGCGCTCCCTCGGGCGTGAAATAGCCCTCCTCGGCAATCGCAGGATAAAAATAATCGCCCGCAAAAAGATCGAGATTCCAGCTTTTGCGAATTATCTCCGCGTCGGAGAGAATTTCGCAGTCAAACTGCGCAGAACCGCCGACAACGACCTGCGCCGGCCCGCTAACCCAACGGATAAACGGCGGATCGATGTCCGTGTGGTTTGTGTCGCTCGGGGCGGTAGGAGGCGGACAATCCTCGCACTCTTCGCAACCTATGAAGGCAAATAGCGCCAAACATAAGACAATAGTTATTCCGAAGTTCTTCACAGGCCATCCTTTCGATGAGATCTTATTAGCACATTATTATATAGAAGCACCATTCGAATGCAAGCCAAATCGTAATTCTAAATGGGTGGTAAAGAGACATGGTATCCACCCCTTGAAACGAGAATTTGGATTAGTAGATTTAAGCTGGCTAAACAGTAAAAAACACTAACCCGTTCACGAACAAGGAGATGGATACCATGA
>DSAF01000091.1 GCA_011388305.1 Candidatus Zixiibacteriota bacterium | reverse complement strand
GTTATAAAGGAGGTTAGAGTAGCTTTTGATGAAACAGGCGAATACTTCACAAAGAATGTAGGAGTTAATAGCGTTGTAAAGAAATCAACTACTAAAGAACATTACCTTTATATACTCGCAGTGTTAAATAATCCAATTTCAACTTTCTTTTTAAGCAAAACAAGCATTTACCTTGCTGGCGGTTATTATGCCATGAATAAACAGTTTGCCGGTGAAATACCTATCCGACCAATCGACTTCGACAACCCCGACGATGTGGCCAAGCACGACCGGATGGTCTCGCTTGTCGAGAAGATGCTCAAGCTAAAGAAAGAGGAGCAAAACCCAGCATCCTCGCCGTATGAGAAGGAAAGAATCGCAAAGGCAATCGAAGCCACCGATAGGGATATAGACGAGCTGGTTTACGACCTCTACGGCCTGACACAGAAAGAGATAGACATCGTGGAGGGGAAGGGGAAATAAACCCTGACGATGTAGCATTGCAAGGTAGTTATAGGAAACTAAACCCTCTTTATAGATACTTTATATATTTCGAGAAATAATATAATGATGAAATAAAATGAACATATTAGTCAATCACCGCACATGAGGGTATAATTGCGTTCTTTTTTAACCCAGCCCAGTGCGCTCTGGAACAGTTCTATCCATAAGAAACACTCGACTCCTTTTTCGGGTATCTGTTCTTCATCTACCCATTTCTTCAGATTTACCAAAATTCTTTCAACAAAATCTGTGTTCGCCATCTTGCCCTCCACATCTGACTTTTGTAAAACAAAAGTATCTGCTCCCATTATACTCCCTCCTCCCAGAATAATCAAGGGTTTTTCGGGGCTGTTGGGCGGGGATGGCTCGAAGGAATAAACCTGTTGAAAATGGCTCTCAATAATGTAATTTATATATATGTCAATAAAATTCCAAAATTTGGGGGCATGATGCGAAATCTCATAATCTTCACTATCGCCATAACCGCCGCCTCTGTGTTCGCGGTGGAGTTTCCCGAGGCCATGCCGCGCGAGGCATTGATGGGCGTCGATAAGCTCGAGTCCGTCGATGGCAATTTCCACGAGTCGGCGGACATTTTCTCGTGCTACTTCGACGGCGCAAAGCTCCGCGTGAGATTGCCCATGATGGTCGATTTCCGCACGGGAATCAACGAGTTCGAGCGCAGAGATGTTTCGCTGGAGATTGACCTCAACGGCGAGCTGACGATTTTCGTGAGTTCAAACGGAGCGGTTCGGGCGTCGGGCAGAGGCGACGCGGAGCTACTCGGCGTGGACTTCATGCCGAAGTGGGGGACAATCGATTTTTTCATCGAGAGGCGAGATGAAACTCGCCCGCGCATCGAGGTGCGGAGCTTCATCGCGGGGAAGCCCGCCGACGAGGCCGTTTTCGGGCCGAAGGAGGAGCCTCTTTCCGCCGTCGCGCATTGTGCCTTCGTGCTTCACGGCAACCAGTCGGTGTCCTACACGGATGTTTTCCGCGGGCGGTTCGGCGCGGAGGACGAGAGCGGCTTCGACGAGATACTCGAAGCTCATCAAACTCACAGCATCCCCGGCAATTTCCATATAAGCGGCACGCTCCAGAGTGCGGCTGATTGGTATGACCCGGCATTCAACAACTGGATTTCCGCCGGTGTCGTCGCGGGCTGGGCGGAGATTATCACCAGTGCGTATGCCCAGCATATCATGCCCTTCGTCACGGACGCGATGAACAACTGGGCAGTGTCCATCGAAAATGACATGATTCAATACCGCTACGGATACACTCCGCGCGTAGGCTGGGTGCCGGAGCGGACTTTTCTCGATGGCCCCGGCGGAGCATACCCCAACGACGGCGTCATCGACTGGATTGCAAACAACTTCACCGAGAACGGCGTCTGGGCGGTCATCCTCGACGATGATCCCCACCTTCGGGGATATGACAACTGCCAAATTCACACACAGGAGGGAAGCGGCCTTCGCTTAATTCCCCGCCATGATGCATTTACAGGCAATATGCACGCGGGCAACGGGGCAGGCGCATTGGCAATTCTGCAGGGGCTTCGCGATTCCGGCCACGGCGATTACCGCATAGCCGTCTATGCCGACGACTGGGAGATGCCCGCTTCGATTGGCGAATGGGAACACACAATGCCCCACGCCCTCGGCACTTACCGATGGATGATACAACAATGCTCAATTGAATCCTCGTGGCTGAATGTATGGAAGCTCACTAACGCAGTCGAAAACCCGAATTTCAACGGCGAAACATTTACGATTACCTACGGCGCGCATCCCTCGATAGGCGGTGCGGACGGCTACGGCGGCGATAACAATGCTTGGTATAGGAACTGGGCGAGTTATCCAAGCCCCTCCGACCACCGCGGGCACGATTTCGGCACGATTTGGTGGAGCGCGCAGGACAGCCTCATGTCCGCGCCGAACAATAACACATCGCAGTCTGCTTGGTTCGTGCTGATGTCCAAGCTATACGAGACGGCCTGGCACGACTGCATGGGCTGTCCTATTTCCGGATGGCAGATTCGCCATTCGTCGCACATCAAGAACGCCAACGCATACACCAAGGCCTCGTGGTGGACTGCCGGACTGCGGCACCCCGACTGCGGCGCGTTCTACGCCGACTGGGACAACAACGGCGACAACGAGCTGGTAATTCACAATGACCGCGTGATGGCGGTTTTCAAGCATATCGGCGGGCGCGCGCACTGGATATTCGCCAAGGGCGGAGCTACAGGCTGGGAAGGCTCCATCGCTGGCAACTGCAATGTTTACTGGGAGGGCACCGACGGCGACTACAACGACGCGAACCATATCGCGCCGCTATCCGATGTCGCGGTGGCGAGCTGGGACTATCAGCACAGTTTATACTATTCCAATATAGACTATGCCAACGCCGACTCGGCGCAAATTACGCTCGGAAACTATCTTCTGAAGAAGACAATCAAGATTAAGCGCGACCAGCCGTTCTTCTTGGTGCATTACGACACCGGCCCGGATGTGATTTATACCCGTAGCGGTTTCACGCCGGACTTGGTGGATGTGATTTGGAACGCGCAACTCGACCGTCTCTGGGGCGCGGGATACGCCGGATGGCATAACCCGAACACCCGCGCGACCGCGGCGTTGGTCCTCGGAAGCGGCGGCGCGAGCCACTCGACGGAGTTTCAGTCCACGCTCCTCAAAGGCGACGAGGTGACGGGCCGCGGCGGCTTCGGGTATTACATTTTCGCGGGCGAACTTAGCGATGTCACCGGCCTCACTTCACCTACCCTGAACTCCCTCGCCACGGGCCTGACGGACATATTCCCGCCGAGGGCATATACTGCGAGCTATCACCCCGGCACGGCGATACTGGAAATCTCCTTCGGCGATGTCGTCCGATACGATGAGGTCAGCATGTCGCTTATCGGCATCGACGCCAACGGCAACGGCACGTCGGATGTTATGCTCGACGAGACATGCATTGTCATCAACACCTCCAATGCCCGAAAGATCCGTATTCAGCTCTCGCCGGTGAAGGCATCGGCGGTCGCGGGCCTCTCGATGACTAACCCGCATATTCACCTTCAGACGGGCGCATTCAAAGATTTATCCGGCAACGGCAACCGCACGCAAACCGCCACTATCGGCGATGCCGTGCAACTGCACATCCTGCCGAACATGAGCATAACGATTGACGGCTGGATCGACACGACGGAGTGGGTTCATGCCACGCGCGTCCTCGACGACCCCAACGACGACTCCGACTGGGGCGCGGGCAACGAGATTTACGACTTAAATCTGTTCTGGGACGAGACTTATCTGTATCTCGGCCTGCACGGCGTCAAGGAAGTCTCGCCTACTACCAACTCGTGGCTGATTTACATCGATACGCATCAGCCCACAGGCGGTGCGACGGATCTCACGGCAATCGACAACTGGAACCGCGGTGCAAGTTTCGCGGGCGGGTTCAAAGCGCACATCCAATACGGAAGCTGGGGCGCGATGGACGGCGATGTCTGGCGCATTCTCACGCCGACATCGTCGGTGCAGATTACCGAGGGCGTCATCGCCCGAACCGACCTGTCTGCCGACCGCCCGGGGAGCGAGGTAGCGATTAGCTGGGACGCGATTTACGACCTCGGAGCAGGGATTGTTCCGCCGAACGCGCGGATTTCCGTCTGCGCGAGTTTTGCCGGCTCCAGCGACGGCGACCCCCTCGGCGGAGACTGCGTGCCGAACCACATCACTGCGACATTCCCGGTGCTGGATAACTTTTACACGCAAATCATCGACGCCGACGGCGACGGCATCCCGGACGATTTTTTCACTGTAGTGCATGTTGCCGAGACAAAACTCGTTCTGCCGGGTAAAATAAGCATTTCCGCCTTCCCGAACCCGTTCAATTCGTCGGTCTTTATCACCGCGCCTGAGGGCGCGGAAATCGAGATTTTCGATGTAAACGGCAAAATCGTCGATTATATTTCCGTAGGGGAAGGCCCCCGTGCCTTCCCGCTCGACGACAATGCGAAAAACGGGAGCGCACAGGGGCACTCCCCT
>DSAF01000122.1 GCA_011388305.1 Candidatus Zixiibacteriota bacterium | reverse complement strand
TCCTAAGGGGGGCCATATCAACCGAACGCTTTCTTACTTGGAGTCTTCCTCGCCCCAGTCGTAGAGCTTCTCGCTCGATGAGAGCACTGTCCCGCACGACGGGCACTTGAACGCCGTCGTCGGGCATTTGGTCTTGCATTTCGGGCAGATGACCTTGTCTTCGGGGGCGTTTTTGTTGGCAACATCCACTATGCTCGGCGGCTCGGGCTTCTCCTCCTCGCGGGCATCGCGCGTCAGCTTGTATAGCGTCTCGTTGAGGCGTTTGCCGAGGCGTTGAACCCTTTCATTCGTGTCAATCATCTGGCGATTTAGGCGAACCAAGGCCCACGCCAAAACGAGTATCGAAATGGCAAACAGCGCTAATACAATTTCCATTTCCCCTCCATGTCGAAATTTTACAGGCCGGAGATGGTCTCCTTCACGGCCTTCATCGCAGAGCCGAGAAGCTCGCCGGCGCGGGATTCCAGCGCCGCGCAACGCGCCTTCATCTCACCGGCGAACTCGCCGTCGGTGATGTCGTGGAGATTTATAAGCACATTGAGAACGCCGCCCATAACGCCGCAGTATCCCGCCTGCGCGCCGACTCCCGCGTCCGAGACGGACGCCTTGTTGCCGATTTTCGCAATCTCAACCGAAAGCTCCATCGCCTCCAGCGAAAGCTCCGCGGTCGATAGCGGCACGCGGATGGCGGTTTTGAGGCCTCGCTGAATCGCCTCGTCGCGGATTTGCTTCTCCTCGGGCGTGTCTTTTGGAAGGCGCATTGCATCGAGGTAGTCGTTGAATGCCTGCGTGTCCGCATCGACTGCGACGGATAGCAGTTCTTTGACCTCCTGCGCCCTGTCGGCGATTTTCACAACGGTGTCGAACTTCTCGCCGAGAACTTTCTGCGACGTGAGGTTGGCGACCATCGATGCCAGCGCAGAACCAATCGCGCCCGACAGCGCCGCGACGCTCCCGCCTCCCGGCGCGGGGGAGGGTCGCGAGACCTCATCGATGAAGCCCTTCGCCGAAAGCGCAATAAGCGATCCCTCGGCGACATCGGGCATGCCGAGGATTTTCTCGGCGGGGTCGAAATGCGAGACATCGTTTAGTCCCATCGAGTAAATCGCCGTCTCGATGATGTCTTTCGGGGGAAGGCCTGTCGATGAGCCTTGTTTTTCGAGGTAGAATTTGCCCGCCATGACCATCGCCTGATACGGCACGAGGCCGACAATCTCGCTCCCCGTGATGACGAGGCCGCGCTTGTGCGCAAGCTCCCGCGCCTTCTCGAGAACGATGTGCGGCGGCGTTATCTTGTAGTTTGTGAGGTTTATCGAAATTTGCGCCCGGCCGTATTCCTCGACGAACCAGCCTATCGCCTTGCAGTGCTTGAAGATGCCCGGAACTTTCGCCGAACGGCCGATGATGTCTTCGGGGAATGTGCCATGCTCGGCCAATAGCTCGATTATCGAGTATTCGTGCGTTTCGAGGTAATGCGCTTCGAGCGCGTCGAGACTTTCGGCGACGAAATCGCACTCGACGCATGGAAAGTGGTTTTCGCGATACTTGACGAGCTTGCCGTTGAAGTAGAACGGCTCGATGTTGCCGGTTCGGGCGGAGCGCCCCTTCTCGCGAAGCTCGAAAGCTATGTCCGTAGCGTGTTTGGCGTTGGTGGAATTGAGCGTGATGTTGTATGCGATGAGGAATTCCCGCGCGCCGATAGCGATTGCGCCCGCGCGCTCGTTGAACTCCGCCGGGCCGTAGTCCGGCTTCATTGCGGGGTCTGCGAGTTTCTCGGGAAGTCCCTCGTATTCTCCGCGCCGGACATAGGCGAGATTGCGTCTTTTCTCGTTGCGGGCGGCGTTTTCGTAAAGATATACGGGAATCTTTAGCTCCTCGCCGACGCGCTTTCCGAGCCGTTTTGCCAGCTCGACGCAATCGTCCATCGTCACGCCCTCCACCGGCACGAACGGGCATACATCCGTCGCGCCAAATCGGGGGTGCTCGCCGCTGTGTTTGCGCATATCTATAAGCTTGGCGGCCTTCTCGATTGCGCGGAAAGCCGCTTCGATAAGGGCTTCCGGCTCGCCCACGATTGTGACGACTGTGCGGTTAGTGGCCGCGCCGGGATCGACATCCTTCAGCTCGGCGCCCTCGACGGACTCGATTGTATCGGTAATTCCCGAGATGATTTGCATATTGCGTCCCTCGGAAAAATTCGGCACACATTCGACTATTTTCGACATAAACTGAACCTCCGTTCACTAATTTCAGTAATTTCAGTCATTTCTGCAAAGAGTGAAATCTTCTTGAGTTTTGCGAGGTTTCTCCTCTAATAATCGAAATGACAAAATTAGCATTTTTCACTTGTCTTGGCGAAGTCGAAACTGAAACAATCTCGCAAATTACTGTCATCGATTGCCAGACAACAGGTGAGATTGCTTCGTCGCTGTGCTCCTCGCAATGACACCTAACACCCTTTACCCTTTACCTCTCTTCTCTTTACCCTAATTTCCCACGCTTGTGAAGATATGCCATTAGCGCCACATCGAATGTGCTCGTCGTGTCGAGCAGTTCATAGTCGATGCGCGAATCCTCGCAGGACATACGCACGCGGTCGATGAAGTCGGAGAATTTGCGCTGGTATTCCTCGCGAATCGTCCACGGTTGCGTTTGGACTTTGCCGCCGGACTCGAGGTCGGTGAAGACCGTTTCGCCCTTGAACTCGAACGAAATCTCCAGAGGATCAACAATATGGAATACGATAACTTCGTGTCCGCGATGGCGGAACTGCTTAATCGCCCCAAGCATTGTCTCGGGGTCGTCGTAGAGGTCGGAGATTATCACCACAAGGCCGCGCCTTCGGATGCGCTGGGCGATTTCGCCGAAGATATTGGCGGTGGAAGTTTTGCCCTCCGGGCTTGTTCTTTCGAGAAGGCGAAGAAGCTCGAAGAGGTTGACGCGCGTGCTACTCGGCGGGCGTTCCTCGCGAATCTTGTCGTCGAAAACCGTTAGCCCGACGGCGTCTTTCTGCAGTTGCATGAGATATGCAAAGCTCGCCGCGAGGTAGCTGGCATATTGAAATTTGGGCATTTGCCCCTCGGACGCGAAGGACATGCTGGCCGATGCATCGAGCAGGATGTAAGTTCGGAGGTTGGTTTCCTCCTCGAACTGCTTGATGTAATATCTGTCCGTGCGCCCGTAAGCTTTCCAGTCGATGTTCTTAATTGGGTCGCCGGGGTTGTATTGGCGATATTCGGCGAACTCGACGGAGAAGCCGTGGTATGGAGATTTGTGCAAGCCCACGAGGAATCCCTCGACAACGAAGCGCGCCCTCAGTTCCATGTTGGCGAGCTTCGCGATAACCTCCGGCTGGAGGAATTTCGTGTGGTCGGTTCTGGATTCTACTAACATGGGCTATTTCTTCGGCGGCTCGATGTCATCGAGGAGCCTCTTGATTATCTCGTCGGTGGTGATTCCCTCGGCATCGGCGGTGAAACTGGTGATTATCCTGTGGCGAAGCACTGGCAGGAGTATTCCCTTTATGTCGTCGATTCCGGGCGTCACTCTTCCGTCGAGGGCGGCGGATGTTTTCGCGCCGAGGGTGAGAAACTGCCCTGCGCGCGGACCTGCGCCCCAACGCACCCAGCGCTTGACGTAATCGAGCTTTGTCGTTTCGGGGCGCGTATTTCGCACGATATCTATCGCGTATTGGATGATGTAATCCGCCGCAGGGATCCTCCGAACGAGGTTTTGAAGCTCGATAATCTTCGCTGAATCGAGCACGGTCTCGACAACCGGCATCCGTGCGCCGGTGGTGTATCGGACTATCTCGAGTTCCTCTTGCTCGGAGGGATAGTCGATGAAGATGTTCAGCATGAAGCGGTCGAGTTGCGCCTCGGGCAGTGGGTATGTGCCCTCCTGTTCGATGGGGTTCTGCGTCGAAAGGACGAAGAACGGCATATCGAGCTTGAATGTCCTGTCGCCGGCGGAAACCTCGTGCTCTTGCATGGCCTGAAGGAGCGCGGCCTGTGTTTTAGGCGGCGTTCGGTTGATTTCGTCGGCGAGGAGGATGTTGCAGAAAACCGGCCCGCTCACAAAGCGAAAGATGCGGTTGCCGGTGGTCTTGTCCTCCTCGAGAATCTCTGTGCCGGTGATGTCCGAGGGCATGAGGTCGGGCGTGAACTGTATTCGGTTGAACTTCAGGTCCAACGCCTGCGCCAATGTCGAAATCATGAGCGTCTTGGCAAGCCCCGGCACGCCTATGAGCAAGACATGGCCGCCCGACAGTAGCGCAATCATCATCTCGTGGATGACCTTCTCCTGCCCGACTATGACCTTGGCAATTTCGGCTTTAATTTTTTTAGTCGCGGCGGCGAGTTCATTCACCGCGTTTACATCGTTCTTATTCTCAGCCACTTTTTCCTCCGTTTTCTATTAGCAAATCGTAAGATAATATGATTATTCGCCCTTCAAGTCAAATGCAAATCGGCGGGATGGCGATTTGCCATCAACTCGTTGAAAAAAATGTTCTTGACTTATGCCAAATCAGGATTATCTTACATATAGAAATATGCAC
>DSAF01000037.1 GCA_011388305.1 Candidatus Zixiibacteriota bacterium | reverse complement strand
TTAACTGGAATCCTTCAATCGATAAGATCATGAAGATGACAGAAAAAAAATTCTTTGGTGCGCCTGACGAACGTAAAGGAAGGAGTGATGGAACGACTGATTACGAAAAGGGTAAATCATATTATCCTCATCTAATGAAAACTTATGAAGAATATGGATTCGAGCCAGATGAGATTAATAGAATTTGGGTGTATTGGATACTCCCCAAAGAGGATAGCTCGAATATCGATAGAATTGAATATGATAACAAAAAAGTCGAGATAATAAGCTTTCGCGATTCGATAATCCCTGAACTAGAGAGCTTAATAGGATCTTCCAATTATAATGATAATATCCTAAGAACGATCAGTTTTCTAAATGAAAGGGATAATCAACTAAAGATTTGAAGGAGCATTAAAGCAGGGGGCGGGTTTGACCCTCCCCCTCCCGTCAATCCCCGGAAACATCCCTCCCAAACCGCGAAGAAAGTCTTTGTTTTGATGAAAAAAGTCTTTTAGGCCGGCAAAAAAGTCTTTAAAAACTTTACAGAAGTCTTCCAAACTGGAGAAAAAGTCTTTTAAACGAGAAAAAAGTCTTCCAAAAGCCGGAGGGATAACGACTTAGCTAAAATCGACACCCTCCGGACAAGCTCCCGAAATAGCGGACGGCGCACCGGCGCGCATTGAAGGCCTATTTCACTATTATATTCAGTATTCGCCCGGGGACATAAATTACCTTCACGATGCGCTTGCCCTCGATGTTCCGGGCGATGTTCGAGACTTCCAGCGCAGACGCGACCGCTTCCACCTGCTCATCTGTATAATCAACTCGATTTGTTCAAGCAAACAACGATTTGAGCTGTTTCGCCTGCTAACGCCCTGTTCTCGCCAATTATAGTATCCGCTCCTCGAAACACACAATACTCGGCACATTCTCTCGACCGCGAATGAGGAGCGGTTGTTCTCGATAAACTCATATTTCATGACGGTTCCTTCGAGAAAATGGCCAGCACTTTTTTTAATATTTCACGCTCTTCCTTCACCGCCGCTAGTTCGCGCCGCAACTTGCGCATCTCCTCATCATGAGGCTTCAAGCGCCCTTTGCTGGGGAAAGCAAACTCGGGGTCGTCGAGAAACTCTCGTTTCCAGCGTGAAAGCATGTTCGCGGTGATCCCTAAGTTGCGCGCAACCTCCGAAATCCTTCCGCCCTCCTCGACAACGAGCCGAACTGCCTCGATCTTGAACTCCCTGTCGAACCTTCGTCTTGTCTCTTTGGGTCTCATAGGACACCTCCTTCTGAAAGAGAATATAATCCCTTTCTGTGTGTCCGTCAAATCGGGGGAAGATTACCTTCATCATAAGTTTGATACCACTTGCTCTCGTAGCGTTCTGACTGGACGAAGACAGAAGAACAAAGACGGACATGAACGTGTTCATCAATGCGCTCAAGCGGATTTCGGCCACACTCGTTTTGCCATCCGGATGCACGAGCTTGAGGGTTTACCGCAATGAGCGTTGGCCTGCGGATACAATCGACGAAAGTCCGGCAGAGCCTTTCGCGACGGATCTCGACCCGACTATGCCGCGCTGGATGGACCACGGCAACACGGAAGGCATGATGTTCGATTACTGGGCCTGCGGCGTCCATTACGACGAGGAGAGCGATTTTAGTCAAGTCTTAATTTTTCTGTAAATTCATGTTTGATTCGGCCTCGACTTCAGTTTTTATTGGATTTTCCATTACTAAATAGCGTTTCCCTGTCTGCCAATCCTCAGAATACTCCATGCAAAGCGTTCCACACATTCGTAAACAAGCTCGGACATTCGGGAAAATTCTGACTACGCGCGTCCTGCGCTTTAGTTCCTGGTTCACGCGTTCGAGCATGTTCGTGCTTTTAAGCTTTTTCCTATGACGCGCCGGAAATGAATATATTGCAAGTGTATCCTCGACTGTCTCATCGAGCCACTCGGCAACATCGGGACGAACACACTCAAGCGCGGCAACCAGCTCACGAGCCTTACCGCGAGCTTCTTCGACTCCCAAATCTTCTTGATCATCGGAAGAAACTTCGATTTATGTTTTGGGTTGAGCTTATTGGTGAAATTACGAATATAATGCACTGAGCATCTCTGCCAAACTGCGCCGTCGAAGTGACGCCGTATAGCATTCATCAGGCCGCTATGTTGATCGCTAACAATAAGTTCCACGCCCAACAAGCCTCGCATCTTCAAATCCGCGAACATCTCGCCCCAACTGGTCTCGCTCTCCGAATCGCCCACATAGACGCCTAAAATCTCCCGGTAGCCTTCTTCATCAATACCGACTACAATAAGAACGCCCTTCGATACTACCCTACCCGCCTCTCGAACTCGCTCGTATCGAGCATCTACAACGAGATACGGATAAGTTTTGTTAAGAGGTCTTGTCAACCATTTGCCCAACTGCTCATCCAAGCTCGAAGCCATACGCGAGGCCGTCGATCTCGAAAGTGAATCCACACCCAACTCCTTCGCTATCTTGGCAACCTTTCGCGTCGAAACCCCAGAGACTATCATCTCGTGGACGGTCAGCCAAAGCGCCTTCTCGCTTCTGCGATAACGCTCGAAAACCTCGGTGCAATATATGCCGTCGCGGTCTTGAGGAACTTCAAGTTGCAATGTTCCCACTCGAGTGTTAAGCGTTCGAGGCTTGTAGCCGTTGCGGTAGCCACGACGTGAACCCGTCCGCTCATAATGCCCCGCGCCAAGCTGGAAGTCGATCTCAGCCTCCATGACTTGCCGCAAAACCTCGCCGATAAGATCCCGAAGAAAATCCCTCTGTTCTGAATTTGCTTCTTGAAAAATGTCAAAGAACTCTTACTCTTGTCTTCTAGCCATCGCGACTTCTCCTTTCAGTTTTTTTGTTTGACAAACCAAATCTAACCGAAAGTCGAGCCAGTTACGATGGCTTTTTTATACCAATCTCAAATTCCCAAAACCGAATTTACAGAAATATAGGGACGGAACCGCGATTTCGCGGGGCCGGTGAGTATTATATACGAGATTTGATGCGTGAAGCAGTGATGAACCAAATGGGGCGGCAGAGATGTCGCCTTTTTAATTGCCATTTCGCCTTCGATTCCGAGCGGGAAGCCCTTTACATATCGCCCGATTAACACACTAATAACAGGCAGAGTTCTGATTAAAGGGAAAAGATGAAAATATTCCTTGACTTTTAATTTTTATTTGGTATTTTTGCCAAATAATTGAAGTGTTGCTCAATTAAAAGGATTGTTATGGACATTGAAATTATCGAAGCAAAAGCAAGTGTATTCAAGGCTTTGGGGCATCCCTCGCGTTTGGCAATGGTCGAGAAGCTGGCCGAGGGCGAATGTTGCGTGTGCGACCTTGTGGACCTTGTAGGCGCGGATTTCTCGACGGTTTCCAAACATTTGGCGGTTCTGAAAGATAACGGCATCGTCGATTTCGAGCGGAACGGCCAGAGGATGTTTTATCGACTCAAAGTGCCGTGTTTGTTGCGTTTCATCGATTGCGTGGAGGCGGTCATCAAGAATACCTCGCGAAGCGAGACCGAGCTTGCCGAGTGTTCCAACGAAATGAGTGTCCGATGAACTGGAAGGTCGAATGGAAAAAGCTTGCGCTGATTATCGGCGCGTTTCTTGTAGCCTTCTACTTACCGGTCGGCGTCTCGCGTTTCGACAACGCGGTGATGGAGGCCCTTCACCTCACTAAATGGTATGCCCGCGAGCATGTCATTCTGTGCCTAATACCGGCCTTTTTCATCGCGGGCGCTATCGGCGTCTTCGTCAGCCAGAATTCGGTGATGAAATATCTCGGCGCGAAGGCGAAAAAGGCCGTGGCTTACGGCGTCGCGTCCGTCTCGGGGGCGATTCTCGCAGTGTGCTCGTGCACCGTGCTTCCGCTTTTCGCGGGGATTTACAAAATGGGCGCGGGACTCGGCCCGGCGGTGGCGTTCCTGTATTCCGGCCCGGCGATTAATGTCCTCGCAATAATTCTAACCGCAAGGGTTCTCGGGCTGGAGATAGGCATAGCTCGAGCCGTCGGAGCGATAATTTTCAGCGTCATTATCGGCCTAGCAATGCATTTCATCTTCCGCAAAGAGGAAAAAGAACGCGTCGAGGCGCAACTTCAGATGCCGGAGCCGGAAGGCGTCAAGCCCCTATGGCAGACGGTTATCTACTTCGCGTCGATGGTAGGCGTGCTGGTTTTCGCCAACTGGGGAGCGCCGGAACAATCTACCGGCTTTTTCAGTTTCGTCTTTCAGAATAAATGGATAATCACCTCGGTTTTTGCTGTGGGATTGGGCGCAAGCCTTATCGCATGGTTCAATTTCAAATTCTGGCAGTTTCTCGTAATCGCGATTCCAACAGCCGTAGCAGGCTTTCTTCTACCGAGTCAGCCGATAATTCCCTTCGGCATAGCGATAATCGGCCTGTCATATTTCGTCAGCAAGTCCAAAGACGAGACCGGCGAGTGGTTCGAAGCGTCATGGGGTTTTGCGAAACAGATATTGCCGCTACTCTTGCTTGGCGTGCTATTTGCGGGGTTCTTCCTCGGCAGGCCGGATTACGAGGGCATTATTCCCTCGGAGTGGGTGCACA
>DSAF01000097.1 GCA_011388305.1 Candidatus Zixiibacteriota bacterium | reverse complement strand
TCACGCAACGGGCGGCATACATGCCGCCCCTACGGATTCTCCGGATGTGGATTGTAGGGGACGCATGTATGCGTCCCGCCCCGATAAATGTTCGCCGAATTTATCGACCGTCGTTCAGAATTTTTGAAATAATGTGCATTATTCGCACAACGGGCGGCATACATGCCGCCCCTACTTCAGAAGGACTATCGTCTCGGTGCGGGACGAGCCGCCGGCGACCACGCGGGCGAAATAGATGCCCGACGGCAGATTATCCGGCGACCAGGTGATGGTGTTTTTGCCCGCTGACAGCCCCTCGGAGAGGTCGGCGACTTGCCTGCCGCCAATGTCGAATATGCGGAGCTTGCCGCCGTCTTCGGGGATGTGAATCTCCAGCGCAACCGCCGAATTGAACGGGTTCGGGTGCGCGGATATTGCAAGCTGTTTCGGGAGCGTCGCATCGCCCGCCGCAATGCCGGTCGTGTCATTGTCGCCGAACAGGTAGATGTTATTTATGAACCATCCGGCCTCGACATTGCGCGAGCTGGAGCCGAAATCGAAGAGCACCGTCACCTCGTTGCCCGCCCAAGGCGTGAGATCGACGGCCTCGAAATGCCAGAAATTGCCGGTATTGTTGCCGCCATAATTCGGCTCCCAGTCAATGAATAGATTGTAGCGCGAGGCCGTGCCGTCGTAGCCGTTCTGCGGGTGGACGATGAAAGTATCCGCCGTGCCCGCAACGGCGATTTTGATGTTGCCGCCATCGTGGTAGGAGTGTGAATCCGAGGACTGGAAGCGATACCACTGATACCAGCACAGGAAAGCCTTCTCCATGCCGGAGAGGTTCATCGCCGGAAGAATGAGCCGCGAGCGGGAGCTGTCGGAGTAGTCCCCGTGAAGCTGAGTCGCCCAGCAGTTCGTGCCGATTGGGACGGAGCCGGGGCCGGTCGTGGGCGCGCCATATTCCCAGTCGTTGCGCGCGCCGGTGCTGGTGATTCCCTCTGCCGAACTCCCTACATCGAGCGTGAGGATGGCGTCCGAGACGAACGGGCCATCGATTTGTCCCGTCTCGGGGAAGCGGACGGTGTCGCCGAGGAAATAAAATTCGTAGTGATATGAATAATCGCCCGGAACGAGGTTCGTCGTGTATTGGAATCGCGCGCCGGTTGATATTGCGCCGCTTTCGATGGTCATGCCGTGGCTAACGCCGTTGATAACAACTCTCGCGCCGGATGGAATGCCGCCGCCGGGCGCAGAGCATGTCACTATGAAGCGGAAATCGGTTGATGCATCGCCGGCGAACGGCTCGACGCCTCCCGCGCCGAGATAGACCGGCTTCGGGCTTGAAAGCACGATGTCGTCGATGAACCAGCCCTCGCCGCCGCAATATATGTCCGCAGAGAGGCTGAACTTGAACATCACCGGCGCGCCGGGGGTGAGCATGGATGAGAGGTCGAAGCGGGCATGCCGCCAGCGGTCGTCGGGGCCGTCATATGCCGCGATTCGGTTCCAGCTCGCGCCGCCGTTCGTCGAGTAATGGACTTGACAACTGTCGTATCTTTCTTCGGTGCTGTAATAGTGCCAGAAACTCAGCACGGCGTCCACGGGCGCGGCAACTTCCGGCGTGATGAGTTCCGCCGTGTAATTGTCGCGATACATGAATTCCCCATCGATGCCTGAATACCAGCTATGCGAGGGGCTTGCGAACCGGTGGCTCGACAAGTGCCAAACGCCGTCGCTCATCCATCCCGCGGGGCCGCTCTCGCAGTCCATCGCGAATCCCGCCGCGCCCACCGCGATGATTATCGTATCGATTCCGCCGGGGCCGCGAAAATCCGACGCGGTGACATAGGCCTCGATCATATATGGATCGGGGCAGGAGGGGCTTGCGGAAACCACGAAGGGCGTGAGCGCGGGCTTGGATTCCGACGGGGCGATGGAGTCTATGCCCGCCATCGCGGTAGTGACCGTCACGTATGGGTTCTCGGCGACTGCAAGCTCCAGCGCCATGAATCGCGCCGTCTCGCCGCCAGTGTTGCGAACGACGACCGTAAGCTCGGCAGATTCGCCCGGCTGGAGGAACCCGTCGCCATCGCCGCCGATTGTGTCGGATATGCTGTGGCTCGCAATCGAAAGCCTCGGTGCATGGACACGAAGGCCTATGGGGATGTTCCACGAGGAGTCGTGTTCGTCGGAGACCAGCAGTGTCATCGCTTTGATGGTGCCGTCGGGGATGTCGTTGTCCAGCGAAATCGTGAACGGCACGGCGTTCGATGCGCTCGATCCCTCGGCTATCGCGCCGAAGTCCCCTGTCGTGTCCTCCAATTCGATGCCGTCATCGGCAGTGCGGAGAATCCCTTGGACTGATACAGCATCCTCGCCTCCGATGTTCTTAATGAACACGGTGAGCGCAATCTCTTCGCCGATGTCGGCCATGCCGTCGCCATCGCCCGCCGAGTCATCGATGACTATCGAGTCCAGCGCGAACCACGCGCCGCCGCCGCCGATAATAGCGAATCCGAGATGTGGAATCATGTCATAATATGTCGCCGTCACCCAAATCGTGTCGCCCATTCCCGCGCCCGCAACGCTGAGCGTGATGTTCCCGCTTGCATCGGTATATCCCACAGAGTGGACAACACCGCCATCGGTGGCGCACACGAGGGCGCTATCGACGGGCGTGCCGTCTGCGGTCACATTAACCGAGATGACTCCACCCACGGACAACATCGGCGGATAAATCGCGATAAGTTCCTGTGGGTTGCCGAGCCACACCGCCAGCGATGGGTCGCCGAGGAGGTTGTAAATATCGTAGTAATAATGCGCAGAACCCGGAAAGCCGATATGAACCGCCAAAAGCCCTCGGTATAGAAATCCGCCTGCAAAGCGGTAGTTCAGGCCGAAAACATCGTCCATCGTTGCGCGCTCCATGGCGTCGTCCTCGAGCCAATAGGAATTATCCGATGCGCCGATGAAGCCTATACTGCCGGCGTTTTCCTGCCTAATCCAAGCCTCGCCGAAGCACTCGGCGAGCCGGAAAGTGCCGGTGATACAAGCGTTCGAAAGGACAAGCGGATATTGATCGACATTCGATAGCCCTCGGACATCGCTGAGGCTCCACTCTGGCGCATCCCATAGATAATATCCGCCGTGGCCGGTGTAGCTGACAATCGTGCGACCATCCTCGACGGCGACGCGCGACTGGTCGCCCGCGGAAGGATTCCCGCGCGCCCAAATACTGTCACAATGGAAGCCCGCCGGGCCGAAGTAAGTATCAATTTTATAACGCTGTGTCTCCTGCGCAAATTCCCACCAACTGACATCATCGGAAGCCATGAAGCAGACCTTGTTGGCGAACCCTCTATTCTCCGGCGGGAAATCGAACTGCTCATATTGGATTATTCGGCGCAAAAAGTGCCCAAGCTGGCCTTGGTCGGCGATTGAAATTCGCCCTACAAAAAGCTCGGGGATGTATCCGCCATCGTCCATGTCGCCGTATGGCAAGTCGCTTTCCGTGCCGGAATCGCCGCCCTCGAACGAGGGGACGTCCTCGATATCGCCAACGAGGAGAACGAAAGTCGGTGCAACCACGGCGGTGTCGTATTCGGCGATAATCCACGAACGGATGGCCTCCCGCGTTCCGCCAAGCTCGCTCACCGTGCGGACTTTGACGGAGTAGCCCTTATGGCGCTTCCAGTCGGCAAGAATATGCGAGGAGTCGGCGTAAATGTCCCCGGCGACGATGAGATATCCGAGGTCGCTCTCCGCCGGTAGCCACATCACGGCATCCTCGAAAGCCGTCGGGTTCGCCAGCAGAGGCTTTACCACCGCGTCGTATCGCTTGCTCGAATAGCGCTCTTTCATTCTTCGGGTGAGGACTAAATCGGCGTTGTCGAAGTAAACATCGAACGCGAGCTTGCGCGCTATGGAAATAGTCCCGCCAACGGGGTTGTAATCGACGGGGCGAACCTCGATAAGCGCCAGCCTGTATGACCGCGCCGTCGATATGTCGATGACTTCCACGCGCGATGGGTATTGATATGAGTCGCGGGAATATGCGCGCTCGTCCATCTCGTAAGGCGGAACGAAGCCCGGAAGTTTGACCCAAGGCTCCCTCACCGGCCTCACCGGCGCGCCGAAACCAAGCTCGGGCAGGGAGATTTCCTCATAGTGCGCCTCGCGAAATTCTATTCGCGGCGTCGCGCCGAACGGGATTTGCACTAAAGCCCTCAAGACCGGAAGTTCGGGATGTCCCTGCTCGCCCGATGGGTATGCGCCGTCATATTCGACAGACAGAAATTCCCGCCCTTGCGCCTCGAACGCCGAAATGACGGGGTCTCCGGCGATAAGCTCGAACGAGACTGCCATGTCCCCGCTCGACATCATGTCAAGTTGAGCAGAGCCGCCTCCGGCCGTTGCGAAAACCGCGATTGACATCGAGAGAAGAAGAATTGTCGCGATAGAATATTTCACAGTTGAACTCCTTTGTGTAAACATCCCAAAATTATACAATTATTGCATTTTATTTCAATGCAAAAAATTCAGGAGCGAGCGTGCAATATTGTGTATTGCGAGGTCCGGAGAATTTTATAAAAAAAAGGCGGGCAAAATGCCCGCCTCCGTG
>DSAF01000146.1 GCA_011388305.1 Candidatus Zixiibacteriota bacterium | reverse complement strand
TTATTACATCATAAACTATGTCGCTCATTTTATATCCTCCTTTTTGGATTTTCTTTTTCCCATGAAAAGTCGGCTTCGCGGGCAGACATCCACGCACTCGAGGCAGGAGATGCACATCGGCCCGACGACGACGGGCGTGTCCTTCGGGAGCGTGCCCATCGGGCATTTGGAGCAAACTTTGCAGGCGCCGCATTCGGTCTCTCTCTTGCTAATCGCGAAAATTGAGAATCTGCCGATGATACCGAGAACCGCGCCGTATGGACATATCCACCGACAGAAAAAGCGCTCGATGAACATCGAGCCTGTCAAGAAAAAAGCAAGAAAAGCAATGCTCATCGCACCGATAGGAACCGCGCACGCCGAATATCCCCAAAAAAGCGGACATCCGCCAACGCAGAACATTCTGCCGGAAACTGCCGTCAAAAGAACAAGATATGCGAAAACGAGAACCGCGAGCCATGCAAGTCTATCATTCAGGCGGACAGGGATTTTTGTTGTCAGTTTAAGTTTGTTGCCTATCACGCCTAAGATCCTTACCACAAAGCCTATCGGACAAGCCCAGCCGCAAAACGCGCGCGGAAAAATCGCACCAAGCACTATGAAAACAACGCCGAGTATCACTCCGCCTGTAAAGAACAGCGGCACGGAGTGTTTGATTGCCAAAATTGGCGACTGGAAAAGCGCGAAGGGGCAAAGATTGTGCGCACCGGCTCTTCCCCAGAAGTGCAGTATCGCCCATGAGAAGACAACTGTGAAAATAATCTGCGAAAGAAGGCGAATTTTTTGGGCTTTGCTCAAAACTCAATGCCGTTCAATATGTTATGCAGACTCGCGTATCCCGAGGATTTGGCGAATTCGCTCACGAAATTCTTCCTCCTCGAAGCTCGGCGCACCAGAAATGCGCAGAACCTCCCTGGCGTCTTGCAGAAGCAACCGTGATGGTATCGCTTCGATGCTTAGTTTTTTAAACAGTGCGCTGTCGGCCTGAAGTATCGGAAATTCAAGCCTCAGAGCAGAAGAAAGACTGTCAAATTTTGATGGGTCTTCATATGTGAAAACGAAAACGGACAACTCGTTCGCAAACTCGCTTTGAATCTCTTGCAATGCTTCCAGCTCGCTCGCGCAGGGCGCGCACCAACTCACGGTGAAGCCCGCAACGGTGACGCCTTTCGATAAATCCTTTGCGGAATATGTCTTGCCATCGCTGGCGGTGGCATTGAAGTCCGGAAAGCTTCTATCGCCGGCGCTTGATGCCTCGCCGTCGGACTTCTTGCCGCAAGCACCGAAAAGAGCCATCATGAAGGCGATAAGAACCGCGAATGCAATAAGTGAGCTAAATTTCATTTATCTCGTCGTTTTCTACTCTTTAAGTTTAGGTTTAAGTTGACCTGCCGAAATATCGGCGAGAGTCGATAGAACATTTTCCTCGCGCGATTTTGGGAGATCGAATGTGATCTCGACTTGCTCACCAAACGTGCTTTCGATAACTTTTCCGTCCTCACGGCGGAGCATCGCCTCGAAATCGTTTAAAATTTTATATGGCAGTTCCACGAAAAACTTCACCCGTTCTTGAACCTCGACGATCTTCGCCTGCATGAGCGCTGAGGATGCGGCCTGCGAGTATGCCCTAATCAGCCCGCCAACGCCCAACTTAGTCCCACCATAAAAGCGCGCCACCACGCATGCGACATTCACCATCTCCTTGCCCGCAAGGACGCGCAAAATCGGCAGTCCCGCACTCCCCGATGGCTCGCCGTCATCCGATGACAGCTCATCAGTAGGCGAGAAACCTATGCGGAACGCCCAACAATAGTGCGTCGCGCCGGGGTTCTTATCCTTTGCCAATGCGAGGAAGCGCTTGAAATCATCGCGCGTCTCGGTGGGAGAGACCGTCGCGTAGAACTTCGAGCCGCGCTCCTCGAGAAGCGCAGTTTTCGCCCGCGAAATCGTCTTGTAAAGCAAATCTTCCAAACTACTCGTATTCCAACCGAAAAGAACTTTCGACTAAATTTACGAAACGCGCCCGAAAAGTCAATATCTATTTGCAGGAACTTGGGGGAAGTTAGGTTATGGGTTGTAGGTCATGGGTTTTGGGATTGTGAGGCAAGGCGCTGGCTCGCCCGCAAGTGATTTTAAATACCCAGCATTTTGGGCTGTCATCTCGAGAAGCGATAGCGACGAAAAATCTCGCTTAATACTGTCATTTCGAAAAACCGGAGGTCGAGAAGAAATCTCCTTGATAGCATGAGATTCCTCGGCTGAAGCCTCGGAATGAAAGGGCGTATCACGAGATTTCTTCGGCCCGCGGCCTCGCAATCACGGCCTAAATGAATTCAGATGGTCGCGCTTCTTACTTATAGGGGAAAAGTGAAAGCTCGCCGGAGATTACGCCGCGATGCGATAGAATCCGTCCGGCGAGTTCCTTTGCGCGGGAAACCGTCGTCCGAATGAGGATGACTTCCAGGCTTCGCGAATCATCGAGATGCGTCTGCGCGATTCCCTCGATGTCCTCGATATATCGGTGCTGTTCGCTCACGAGCTTGTAGTTCAAGTGTCTGCCGTGGTCGAACACGAACGACAGTGCGCCCACGACGGCGGCAGAGGGACTTGCCAACTCGGCGCGTTCGAGCGCTTTCGATATCAGCCCCGCAACGGCCTGTGAGCGGTTATCGTAGCCGCCTTCGGCAATAAGAGCGTCAAAGCGCTCTATAAGTTCTTGATCGATGCTAACTGAAAATCGTTTTGCCGGCATTATTCCTCGACTTTCTGCGCGGGCGTGATGACAATCACTACCTCGCCCTTGATTTCATCAACCTGTTCGATTAACTCGGAGATTTTTCCGCGGATAATCTCCTCGAACATTTTCGTAAGTTCCCTGCAGATAACGGCTTCCCTATCGCCGAGAATTTCCAGCGCATCGGCGAGAAATTTGCCGACTCTGTGCGGCGATTCGTAGAACACCATAGTGCGTGGGCTGTCGCCTGCCAAAACTCGAAGCCTTCTCCTGCGTCCCTTGCCGGAGTGTGGCAGAAAACCCTCAAACGAGAAGCCCGTCACCGGAAAGCCCGAATATAACACAGCGGGCACCAATGCGTTTGCGCCCGGAAGCACCTCGAACGGCACATCCGCATCGATGGCCGTCCTAATGAGCGTCCATCCGGGGTCGGAAATTCCCGGTGTGCCGGACTCGGAGATAACAGCGACGGTCTTGCCCTCGCCCACCGCCTCGATGATTCGCTCGGCGACGCGGCGCTCGTTCTTAACGTGATAGGAAATAGTTTTTGAGTTGATTTCAAATTTTGCGAAGAGCTTCTTGGCCGTGCGCGTGTCCTCGGCCGCGATGAAATCCGCCTCGGACAGAACTCTCAACGCCCGAAGAGTGATGTCTTCGAGGTTGCCTATCGGCGTGGGGACGAATATTATCTTCCCGTCTGGCATGATATGTG
Organism: Candidatus Zixiibacteriota bacterium; assembly: GCA_011388305.1. Lineage (GTDB taxonomy): Bacteria > UBP14 > UBA6098 > UBA6098 > UBA6098 > UBA6098. The sequence goes on along the minus strand of DSAF01000146.1, from coordinate 1,247 downwards.
TATTATAATCTTTCGAGTGCGGCGAAACAAGGCAAATCGAGGCCTTGACAGCGCTATTTTTATTGTTAAGATGAACTCGACATGAAAAAAACTTTACTGATTCTGGCACTTATATTACTCGCCACGGCCTCTTTCGGCCAACGGCGATACTACCACGAGACGGATAACGCCGTCCTTCGCGTGGATGAGCAATATCCCGGTGCGTTCGTCGAGCATCGCTATCTCGCCACGGGCGCGGACAATCTATACAAAGCCTTCCTCGCCCTCGGCGACGGCGACAGCCTTTTCGCATGGGGGAGCGCCCACGACTATGCGCCGCTTCGTTCCGGCTCTTTCATCCTCACCGACAGCCTCAGCGTGCAGGAGTTCTGGGAGACTTTCATCGAGGAAGATTCACTCGGGATGCCCTCGGACACCGACTCCGTGCTTATTCGGACAGAGACCACGCTCGGCTTCGAGGACACCGTGTTCGGCGTCTCGGTTATACAGAAAGTCGTCGCGCGGACGGATTCAAACCAAATGATAATCGCGACTTTCCAGATAAAAAACGAGCGAGCGACAACAATCACCGGCCTTCGCGTAGTGTTCTTCTATGACGGCGATGTGCCCGATTACCTTTACATCGACGACTATCCCGAGGAGTTCGCCTATCTTCAGGCCGTGGGCGTCCGCGATGGCGAGACGAATGTGACTTCGGGGTTCTGCGGGCTTATCCCAAGTAGCGGCATGATTTGCGGCGCTTTGAGGGACTGGGTGGACTCGCTGGTGACGCCGGACTCAACCCAAATGCTGTCGCTCATTTTTGACGATCCAACGTGGCCGGTGGGGGATGCCTATCGCGCGGGGGATTGGGCGAGCTACGGCGTTTGGCGCTTCCCCGATATGCCCGCTGGCGCGGTGGAAACGCTCTCCGTGGCGTTCATCGTCGATGGCACGGCGGAGGCTTTCGGCCAGCGTGCGGCCACGGTGCGCGGGGATACGGTTGTGCCGCATGTTTCCGTGCGCGAAGTCCCCGAAAGGCTATCGCTATCTATATCGCCGAACCCCTTCAACGCCGCCGTCACGATTGCCATAGAAACCGGAGTGGCGAGACACGCCTCGCCCGCCTGTGTAGAAATTTTCGACATCTCCGGACGGCTCGTCCGTAGTTTCCGAGCTATCAAGCCGCGCGGGGACATCATCTGGGACGGCAGAGACACAAGCGGCGCGGAACTCCCCTCGGGCGTCTATCTCATTGCCCTCAAAAC
>DSAF01000195.1 GCA_011388305.1 Candidatus Zixiibacteriota bacterium | reverse complement strand
TATCGGCGTCGTTATCTTTAACGCAAGAGCTGAATTCAAGTCGGCTCACCTGATTTATGACTTGGGAGAGGATTGTCGGTGTGAAGCTCATAGTTATATAACTCCTTAATTGAGAGTGGTTTAGCTTTTTAACCAATATAACTATAAACACACGAAAATCCTCTCTTTTTTTTATTTTATTGGGACAGTAGTTATTAAAAATAAACACAATTGACCGCCCTTCCCTCGATCGAGGGAGGGCGGATTGCGAGGTGGAAAATGAATGTGTTTAAATTATTTTTGATTTGTGCCGCTATTGCCGTTGTTGCAGGCTCCGCGAGCAGTGCTATTTTCGAGATTAACATTTTCATTGACGGCGAGGAAACCGATACCATCCCCCAAGGCACGACTTACTCCATCGAGATTATCTGCGATCCGGGGGATACATTCGGTTTAACCATAGCATTCGACACCGACGAGGACGGTGTCTTCACGCCGAGCGATGATATACTTTTGCATGCGGAACCGTTGTGGGATAATATCGACCGTTCAGAGGAAGATGAAGATTTCAATCCCTTCGCCATCGACCACGACACGACATGGGGAAGAATGCTGTTCGAGATTCCCCTGTCGTTAGCCCCCGGCGGCTACTTCTTAATATTCACTGATAGCGCGGACACGACGACTAAATACCTATACCAATCTGCGCCCGATCCTCTTTTCTACACGGTCTCCGGCAACATCGAATTCGAGGGAATTCCGCACCCGGATACTATTTACCAAACACTCTCCGTCATGGTAGCCAATCTCGATACTTGGTTCGCCATGATGGCAATGGTTGACTCTATGGGCGATTACACGGTGAATTGGCCATTCGAGCCGGGGCTAGGTTATGTGATTGTGCTTGATATGGATGAGGGAGTGTGGGGTTATCTTGTTGACAGCCTCGGATATAATCTGGATGATGTTGCAAACCGCGACACCACAGTATTTATCGACGGACACATCACGGGCGTGGATTTCTTCTTCCCGCTTCCGCAGTATTCGATTTCGGGGCGTGTCTCCTTCGAGGATATGCCGGAAATACCTGATAGCATTCTCGATTCGATTCGCGTTATAGCACGCAATATATCCGAAACCGAATCGCGATGGTCCGATCTCGAGTCAGATGCATACTATCATTTCTTCTGGCCGGAGGCGGAATCTGTAATAGTGGAAATTTATTTGGGCGACTACGGATATTATTTCCGCGATGTCCTCGGCTATGACACGGAAGCCGCCCGCACTGTAGTTTTCGTCGATGGGCATCTCACGGATGTCGATATTCATGTGCCGTTCTGGGTGCCGGATTCGGGCATGTTCTACGGAGATATTTTTACCACCGACGGCTCGATTGTGAACGCCGACTCACTTCTAATGGTCATCATCAACCACTGGGATGTCGATTCGTTCATTCCGGAAACTTTGTTCGCGGATGTAGTGGATGGCTCTTTTTCTGTCATGGTGCCGATGGAAAGGCACGGCTCTGTCGGCGGCAATTTCCAAATTGTCCAAGACCGCATTCCAGATGACTACATGCGAGAAGATCCGCGCGGTTGGCTGAATTATTTTTGGGTGAGCACAGATGAGCCTGCGTTCTACCACTCGGACACTCTTCTGGCCAAAGATGCATCTTTCAAATTGCGCTATTGGACGGCATTCGCCGGGTTCGACAGCTTAGAAGTGAAGATTTGGTTCGATAGGATAAGCACTTATGCCATCCTTCATCGAGATGAGACAATGACCATCCCCGTTCACGATATCTCCGACTGGGAATGGGTTCATGAAGGATACTATCTGGAGTTAAATTACGATAGCCCCATCGGAATTCCGGAGAATTACACGCTCGTCACCCCAACCGAGAGGCCGCCGAGAGCGCATGTCGGCGATTCGCTGGTTCTTAGGCTGGACAGAATGGACGCTTTCGTCGTCTGCTCTTTGCACACTCCGGAGGGCGAGCTTGTGCCCCTCGAAGACGCGATTCTCTATATAAGCCTTGCGCCATATGGGCCGTCCGTGAAAACCGTGCATTTCGAGGGCGGCATCGCCGAGACATATCTATTTGGAGACATGATTTACAAGTTCGGTCTGGGCTTGGGTTGGGATCATTTGCTCGATTGGACAGCTGAAGGCGAGCAAAGAAATTACATCATCAACGGCGATAATTCCTTCAACTGGACGCTATATCCCATCGACACAACATTCTATTTATACATCGAAATCGACAGCCCCGACTACGATACTCTCAGCGTCGTAGTCGAGACTTCCGAGCTTGAGGAGGGCAAAAATCGCTCGTATGAACTGCCCAAGAACACATGGGTGGAAATCCCCATGTCGAACTACTTCGTTGGCTCATCGACAATCAAAATCCAGCCGAGACACCCATATAGCGATCCTCCCCTGACGCTTTTCATCGCGAACAACGGCTTCATCCCCGCTATCCCCGGTGACAGCATCTTCATCACGACGCAAGAGCCGATAGACTCGTTCGTAATCGAACTTAGGCACGACCCTGAGGATGTCCACGTGACGAGCCATATTTACCTCGATGAGTTCTACATGGACTATTATGACCCATCGGACACATCGCTTGTAGTGCGAATTGAGTTGGGTATGGGCGGTGAGGTTTCCTCTTGGCACCTTCCGATTTTCTCGGAGAGATTGCTTTTCAACATCACGCCGATTGGCGACTATTTCCGCAAACATAACTTTATCGCCAACCCCGACGAATATGTCATGGTCGGCGGGCCTTTCCGCCCCGACCGCATAAGGAAATTCCTCAACTATGGCAGTGGCGAGGTGCTCCTCACGCTGGCGGGTTATCCCGCGGAGTTCATGCCCGCGGACACGATTTACTATCCGAGAGACTACTTCGTAGGCGTGGGAGTCCCCGATTACCCCGATTATCGCTATTACGCCGACCTCTTCTTCTTCCGCACTGTGCCGTATGAGCATCCGTTCGGCTACAACAGCGTGATGGCCTTCCACGATATCTGCGACGGACAATGGACAATCAGGCTTCCGGATACGCTTCCGGGGGGCTTCGTGCCCGCCGTTCGCGAGACGACTTTCTACTGCTCGAACATCGAGATATACCCCCACGAATGGAACGAGTTCCCCATTAACATCCCCGTGATTCCGCCGGACGGCATTCAAGGCTACATCCATAAGAACTACTTCTCCTCGCCTATGATAAAGTCGGACTCGCTTTTAATAAGCATATTCGATGCGGAAGCCGAGACGCTTGTGACGACGACTATGTCTTGGCAGGTGACGGGCTGGGATCCACGCAATATCATGTATTACATCCCCGCCGGTCGCGTGCCCGAGGGCAATTACTTCGCCACGATGGAATACCTCGGCGGCGGTGGTGAGAAGTTCATATATCCACGGAAGAACTACTTCACCTATTCCGGCGGGCTTGAGATACTCGATGACTTCTTCATCGACCATGTGCGCGGCGAGCTGGAGATTACCATTACGGGGCTTGATTCGGAGTTCTACGCAGGTTCGTTCGTCGAGCTAACACGCGTTGTGCCGCCGGAGGACGCACCCATCGGGTTCGACAATGTCGTCGTGCGCGAGCCTTTCCCCGAGGCTGGCGAGGCGTTGACTGTGAACATTCCCGGAAGGAAGTGGAGAATTCGCCCAATAGCCGTCGGCGGAATAATCCCCGAGCCGCCGGAGACGGTTCTCAGCGTCCCCACGGAAACTTACGATACTTTCTACATCGATTTTAATTTCGGCGACTACGAGAACATCGGCCATATCGCAGGGCATCTCGTTCGCGACGAGGACGATCCCTCGCCGGTAGATTTCGACAGCTTCGTCGTGAAACTTCTCGCGGTTGACAGCCACACGGTCATGTTCGACAGTCCGGTCGATGCCTTCGGCGGATATTCCTTCGATGGACTATGGACGCCATCGGCGTTCTATGTCGATGTCGATTATCTCGGCGGGATGCCGGTGTTTATATATAATCCCACGAGCCTTGTTTCACTCGGCGTGCTCGACACCGTTTTCCCGCCGGATATTTTTATTGACAACGCCAATGCCGAGGTTGAGGTTAAAATCAGCGGGTTGAACCCATACGAGCTATGGCTTGTGAGCGAGATAAGATTTTTGCCTCTGGACATCCCCGCAATAGACGAGACGCTGTTCTTTGACTACACGCGCGGCGCGACAAGTGAAATTTTCCGGCTCTGCGATGGCGAGTGGCGGATTTTCGCCCCGGACATCATGGGCATAGATTTTACGCCTACGGAGACAACGCTTGTAATCGACGAGAGCTGGGCGGCTTACACCATCGAGTTTAAGAACTTGGCGGATATCGGCGAGGGCAAACTGCCGCAGACATTCGATTTCCACGCCTTCCCCAATCCGTTCAATAACAGGGTTCACTTCCGTGTGACACTGCCCGCTAACGAACTGGTTTCTGTGGATGTGTTCGACCTAAACGGCAAGCGGGTCGCCACAGTCGCCCACGGGAATTTCGAGGCCGGCGTCCATCGATTCACATGGGACGGCAGGGCGGATTTCGGCGGGAAACTTCCGTCGGGCGTCTATTTCTACAGAGTCGCAACGCCTTCAATTTCGAAGACGCTGAAGGGAGTGTATCTGAAATAATCTCATATGACCACAGGTGCGGCAGAAGCTTTACATTAGGGGTTTTCAAGGCATTGTCACTGGAATGAGTTTTTAATGGTGGGCGTTTTTTGCGCCCACCGTCATTCC
>DSAF01000185.1 GCA_011388305.1 Candidatus Zixiibacteriota bacterium | reverse complement strand
TTCTTTGTGAGCATGGCGAATGTCCCGTCCTCGCGTTGACGCTCTATGAGCTTCATACGCTCCACGGACGAGCGAATGGTGCGGAAATTCGTGAGCATCCCGCCGAGCCAGCGCTCCGAGACATAATACATCCCGCAACGCTCGGCCTCCTCTTTGAGTATGCCCTTCGCTTGCTTCTTTGTCCCGACGAACAGCACGGTGCCGCCATCGGAAACGGTTCTGCGGACGACCTCGTATGCCTCGAGAAGGCAATAAAGTGTCTTTTTAAGGTCGATTAAGTGGATTCCGTTTTTGTCGCCGAAAATGAATTTTTCCATCTTCGGGTTCCAGCGCGATGTTTGGTGGCCGAAATGGGCACCGGCATCGAGCAGGTCTTCCAATGTGACGTTGGGAAGCATATTTTCTCCTTCGGGGTTAAGCGTCGGTCGAGTGCGAGGTTGCTCCGGTGCCCATGTTCGGGACCCCTCCGGCACGCCTCGGCCTATTCAACAATAAACTACCTTTAAACTATCTCTTCGAGAATTGGAAACGTTTGCGCGCCTTCGGACGGCCATACTTCTTGCGCTCGACCTTCCTCGGGTCTCTCGTGAGGTATCCCTCTTTCTTGAGGGCAGTTCTCAACTCCGGGTCAAATTTCACGAGCGCTCTGGCTATCCCAAGCCTTATCGCGCCGGCCTGTCCGCGAATCCCGCCGCCTTTGGTGAGGCATTCGACAGTGACGGTGTCCTCCATGTTGACTTTGCGAAGAGGCTCCAGCATGTGTATGACCAAGTCCTCTCTGCAGAAGAAGTCCGAGGGGGATTTGCCGTTGACCGTCTGGGACTTCGTGGACTCCGGCTTGATCCAGACGCGGGCTACCGATTCTTTTCGTTTTCCGGTTGCGTAAATACCGTTCTTCAAAACAGCTCCTTATGCTATTCTATTGTAAGAGCTTCGGGCATTTGAGCCTGATGCGGATGTTGCGGGCCAGCATAGACATGAAGCTTTTTGAAAAGCCGTCTTCCGAGGCGGTTTTTCGGCAACATGCCCTTCACGGCGTGCTCGACGAGGCGTTCGGGATTCTTCTCGAGAACCGTCGCCCATTTGGTTTGGCGCTGTCCGCTGGGATAGCCGCTGAACCTCTTGTGGACGTTGGTTTCGAGCTTATTGCCCGTCACCTTAATTTTCTCGGCATTGACGACGATAACGTGGTCGCCGGTGTCGAGGTGTGGCGTGTAAATGGGCTTTTCTTTGCCACGGATTATGCGGGCAACTTTGGTTGCCATGCGCCCGAGGATTAGCCCCTCGGCGTCGATGACCCACCACTTATGCTCGATAAGCTCTTTATTTGGCGTTGGCGATTTCATTTTTACCTCTCTGTATTCGTAAAAAATGTATAAGCGATGAAATTCGCTTGCAAAACGACGATATTCTAACGAAATATCTCGATAAGTCAAGGTATTTTTTTTGCAAAGTGCCTCGCTTCCCAAAAGGCAGTATTTTTATATCGAAAAGTTCGAGTTAGATAGATATGCGTTTTTGCCGTTGATAGACATTCGATTGCCATCGCCAACTGAAACGGTGAACACTATCATCGTCGAGAATGAGTTAGACAAGCCGCGGACGTTTTGGACTTGTCGGCCTTGACGATACTTGCATCCCTGTGGCGAATAGCTCGAACAGCAAGGCCCTATTCAACTTCGATTCGCTGAACATCTTGGATGGGGCGATCGAGGAATCTCTCGCCGATTTGGCGAAAGCGTTCTTCGGCGTCGCTGACCATGAAGCGATGATTCGGCATAACGCCCGATTGCGCCAAAGCACCATCGCCATCGAGCAAACGCCTCACCTCCTCGACAGTCGCCACGGCAGAATCTACGAGGCGCACCCCCGAGCCGAGCGTCTCCTCGATAACGCTTTTCAGTAAGGGATAGTGTGTGCAGGCGAGAATTAACGCATCGATTCCGCTCAAGCGGAGGTCGGCCAAATATGTCTCGGCGACCATGCGCGCCACCGGCCCGACCGTCCAACCTTCCTCGGCCAGCGCGACGAAGAGAGGGCAAGCTCGCGCCACGGTTTGGATTTGGGGGTTAAGGGCAGACAGCTCCTTTTGATAGCTCTGCGACTCGATTGTCGCATTCGTGCCGATTATGCCGATTCGGCCGTTGCGCGTGGCGCGCGCCGCCGAATATGCCCCGGGCTTGACAACCCCTACGATAGGGATAGAAATTGCGCTGTCGAGATAATCAAGAGCAACGCTTGAAGCTGTGTTGCATGCGACGACCAATACCTTGATTTCGTAATCGAGCAAAATTTTCGAGTTCTCGAGGGCGAGATATTTCACGCGCTCGGGGCTTCGCGTGCCATAGGGAAATCGCGCCGTATCGCCGAAATAGACGACCTTTTCATTCGGCATCAAACGGAATATTTCCTTGACGACCGTGAGGCCGCCCACGCCGCTGTCGAAAACGCCGATTGCGGCTTCCGAGTCGGTGATTTTAGCCTTCTGCATATTTCTCCAATCTCTCGTTTAATACCTCGATTTCGTTGTCGCGAAGAAGACGCCAGTGCCCCTCGGGCAATTTCTCAATCTCGATTCCGGCGAACGAGGTTCTCGTAAGTGCCAATACTTCGTGCCCCACTGCCGAGAAAAGTCTCTTAACCTCGTGGTATCTGCCCTCTCGAAGCTCGATTCGCCATATCTCGGATTTCTTCTTGGTGCTCGCAATACTCAGCGATGAGGGCACGGCGCGTCTGCCATCAAGTATGACGCCTCGGCGAACAATCTCCACTTCATCCGGCGATAGTCGCCCCGAAATCTCAACTCGATATTCGCGGGGGACGCGGAACTTCGGATGCAGAAGCCTCTGCGTGAGATAGCCATCGTTTGTCAATAGCAATAGCCCCGTGGTGTCCGAGTCCAGGCGCCCGACGGGGAAGAGCGTCTTGTGCTCCGGAGGAAGCAAGTCCATGACTGTCGGTCGCCCGTGCGGGTCGCTTTTCGTGGTAATATATCCGCGAGGTTTGTTCAATAAAACCCAAATATGTTCGTCGAAGAGCCTTATCGCTTGCTTTCGGTAGCGAACGACATTGTCCCGGCCAACTACCACAGAGGGGTCGCAGGTCGTCTCGCCGTCAACGGAGACCTCGCCTGCGAAAATCCCCGCGTCGGCTTTCCTGCGGGAGATCCCAGCGGCCTTGGCCACGAAGGAGTTAAGCCTGAATGTCTTCCGTCTCTTCTCTATCATCTTCCTCGTCGGGGTCGGGCGCTGGTATGGTCTCAAGCGGTTGCTCTGGTGTCGCGTCTTCCTCCGCATCGGCGAAAAGGCCGGCCAGCTCGGTCTCATCGGGGAGGTCATCGAGCCTCTCGAGGCCGAAAAATCGCAGAAACTCCCGCGTTGTGCCATAGGAGAAAGGCCTCCCCGGGCCTTTTTCGCGCCCACGGATTGTGATGAGGTTCTGCTCGAGCAGTGAGTTAATCGGCGCGCCGCTGTCGGCGGCACGAATTTTGTCGATTACGGGCTTTGTGACTGGTTGCTTCAGCGCGATTATCCCCAAAACCTCGAGCATTGCACGCGACACTCTCGGCGAGTTTTTGCCGGAGAAGACCTCGCGAAGATACGGCGCAAAAGCTCTCTCTGTGAAAAACTGGAAGCCGCCGGCGACGGGCTTTATTCTAAATGACCTGCCATGTTTTTCGTATTCATCGTTGAGGGAATTGACAATCTTCTTAAGCTCATCTCTCGATCCGAGATTGGCTATCGAGACCAGCTTCGACTGCGCAAGCGGGTTCGGCGATGCGAAGATTAGCGCCTCGACAATAGCCTTTTTACTGACATCACTCAAGTTTCACTCCCTGTTTGTGGAAAAGCCAAATCTCGCTGAAAGACTCTCTCTGATGGATTTTAACCGTCTTCTCGCGAACCAGCTCCAATAGCGCGATGAACGTCGCGACAAACTTTAGCGTCGTCGTGGGCGAGTCGAAAAGCTCGATGAAGCGCGCCTTCTTTCTCTCTTTGAGAAATGTCTCGATGAACACCATCCTCTCCTCGATGTCCACAACTTCGCCCTCGAACGCCGGCATGACGAGGTTTTCGCGCTTGAGAAGCTCCCATGCCGTTCGGAAAAGGCTGTATAGGTCTATGGGCGCGAGTTCCTCGACAACATAGTTCGAGGGGAGCGCCGCATCGGGGAAACTCCCCTTGGGGTAAAGGTCTTCGTGCTCTTGGCGAAACTTGGAAAGGCGGTCGCTCACTTTTTTATAAAGTTGATACTCGACAAGCATCTCGACAAGCTCAGTTCGCGGGTCCTCGACATCATCCATATCAGGCTCGGGCTTGGGCAAAAGCGACCGCGCCTTGATGCTCAGAAGAAGTGCGGCCATCAGAAGATATTCCCCCGCCAGCGACAAATCCAGCGACTCCATATTGTCGAGATAGGCGATGTATTCGTCAACGACATGGCTAATGGGAATGTCCATGATGTCAATTTCGTCGCGCCGGATGAGATAGAGAAGCAAGTCGAGCGGCCCCTCGAACATATCGAGGTGGACTCTGCATCTTTCGTCGGCGACTTTTTTGCTGGACTTATCCATAATTATATAAAAATACCCATAGAAATTTATTTTGCAAGAATTCGCGGGCGAAAAGAGTTTGTCACAATTTATGTATTTCTTTAGGATTCCTTTAGAATCATTTGTCCACCACTTTTTAATTCACACAATATGTTACAAATTCGGATTTTAATTTTCCAGCAAGCTGACATTATTCAAAAAAATTGTCTTGCATGAAAGAGATTTAGCCTTTATATTTACT
>DSAF01000005.1 GCA_011388305.1 Candidatus Zixiibacteriota bacterium | reverse complement strand
ACCGCGCCCATTCCGACGAGACATCCGTCTCCGAGGGTGCAGGCGTGTATGACCGCCGAATGGCCGATAGTGACATCGTTTCCAATGACCGTCGGCTTGCCGGAATCGACATGGACGGCGCAAAGCTCTTGGATATTCGACCTCTCACCCACCTCGATGTAGTTGATGTCTCCGCGCAAGACTGCGCCGAACCATACGCTCGAGTCCTTCCCGAGGCGGACATCGCCCACGAGCGTCGCATTTTCCGCAACAAACGCGCTTCCCTCGATACTCGGCCTCTTTCTTTCGAACTCCTTAATCATTGCCCTCCAATGAGTTGCCTCGGGTCAATTCGCCTCAACCTGCTCTCGATATTGCGCCGTTCGGTGTCTTCATAATCGGCGCTGATTGTGGGAATATCGTCCTTGAGGAATATCGGCGCGCCCGTTCGGAGCGCCAGCGCAATCGCATCCGATGGGCGCGAGTCGATGACTATAAGCTCATCGCCGCTCTGGATATATAGTAAGGCGAAGTATGTATTCTCGATTAGCGCGGTGATAACGACTCGCTGGATTTCGGCGGAAATCCCCCGAAGCACGTTAATCACGAGGTCGTGGGTCAGGGGGCGCGGCGGTTCTATGTTCGCCAGCGCAAGGGCGATAGACATCGTCTCGGCATTGCCAATCCATATAGGAAGAAGCTCATCGTCGCTCTCCACGCGGAGAAGGACGACCATGTCGTTGGACTTGGTGTCTATTGCGAGGCTTTCTATGATAAGCAGTTTCATAGCTTCAGCAGAATAAATCTCGAAATCATTCCCAGGGCAATCGCAAGCGCCCAAGAGAGCGGCACGACTCCCATATTTTTGCCCTTCGCCCAGCCGATTATCCTCGGGACGAGGAGAACAAGGCCGAGGAGAAACCATCCGAACTGTAGCCCCACGGCAAAAAGAACGCCGTTTTCGAGCAAGTTGAGGTTGCCACGCGCCGAGCCGAGCGTCGTATGGGGCTTAAAATAGTTGCCGGTAATCTCGGCCCTCGCCGTCTGAAAAATAATCGGCCCGCCCCATATTCCTATAATGGCAAGCGCGAGCGGCGCAAACGCTGGCTCATAGGTGATTCTGACGTAAAACCTCAAAACATAGGCCGCCAGCAGAATCGAGCCGACATGAAGCGCCTGATCGCCGAGAAAAAGCCAAATCGACTCGCGCCCAATCGCCTTCTGCAATCGACATTTCGCAAAATCGACAGCGAAATGAAATAGTGTAAGCGAAAATAGGACGATGAGTATATCCCTCGAGTCGAGATATTCGCGCAATGTGGCCGCCATCGCTATCCCGAATATTCCGGCGTGGACAGCTATGCCCCAAGCCGAACGCTTTGCTTTAATCAGCGCATCGGGCTGGAGCGCGAAGTCCGCCGCTGTATGGGCGAGAAAAAGCCTCCAGAATAGCGCGGCGTTCATCGAGTCGTCAAGCGCTGACTACCCAGACGCGAACCTGCGGGCGGACATCTGCGTGCAACTTGATTTCCACATTATACACGCCGAGTTGCTTAATCGGCTCCTCGAGCTGAATCGTCTTACGCTCTATGTTAAAGCCTTTCGCACGAAGTGCATCGGCTATCATCTGCGTTGTGACTGCGCCGAAAACGCGGTCGTCCTCGCCAACTTGGACGGAGATATCCACGCTAAATCCCTCGATCTTCTCCGCGAGAACGGATAGCGTTTTCTTACGCTTCTCCTCGCGGTTAGCTCTTGCGGTCTTAATCTGCTCGACGCGGGCGAGATTCCCCTTGTTCGCCGGAACGACGAGCTTTTTGGGAATGAGGAAATTGCGCGCGTAACCGTCCGCGACATCGAGGATATCTCCGGCGATACCGAGGCTCTTAACATCTTCTGTAAGGATAACCTTCATTGTAGCCTCCTACCGGTAAATGTCCACTTTGAACGGCGCGAGCGCGATAAACCGCGCCCTCTTAATCGCCCGTGCAATCTGTCGCTGGTGCTTGGCGCAGTTGCCATTGACTCTCCGCGCAACTATTTTGCCGCGGTCGGAGAGGTATTTCATCACAATCTCGATGTTCTTGTAATCGATGACGATATGCGGCTCGTCGCAGAAAAGGCAAGTCCTTCTCCGCACGGTATAACGCATCGACCTTCTGGGCTTACGCTTCCCCATCTCCGCCTCCTTTCTTGACGCTGTCCGGCATATACTCATTGATAATGATCATGTGGCGAAGCACATTCTCATTGAGCATCACGGCATCGCGGATTTTGTGGGGAGCGGCGTGGTCGGCCTTGAAGTAGTGGAACACGTAGTAACCGCTCGTGATTTTCTTAATGGGATAAGCGAGTTCGCGCATACCCCAGTCGTCTTTGGCGATTATTTCTCCGCCGGCCGAGACAATCGATTTTTCAACCGCTTCGATATATTTGTCGAAGCCGGCCTCCTCGAGCTCGGGACGGAAGATAGTCGCCATCTCATAGATCTTCTGATCCTCCATCTGTCTCCTTTGAACATGGGCCATCGTTTGATGGGGCATAGGGAGTTCCATGCCGTTCATACAACTTTTCGGGAACGCAATATAATCATATAAAATGGATTTACAAGCATTTTTCCTTATGAGCTTGTAATATCATGGATGATAGCTACTTACGGCATCAGCCCCTCCGAAATTCTTCTGTTTATTGACGAATAATCTCCATGTTTTCTACAAAAACAGGCCTCCTCCCCTCGTTTGGGCGCGATGGCGCAATTCGGCATTGACATGACGGCTATCGAGCCTATAATTTCAAAAACAAACTGAAAGGGGAGATTATGTCCGAACCGCTTGTCCTCGAGGGCAAAAAACTATCTAAAGAACTCGAAGCATCGCTCATTCCGAGAGTGCAGAGGGTGAAAGAACTTTCCGGCCGCGTTCCGATTCTGGCGACAATCTTGGTCGGCGACGATCCGGCATCGGCGACTTATGTCAAGATGAAAGGCAACGCATGCGCCCGCGTGGGAATGGAGTCGCTGAAGGTCGAAATGCCGAAAGAGACGACCACAGACCAATTGTTGGCGAAAATCGACGAGCTTAACGCCGACCCGGCCGTCGAGGGCATACTACTACAGCATCCCGTGCCGTCGCAGATTGACGAGCGCGCCTGCTTCGACCGCATTGCGCTCGATAAGGACGTCGATGGTGTGACGAGCCTCGGCTTCGGCAAGATGGCCATGGGCGAGTTCGCGTTTGGGAGCGCTACGCCGGCGGGCATCATGCGCATGATAGACCACTATGGAATCGACCCCAAAGGCATGCACGCCGTCGTTGTGGGGCGAAGCCCCATTCTCGGCAAGCCGCTGGCGATGATGCTCCTCAACCGCCACGCGACAGTGACAATCTGCCACTCGCGCACAGTCGATCTGCCGTCGATAACGCGCACGGCGGACATAGTCGTCGGCGCGGTGGGAATTCCGCGGTTTATCAAGGCCGACTGGATTAAGGAAGGCGCGATTATCATCGACGCGGGATTCCACCCCGAAAAATGCGGAGATGTTGACCTCGATAACGCCGCGCCCAAGAGCAAGGCATACACGCCCGTTCCCGGCGGCGTAGGCCCGATGACTATTGCCACGCTCATCGCACAGACAGTCGAGGCCGCAGAACGCAGGTTGAGAATTCTCTAAATCACCTAAAACCGGCAGAAAAAAAAGACCGAGCGAAAGCTCGGTCTTTTTTTGTGGGTATGGAATTGGGTTTAGCTCAGAACTCTCCACTTGGCGATAGTATTAATCGTCCAGCGGAAAGTAATCTTGTTGGCTGAAGTGTCCCAGTTTGTGATTTCCATCTTGCCATAGTAGCCGTATGCTAATTGCTTACGGACATATAGACAATAGCTGAATCCAGAACCGATGTCTTGGTAGTTTAGATACGGGACATCGTTCACGCTCGGAGCGTTGGCGATAGAGCCATATACCACTGGAGATGTATAAATTCCCGTGATATTCTCGAAAGCGCCGCCATAAACATCGCCGCTGTTAATCGTGTTATCGTTATCGAACCAGATATCGATGTAGTCAGCATTCGCAGTAGTGAAGCTGTAGCTCGCCCCGGTTCCGTTCGAGATATTCCAGCCGTAACCCGAGGGCTGTCCGGCGACATCGAAGCGATAGATTTCCGAGCCGGAGGCTGTGTAAACGTAATCCGAAGTGTTGAAAATCAGCGGATCGGACTCGTCGTTGCCCTTATAAGCGACGATTTCGTATCTGCCGAGCGTCGGGTCGGCGTGCGTGAATGAATTGCCTGCACCTTGCCAGAGCGGAGTCGTGGCGCTGTTGAAATACACGCGATAGCCGTCGATGTCGCTCGTGGAACTGGGGTTCCATGTGATTACGAGATCAAGATGGTTGGCGTCGGAACCGACCAGTGTGGCAGAACCGGGCGGGATAATTGCGTCGGCAGGCTCGTCTTCACAGTCGGATCCCATCATCACCAGTGCCAGAGGGATTGCGAGTAAAAGTATAAATAACTTTTTCATTTGTTTGTTCCTTTCCAATTAGTTGACGCGCGCCGGGGCTTTTTTGCCTGTTGCGCTCGGTTTCGCCGGCTCTTCCTTCTTGGTCTCGGCGGGCTTGGCCTCTTCCTTGACGATTTCTTCTACAGCTTCTTCCTCGGCGACCTCGAGTTCGGCGACCATCGCCTCAAGTTCTTGAATTCTGCCCTTAAGCTCCATGTTCTCCGTCTGAAGCTCGCGGATTCTCTCCTGAGCACCTGCATCCGCTTGATCGCATCCGATCACAAAAATCATCGCACTCAATGCGATTACTACGATTATCAAACCCTTTTTCATTTTTGACCCTCCTAAAGGTTAATTGGTTAAAAAAGGTTATT
>DSAF01000118.1 GCA_011388305.1 Candidatus Zixiibacteriota bacterium | reverse complement strand
GGAGGGCACATAGGCCCTCCCCTATTCATAGGCAAACATTATGGAAATCTTCGAAATCGAGGGCGATTATATCGAGCTGTTCAAACTTCTCAAGGCCGAGGGGCTTTGCGAGTCCGGCGCGGATGCCAAGGCTGTTATCGAGGCCGGCGATGTCCGCGTCGATGGCGAGGTCGAGACGCGAAAGCGAAGGAAGCTCTTCCCCGGCTCGGTTGTCGGCTTCGCGGGCGTATCGATAAAAATCGAAAAAAGCGTCGAATAATTCTCAACCTGCCGTTAATAGCATTTCGAGAGAAATAAAATCAACCTTTTAGAAAGGAATGGAAATGGAACTCGGAACTAACATGCTATCGGGCGGCGCTTTCGCGGGGATGAGCTTGCTCATTCTCATCATCGTTGCGGTGGAATTGGTGCTGAAGGGCATTGCGCTTTGGAAAGCGGCGCGCCTCGACCAGACGGCTTGGTTCGTTATCCTGCTCATCGTGAACACGGCCGGCATCCTGCCTCTGATATATATTTTCGCCGTGGCGAAACCGCGCGAGAAAAACCTCCCCTCCCGCGCGGGAATTTCGGCTTGATGTTTGTTTCGCCCGTGTTATCCCTTTGCCCCCTCGAAAGAAGGGGGCTTTTTTTATTATTTTACTTAGGGCGAGAATAATCGTCGAAAAAACTGAGAGCTATTGCGACTGTTAGAATATCCAATTATACTGCGCGGAAATGGGGCGTTCGACAAAATTTCTCAAAAAAAAACTCCAGTTTTCATTCCCGATGTCAAATTAGGCTTGACTTTTATTGCTGTTAAATTTAACTTCATCTATTAAAGTTCGATTAACGGCGACTTTTTGTGTGGGGCAAGTTCGTCCAAGGGGAGTCGGCGTTAGGATATTCATAAGCCAAAGGAGCTGATATGACAGTAAAGGGGAAGTTTTTTCTATTCTCCGTTCTCATGCTCTTCATCTTCTCGCTGACAGCGATAGGGACACCGCCGGTGCCCGTTTTGGTCTCGCCCGTGGAGGGCACGCTGACTACCTGCGAGGACGAGGAGGTTCACATCGACCTGTCGAGCGGAGAGGACATGGACATCTCTACCATCGTCTTCCGCGTGGATGGCGACAGCTGGACACTCGACAATGAGGAACTCGAGCTGGCGGACGAAATTCTTTATTTTCGTCCGAGTGGATATTACACATACACCACCGGCACGGTGAACATCTGCCTCGACCCTATCGCCGATATTCATGGCGCATGGTCGGATGAAATTTGTTGGAACTTCGATGTCGATCTCGATCCTCCGGTTATGTCCAATGAATCCCCAACCGGAATGGTGACGGCGTTCAGCTTCCCGATTTCCATGGACATCACGGACAACATGCTCCCTCTCGACCTTGCGTCGATAAGCGTGGAAATCATCGCGGGCGGCGTGACAACGACGGTCACCAACGCCGATGATTTCGCACGTTGGGAAGCTCCGACATTCAGTTTCTCTTCGGCGGACTGCGGCGCGCCTTTCGCAGACGGCCAAACGGTGACAGTCCGTCTCATGGTTCGCGATCTCCCGCCGGCAACATCCGACTGCGCTGGCAATCTTCTCGACACGAGTTGGACATTCACGCTCTCGGAGACGCCATGCGACCGCTATCCCAATCCGATTACTCCGGGAATCCGCGACCGCGTCAACGATGATGTCATCTTCCAGTTTCCGAATATGCGCAAAACGGGCGCAGACATCGAGATTTATATCTATGATCTCAAGGGTAACGAGGTCGCGCTTATCGATAAGCGGTCGGTGGTTGGCGACTGGCGCTGGGATGGGACGGACACCAACGGAGACCAACTCGGCCAAGGGACATACATTTATTTGATTCGAGTCGATGGCGAGACGATGTGCAACGGAACAATCACAATCGCCCGATAGGAGGAGCAATGAGAGTTAAGGTATTTCTTATTATAGCTATAGCCATTGCCCTCGCGGTTTCGCCCGTGTTCGCGCAAATCGACCAGCTCGGCGCGCGGCCTCTGGGTTCGGGCGGAGCATACACGGCAGTGGCCAATGATGCCAACGCCGCCGTTTGGAACCCCGCGGCTATGGAATCTTTCCGCAATCTCGCATTCACTGCGAGCTATGCGAGGCTCTATCTCGGCGTCGATGGCGACGGCCTCAACGAGGGATTCGCCGGCTTCGTCAATCACCTCGGCCTCTACGGCCAAGGCGGAAGCTATGGGCTGTCTTTCAGCCAGTATTTCGCCGATGTTTACAGCCAGATGCAGGTGACGCTGGGATACGGCAAGAGGCTCTACGGCACCGCCGACGGCAATCAACTCGCGCTCGGCGTGAACTTAAAGCTCATCCGTAGCGGGTTCAACGAGTCAAATTTTTATCGCTTCGTCGCGACGGACGAGGTTTTTGCCTCGGGATATAACAGCATGGCATACTCCGCCGACGCTGGGATTTTCTTCCGTCCGGCGGATTGGATTAGCATCGGCGCGGTGGCGAAAGACCTCCTCGAGCCGGATGTTTCCATCTCCGGCTCCGGCACCGATGCCGACAAGCTCCCGATGACGTTCCGCGGCGGGCTTGCACTGCACTTCGGAGGATTTACCCCGAGCTTTGATATCGAGTATTCCACTCGCGAAATCAACGGCGAGTCCGACATGAAGATTCACGCCGGACTCGAAAAATGGTTCGGCAGAAGCTTCGCCGTCCGCGGGGGGCTAAACCGCGACGAGGCGGCTTTAGGGCTGTCGTATATGAGATACAGCGAGCGGTTCGGCTGGGGAATCGACTACGCGGTGCTCTATCCCGTGCTCAATGAGATGGGCGCGGAACTTTTCACCACGCATCGCGTCGCGCTCAACCTCACCCTCGACCCGCCGCCCGAGCCAATCCGCGACTTAGAGGTCGTCGGCGGCATCGTGGAAGTGACGCCCGCGAGGAGCGTCATCGGCGAGGAGGTCGAGATTCGCGCGACTGTCGAAAACCGTGGCGAAATCGACGAGAACAACGTCCGCGTCTCGGTCTATTATCAAGATGTCCACGGCAATTGGAATTTGGCCGTGCCGGTTCAGAGATATAATTTCGAAGTCGCCGAACGCATCACACTTTCTTGGAAGTGGACGCCGCCGGCCAAGGGCAAATACACCATGTTCGTCAGTGTGGACGACCGTGGCGACCGTATTCCGGAGAGACACGCGAGAATCCCCGAAGTCGATGAGACCAACAACACCGGCATGGGCGAGTTCGAGGTGTTCCTCACGCCCGAGGGATTCATCCGCCCGCGTGACGAGAAGCTCCGCGTGAGTAAGCTCACGCTCTACCAAGAGGAAGAGCCGCTCATTCCGATAGTCTTCTACGAGAAAGAGGCGACGGCGATAGATTCGCGCTATGAGCCAATGCTTTCAGAGGTCGCTAATAGGCTTAAGGAAAATCCGGACGTGCTTGTCTATCTCCGCGGCTACTATGACGAGGAGTCGGAGCCGGGAGACAATCAGGAGGCGCTCGCACTTTCGAGGGCGCGCACTGTCGGCGATAGACTGCGCGGTCTCGGCGCACACGCCGGACAGGTCGTTGTGGTCGAGAGCGGATATTACATGGGTAAAACCCGCGCCGGCACCATCGAGGACCAATGGATTCCCCGCGACCGGACGCTCATGTCGCAGGAGAACCGCAGAGTCGAGCTTTCGGCTTGGTTCCCGCAAGGCATGGACTTCCTCATCGAAATTCCGATGACCGGCACCACGCTCGGCACCGATGGCAGGTCGAACATCGCCGGCCAGATGGGCGCGATAGAGAACCTCCTCGCCCGCAACCCCGAGGTGATGATTCTCGTCGAAAGTTCCTATGATGTCGATAATCAAGAAGAGGTCAACAACGCCTTCTTGAAGGCTATGGCGGTAGGACGCCATCTCCGCGATCAGGTCGGCGAGGGATTGGAAGAGAGAATCAAGATTCACGCTTCGTTCCAGCCCGAGGCCGACGCCGAGAAGGTGCTCGTCTTCCCGAACTCCGAGGGCGTCATTTGGCGGCCTAAAGTCGGCGACAGAGTGTTCACGGATTATCAGGTCGAGGGCGCAGAGGAAAACCTCGTCCAAATCGACGCCACAGTCGATGCCGGAGTCGATAGCTTCGGTGTGGTGATTGTCAACGAGAAGGGCGAGCTTGTCCGCACGCTGGCTTATGGCAAGGGCGATATACCCTCCGGCCTCGCTTGGGACTGGCGCGACAACAACGGCGAACTTCTCGATTTCGACAACAAGTATTTCGCCAAGCTCGACATTCGCGACAAGATGGGAGAGAACTTCCTGACATATTCCGACACGATGGAGATTCAGGTGACGCGGCAAGCGAGACGCATCGAGAGCCTCGTTATAGTCCTCTTCCAGTTCGCGCAGGATGTTCCCGAATCGAAGTTCCTCGAATCACGCGTCGAGTATGTTGCGCGGAGGTTCATCGAGAGGGCGGAGAGGCCTAACACGCGCGTGACGGCATTCGTCACCGGCCACACCGACTCGATTGGTCCCGAATATGCCAACATCGATCTATCGAGAAGGCGCGCAGTCCGCGAGCTGAACAACTTGAAGAATTACATGATCTATCTATTGAATCTGGATTCTCATGCACAGCTCGACAAATGGCTCGCCGACAGGAACGTCACGCTCACTTCGCGCGGATTCGGCGAGACTAAGCCCTATGAGATTCTCCGCTGGACGGGCGAAACAGTCGAGCGCGTTCAGCTCGGCGACAATGCCAATCCGGAGGGGCGGACGGTGAACCGCAGAGTCCTTCTCGAGTTGGAGAGTGAACGAGTAGTCGATTAGCATCGACAGAAAAAACAACAAACCCAAAAGGGCGGCTACTGCCGCCCTTTTTTTATTAAAAATTTTGCAATTCGAGATGTTTCGTATATATTTAATACGATAGGTGATAAACTATGCTTCTCGGAGGTGATAATGCGTAAATCCGTTTTCGTTTGTCTATTACTTGT
>DSAF01000216.1 GCA_011388305.1 Candidatus Zixiibacteriota bacterium | reverse complement strand
GCCCATGGGTTTGCAATTGCCGGGCAGAACGCAGAATAGGGTTTCTGGTGATTGGCACCACAGGGCTGTGTTCGACGGCCTTTTTTTTTTGCTCGAAAGTTCCCACAGAATAATCCCTGCGGCCACCGATACGTTGAAGCTATCGAAGTCCGAGCTTTGCGGGATTGTGAGGACGAAATCCGACGCCGCCCGGACGCGCTTTCGGAGGCCTTCTTCCGACCCCATCACCAATGCGAGTTTATTCGGAGGGTCGAACTCGTCTATCGAAATGACTCCATCAGATGGCAAATCCGCGCAGGCTATGGCGAATCCGCGCTCTTTGAAGAGGTTTATCGTGTGGAGAATCGAATCGACTTTCGCGATTGCGATGTGCTCCGTCCCGCCGGCGCTGGCATGACAAACGACGGGCGTTATATCCGATGAGTTCTTCGATGGGATGACGATGCCCACCGCGCCGAGAATCACGGCACTACGCACGATAGCGCCAAGATTGCGCGGGTCGGTGATTCCATCGAGGGCGAGAACAACGCCCGACCTCGCCGAAAGTAGCGCGTCGATGGGCGAGAATACGAACTTATCGACTTTCGCTATAATCCCTTGATGATCGGGTCGTTCGGCAATTTTACTTACCTCCGCTTTCGAAACGACGGAGATAAGCGCCCTATCGACATGGAGTTGCTCGCGCAATCTCTTATAAGTGCTCTCGATAATCCAAATCCTGTGAATCCGCCGCGACTTAATTGCCTCGATGACTGGATTCTTGCCGTAAATAATTTCTGTTTCGTTCACTCTATCTCCAATAGTATGAGCATGTTATACGAAATTCGGTCAATGGTTCTCTGTCCTCGCTATCGTAAATGGCGTGGCGGGCTTCCGCGAGCCAGTAAAATTGACCGAACCGTATGTAATTTCTATAGCGAAACGCCCAATAGCCGACGTTCTCCGATGCGAGATTGGTCTTCGAGCGCTGGACGCGAAACCTAAACTCCCACGGAAAATAATTCGCCAGAGAAATCTCTGCGTTCGATGAGATGCCATCGATAACGGCCGTCTCAGTGATAGACCTCCGGAAACGAAAATAGCCGTAGATGCTAACATCGCGGGCTATCGGCCAATTTCCTGTAATCATTCCTGCACGCGCCTCGCGGACTCCGGTGGTTAGCGTTCGCTTTTCCCATGAATATTCTCCGCGAACCCTCCGTCCCCCATCGCCGCGGAATGATAGCGCAGAGCGCATCGATAATCCCCAATCGTTTATCATCGGCGTCCGCCATCCGGCTTGGTCAAAATCCGCCATGACTTGTTTCCATAACGGCATAGTCAGCTTGAACTTCGCGCCGCTCTCCCCCGCCCCACGCGAGCTTATCTCGACATCCGATTCCTCTATCTCGATTTTCGTAGTTCGATAATCCGCCGCGCCCCAACCGTGCAGGGGATAGAAGTCGTCGGAATAGCTCCAGATGGTCACCAGTGAGCGGAGGCCGTCCTTCCGCTTCATTGCCGAAAAGCACGCGCCGATGCCGCCATCCTCGGTGAAGCCAAATTCGCCGTCGAGCTTCGATTCACCGGCGCGGAAATTCCCGAAAACAGAGCCTGACCCCTGCGAGAAAGGCGTCTCCCCGCCCGACTTCGATTCCACTCGCCCCCAAGCGAACACGCCCCCGACAGTCAAATCCTTCGATGGCGAAAAGCCCAGCTCCGAGGCCGCGGCAGTGACTGCAATCGAGTCAAATAGCACCCTACTCGCCATCGCCCCCGCGCGGATTCTGTCGAACTGCCCGCGATAAAACGCGCCGTTGAAGAGGTTGTCCACCGGCGTCGCCAGCGAGACCGTGCCTTCGTTAGTTCTCATCGCCCCCGGCACATGAAACGCCCTTCCCAGAACAAGCCCGTTGCCAAAATCCTCGTCGAAGCTCCCCACAATGAGCCTCCCGCCGAGAACATCCGCGCGAACACAGCGCCGCCTGCACTTCATCACGTCTCCGTCGTATAAGAAGCGCGCCTCAGAGCGCACTTTCCGAGAGCCTGCGGAAACCGACATGTTGGCCGTCATCTTCTCGTCAACGGCATACTTGCCATGCATATAAACCTTCACACTGCCGCTGAAATCGCTCCTCTCGCGCTTTTCGAACACGACGAACGCTTCGATTCGCTCAAAATCGAACGGGAACCATCGGATGAAAGCCTTCTCATCGGCAAAAACTCCCGCCTTGCCGCGCGCCTCGTGAACCGCCTCGACCCAGCGCCTATCAACACCCGGAATCACCAACAACAGCTCCGCGTCGCCGCTCATTATGTCCACCTTGTCGCGGAATAGCTCCAGCAGTTCGAAATACTCCGTGTAGCTTATCTCATTCCGCCCCAGCGCCTCCAGAATGTCCTCCTCGGAAGTCAGATAGTCCGTCCCCTCCGATGCCATCAGCGCGCCGAAACAGATTACAGCTACGAGAAATCTTCTCATAATGTCAATATATATTCTGCGGCATCATTTCCAAAGAAATTTTTTATAGAAAATCCCGCCGGCCGGCGCGGGGGATGGGACAATGTAGCGGAGGTTGCCACCGCAACCTCCGCTACATCGCGGGGAAGGGCGGGTTTTTGCGGCCGAAATGAATGTAACAATTATTCCTATCGGCCGTAGCAAAAACCGTGACGGCCGGCATCGCGACATAAAAAAAGGCGCCCGAAAGCGCCTCGAAAAATCAGCGATAACGCAACCTATATGTGCATTATCTCGTCTTCCTTCTTCTTCTTAAGCTCGTCGATTTTGCCGGAATACTCGTCCGTAAGCTCCTGAATCTTGTCGGAGCCGCGCTTGGCAGTGTCCTCGGGGATGTCGCCGTCTTTCTGTCCCTTCTTGATTTGCTCGATTGCATCCCTGCGGATATTGCGAATCGAAATCTTGCCCTCCTCGGCAATCTTTGCCGCTACTTTGACGAGATCCTTCCTCCGCTCCTCCGTCAGCGCCGGAATAGCGAGCCGAATGACATTGCCGTCGCTCTGCGGCGGAAGATCGATGTCCGACGAATTTATCGCGCGAATAATCGGGTCGATGGCGTTTTTGTCCCATGGCTGAATCACGATGAGCCGCGCCTCTGGGATGGCGATGGAAGCCACCTGATTAATCGGCATCTCCGTGCCATAATAATCGACTTTAATACTGTCGAGCATGGCGGTCGAAGCTTTGCCGGTGCGCAGTTTGGCCAAGTCCTTGGCGATTGACTCGAGTGCTTTCACCATGCGGTCTTTCGTCGTGTTAGTTATACTATCGAGCATTGATGCCTCCCTTTTTTCCGGTGACTATCGTTCCGACGCGTTCTCCCGAGAGAACTTTCGTGAGATTGCCCTCAATGCCGAGGTTAAACACGATTATCGGCAGGCCGTTCTCGGCGCAGAGCGCGATAGCGGTGTGATCCATCACGCGCAAGTCTTTCTCGATTACATCCATGTAGCTGACCTGATCGAATTTCACGGCCGATGAGTTCTTCACCGGGTCGCTATCGAAAACGCCGTCAACTTTGGTGCCCTTGAGCACGACCTCTGCGCCTATCTCCACCGCTCGCAATGCCGCGGCGGTGTCCGTCGTAAAATATGGATTCCCCGTGCCGCCCGCGAGAATAATCACCCGCCCCTTCTCGAGATGATGAATCGCCCGCCTGCGTATATAAGGCTCGGCGACCTGTTCCATCCGGATTGCCGTGAGAACGCGGGTATGGACGCCCTTGTTCTCCAAAACCACCTGAAGCGCGAGAGCGTTGATCACGGTGGCGAGCATGCCCATGTAATCGCCGGCGGCACGGTCGAACCCCAGCTCGACTCCCGATAGCCCTCGGAAAATGTTCCCGCCGCCCACGACGAGACCGATTTCCGCGCCGGTTTCTTTGGCTTTCACTATCTCATCGGCCAGCTCGGATATCCTCGGCGAGCTGATGCCGTAGCTCTCGCCGCCTTGAAGCCCCTCGCCGGAGATTTTAAGAAGAACCCTTTTGAACTTTAATTCCATAATAAAAAAAATCGGGGTTTATTCCCCGATTTTGAATCGCGCGAAATTTCCGATTTGGATGTTTTCGCCAAGTTTTCCGATAAGCTCCTGAAGCGTCTGTTCGATAGTCTTGGTCGAGTCCTTAATCGAAGTTTGACGGAGAAGAACCGTCTGGTCATAAAACTTTTCAATCTTACCATCGACGATTTTCTCGAGCATCGCCTCGGGCTTGCCAGACTCGCGAGCTTGTCCTTTGTAAATCTCTTTTTCCTTCTCTACGAGATTGGGATCGAGTTGGTCAACAGTCACCGCGAGCGGATCCTCGGCGGCAATCTGCATCGCGACATCGTTGCAGAAATTGATAAAGTCCTCTGTTCTGGCGACGAAATCGGTCTCGCAGAACACTTCGAGCAGAACGCCGAGTTTGGCGCCCGCATGAATGTATGCGTGGACTCTGCCATCGCTAACATCCCTGCCGAGCTTCTTTGCCGCTTTGGCAATTCCTGTTTTGCGAAGATGCTCGACTGCCTTCTCGATGTCGCCATCGCACTCTACGAGAGCTTTTTTACAGTCCATCATGCCCGCGCCGGTCATTTTGCGCAAGTCTTGCACTTTCTTTGCGGATATATCACTCATCTTTCCCCTTTCCGGGAGATTTTTTTGTTTCCTTTTTGCTAACAGGCTTGTCGATTTCATTGACGACTTCGTTCTCTTCTTCGATATGGGCCTGTTCAATCGGCTCGACTTCCTCTGCCGCCTTCGACTCCTCGTCGATTCTGGCGAGAAGCTGGCTACCTGACAATCCGTCGCGGACGGCGTCGGCAATGGCACCAGCAATCAGTTTTATCGACTTAATCGCGTCGTCGTTGGCCGGAATCGGATAGTCGATTAGGTCGGGGTCGGCGTTTGTGTCGCACATCGCCACAATCGGCAGATGCAACTTCCGAGCCTCGCGAATGGGGATGTCCTCCTTTTTCGCATCGACAATGAAAAGCAAGTCCGGCAATCTGTTC
>DSAF01000211.1 GCA_011388305.1 Candidatus Zixiibacteriota bacterium | reverse complement strand
TCTCGGCGGTGCGCAAACGGCCGGCCATGTATATCGGCTCGACCGGCCCCGAGGGGCTTCACCACCTCGTCTATGAGGTCGTCGATAACGCGATAGACGAAGCCCTTGCGGGGCATTGCGACAAAATCAAGGTGACTATCCACGCCGAAGGCTCGGTGACAGTCGAGGACAACGGCAGGGGAATCCCCGTAGATTTGCACAAGACCGAGAAAATCCCCGCCGCCGAGGTAGTTATGACCAAGCTCCACGCCGGCGGCAAATTCGACAATAAATCATACAAAGTCTCCGGCGGCCTTCATGGCGTGGGCGTCAGCGTCGTCAATGCGCTGTCGAAGCATCTCGAGCTTATAATATGGCGCGAGGGACATGTCTATCGCCAGGAATATGAGCGCGGCGTTCCCCTAACGTCGCTCAAACAGGAGGGCAAAACCACCAAGCGCGGCACGAAAGTGACATTCTTCCCCGACCCGAAAATCTTCGAGGTGACGGACTTCTCGTTCGAGACCCTGTCATCGAGGCTCCGCGAGCTGGCGTTTCTCAACAAGGGCGTCAAAATTACAATAAACGACCAGCGCGTCGGCGAGGACAGAGAAGCGAAATCCCACGAGTTTGTTTACAAGGGCGGCATCAAAGAGTTCGTGCAATACCTCAATGGCGCGCGAGACACACTCGGCTCGAAGCCGTTCTACTTCGAGAAGGAAAAGGACGGCGTGACGGTCGAAATCGCGCTCCAATACAACGATAGCTACAACAGCACGATTTACACCTTCGCCAACAATATCAACACCGTCTCCGGCGGCACACACGAGACGGGCTTCAAAGCCGCGCTCACGCGCACTCTCAACTACTATGCCAAGGACAAGAACATCGTCAAAGAAGAGTTGGCGATGACCGGCAACGATGTCCGCGAGGGGCTGGTGGCGGTTATCTCGGTGAAGCTCCCCAACCCGCAGTTCGAGGGTCAAACCAAGGCCAAGCTCGGGAACTCGGAGATAAAAGGCATAGTCGAGCAATTAATGAACGAGGAACTTTCGGCGTTTCTCGAGGAGAACCCGCAAACTGGCAAGCAGATTGTGACGAAGGTCATGAGCGCGATGCGCGCGAGGGAGGCCGCCCGCAAAGCTCGCGACCTCGCCCGCCGAAAATCCGCGCTGGACTCGGCGGCACTCCCCGGCAAACTCGCCGACTGCCAGTCCCGCGACCCCGAACTGTCCGAGCTGTTCATCGTCGAGGGAGACTCGGCGGGCGGCTCGGCCAAGATGGGGCGCGACAAGAAGTTTCAAGCCGTGCTTCCTTTGCGCGGAAAAATCCTCAATGTCGAGAAGGCGCGGTTCGACAAGATGCTCAAAAGCCCCGTCATCCGGGACCTCATCACCGCCCTTGGTTGCGGCATAGGCGACGAGGGATACGACATCGACAAAATACGGTATCACCGAATTATCATCATGACGGACGCCGACGTTGACGGCGCGCACATCCGCACCTTGCTTCTAACATTCTTCTACCGCCAAATGCCCGAGCTTATCGAGCGCGGATACCTCTATATCGCCCAGCCGCCGCTGTATGGCATCAAGCGCGGCAAGTCGCAGACATATATCCTCGACGAGGAGCGCATGCACGACTTCCTCATCGAGGAGGGTGCGCAGACTCTCAAGCTCCTCAGCGATGACGGCGAGAGGGAGCTTACGGGCAAGCGCCTCGAGGCCTATCTCGGCCAAATCGCGCGGTTCAACCGCATCAAGGGATACTTCATCCGCAGGGGATACGCGCCGGAGGTCGTCGAGAGGATAGCCCTCGCCGACAAAATCGACCAAAAACTCGCCGAGGATCAGCTCGGCCTTCTCGAAGAGCTTCAGAGGCTGAAGTCGGAGCTTGAGGGATTCGGCTACGCCGTATCCGTTGCCACCGAGCGCGACCCCGAGCACCTCAGCTGGAAGGGCATCCTCGAGTATTCCAAGCGCGAGCTTAAAGGGAAAGTCGTTTTCGATTTCGAGAATTTAGACTCGCCGGAATTCAAGGAGCTAACGCGTTCGGCGGGGAAGCTGGCGCGTTTCGCAAGGCCGCCGCTTAAGGCCATATACGAGGGCGAGGAGATTTCGTTCGAGCGGTTCGGCGAGCTGTTGGGCTTCGTTCTCGATGCCGGCAGGAAAGGCAAAAAGATTCAGCGATACAAGGGACTCGGCGAGATGAACCCCGACCAGCTGTGGGAGACGACCATCAACCCCGAGCTTCGCAGGCTTCTCAAAGTTCGCCTCGAGGACGCCGCCGAGGCAGACCTCATCTTCTCGACGCTCATGGGCGACAAAGTCGAGCCGAGAAGAGCGTTCATTCAGGCCAACGCTCTCGATGTGCGAAATCTGGATATTTAGGTAATAGGTAATAGGTTTTGGGTTTTAGGTTATGGGCCAGACCGGTGGTGTTTATAGTAGTCCATCAACCTAATGCCCAATACCCAATACCTAAACACCCATAACCTTCAAAATATGACCATTCCAATAAAAAAATCGAAGTTCACCCAAGAGCTGAACGAGGCGCAACTCGAGGGCGTCCTCGCCACGGAGGGGCCGGTGCTGGTGCTCGCGGGCGCGGGGAGCGGCAAAACGCGCCTTCTCACATATAAAATCGCATACCTCGTGCTCGAGCTGGGAATTGAGCCGCGGTCCATCCTCGGCGTGACATTCACAAACAAGGCCGCCGGCGAAATGCGTGAGCGCGTCGAACAGCTCTGCGGCGGGTCGCTGGGAGGCATGTGGCTGGGGACTTTCCATGCCATGTGCGGGAAACTTCTGCGCATCGATGGCTCTGCGGTCGGCCTCGGCGAGAACTATTCGATTTACGACGAGCTTGACCAGCGAAGACTAATGAAGGACATCGTCCACGATTTCGGCCTCGACCCCAAAGAGTTCGACGCGAGGCGCGTCCTCGGCACAATTTCGAGCTGTAAGAACCGCATGATTTGCCCCGAGGAATATCTGCCATTGACCGAGGATCCGAAAGAGCGAACGCTCGTCAAGCTCTGGACGGCCTATCAGGACGCGCTCAAGGCCTGCGATGCCGTAGATTTCGACGATATGCTCATCTTCGCGGTGAGGCTTCTTCAGGAGAACGACGAGTTGAGGCAGAAATGGGCGCGGAAGTTCAAATATATACTCGTTGACGAGTTTCAGGACACCAACCTCGTGCAGTATGAGCTTGTCAAAGCGCTGGCGAGTTTCCACGGAAATATCACGGTCGTGGGCGACGACGACCAGTCGATTTACAGCTGGCGAGGCGCCGAGGTGCGCAACATCCTCGACTTCCCCGAGGATTTCGAGGGGACGACGACGATTCGCCTTGAACAGAATTACCGAAGCACGGGCAACATTCTCGAGGCCGCGAGCGCCGTAGTAGCCAACAACGCTGAGCGCCACGCTAAGACGCTCTGGACGAAAGGCCAGAAGGGCGAGCTTCTGCGCGTGTTCAAGCTCCCCGACGAATACGCCGAGGCCAAGCTTGTCGCGCGCATGATAAGAGAGCAAATCGACGGCGGCGTGTCGGGCAGTGACATCGCGATACTATACCGCGTCAATGCGCACTCGAGGCTTCTCGAGGAAGCGCTCACGCGACAGAAGATTTCGCACGTCATTGTCGGGGGAATCCGCTTTTTCGACCGCGCGGAAATCAAGGACACCCTCGCGTATCTTCGCGTCGTGGTCAATCCGGACGACGATGTGGCGTTCGGTCGCTCGGTGAATATGCCTCGGCGCGGCGTGGGCCTACAGTCGATGAACCGCCTTCGCGAGATGGCCAAAGCCGAGGGCAAGAGCCTCTATCGTATGCTCATAGAGGGCGATATGTCGGGCTTCCCGCCACGCTCGCGCGAGGGCTTCGCCGAATACATCGAGATTATCGAGGAGCTTCGCGCCACAGCCCGCAGTGCCGATGCCGGCGAGATTGTTGGCCAAACCCTGAGAGACAGCGGATATCTCAAGATGCTCGAGGACGACGGGAGTTTCGAGGCGAAATCCCGAGTCGAGAACCTCTCGGAGCTTTTGAACTCGGGAATCGAGTTCGCGAACACGCATCCGGAAGACCCGTCGATACGGGCATACATCACCGAGGTGTCGCTCTTGGCGGGCATCGACAGCTACAGCCCGGACGAGGAGTCCGTCAGCCTGATGACCATCCATTCCGCCAAGGGCTTGGAGTTCGGCACGGTGTATGTCTGCGGCCTCGAAGAGGGGCTTTTCCCGATAGCCCGTGCGATGGAATCTCCGGGTGAGCTTGAGGAGGAGCGGCGGCTTTTCTATGTCGCCGTGACGCGCGCGAAAGAGCGTGTCGCGCTGTTGTGGGCGATGTCGCGGCATCGCTTCGGCATGGAGCAATACTCATCGCGAAGCAGATTCATTGACGAGATTCCGAAAGTGCTCATCGAGGGCGACACCGACGCGAAGCCCGAGCCGTCGCTTTTCGAGAGGAAGCCATCCGCCAAGAAAGCCGTTTCCGGCGCAATCAATCCGGGGACGATAGTTGAGCATCCGTTTTTCGGGCGCGGCGAGGTGCGGGGAGTTCAAGGCTGGGGGGAGAACGCCATTTTGACTGTGGCTTTCCCGAAATATGGCACGAAGAAGCTACTTCTTAAATACGCGGACTTATCGGTAGTGCGAGGTTAACCTCCGCCGCCCATCCGGCGCTGGCACGGGGGTTGCGGGAGCAACCCGCGCGCCAGCGCCCCTGAATGCTATCTCACTGTCATTTCGAGCCGAATGCTTTTTTCAGCAACAATTATTTCAAATACACCACCCGCTTCGCCGCCATGGTCCCTGTAGGGTCGAGGTCTCCTCGACCGCCCTCGGTCGATTCGGCTCCGCTCAACGAGCGCGAATCCCAGCGCGCTCGGACGAGATACACGCCGGAGGGGAGGTTCGGCGAGGGTTGCCAGACGACCTGCGTAGGGGAGTGCCCCTGTGCGCTCCCGTTTTTCGCATTGTCGTCGAGCGGGAAGGCACGGGGGCCTTCCC
>DSAF01000057.1 GCA_011388305.1 Candidatus Zixiibacteriota bacterium | reverse complement strand
GGGCAGACGCATGTCCAGCAGGCAGGCACCGGCGATTGGCTTCGCCCGACCAAAGCCACCGACCTCATAGATTTCGAGACGGTTTTTCGTTTCACATTGGGCGCATTCATCGATCCATATACGGCCGGAAGGGTCGAGAGCCAGTTCTACGACGCCAGAAATCCCGCAAACAAGCGCTATTTCAACCCCATGAAATTCACCGAAAGCGCGGGCGTCGCGAGAGTTATTCTCAAAGAGGAGAAACGCGAGTGGACTGCGCGCCTCGGTATGGGTTTCCGCCAGCATATCGACCGTGACAGAATTGTCACATTAGAACCGGAAGTCAAAGAAACTCACACTACCAACGACGGCGGCGTGGAGTTCGTCACCGAGCTTCGCACGCCCTTCGCCGGCGACAGAATCTCATACAATACGCGGTTCTCCAGCTTCCTCGCAGTGTTCAACTCCGACTCCGACGACTTACCGAACGATTACTGGAAAGCCCCCGACATCAACTGGGAGCACACATTCACGGCGAACATCACCGAGTATCTCATGGTAAATCTTTATATACAAATGCTTTACGATAAAGAAATATCCCTCAAAGGCCGCCACAAGGAGACGCTCTCGCTGGGCTTGACCTATAAATTCATGTAAGGAAAGAAATGTTCAAAGAATTCAAAGCATTCGTTATGCGCGGCAATGTCGTTGACTTGGCGGTTGCCGTCGTTATCGGCGGCGCGTTCGGCGCGATAGTCCGCTCGCTGGTGGCCGATATAATCATGCCGCCAATCGGCCTGCTTCTGGGCAATGTCGATTTCACGAACCTTTTCGGCGTGATAAAAGCCGGCACCGAGCCGGGGCCGTATCGAACCCTCGCCGATGCGCAGGCCGTAGGGGCCGTGACGATAAACTACGGCGTGTTCATTATGAGCGTAGTGAGTTTTATCATCATGGCCTTCGCTATTTTCTTGGTAATCAAGGGCATGAACAAAATGAAGCACGAAAAGGAGGAGGCGCCCGCCGCGCCGACGACAAAGGATTGCCCGTTCTGTTTCTCGGCTATTCCCATTCCGGCGACGCGTTGCCCGAACTGCACATCGCAGTTGAATTAGGCGGTCGAATTTGCTTTTTTTATGAAAAGCCAATTAGCCCTTGACAATCGAGTCGTAAAAACATTTAATTAAGCTGAAACACCTCAATTTTAACTGGAGGCTAAATGGAATTCGAACACGGATATGAATTCACGAACGCGGAGGTCGAGGACGGCAAAACTATGGGCATCCTTGCCTATATTCTGTTCCTCATCCCACTTCTCGCACAGCGAGAGAACCGCTTCGCGATGTTCCACACCGAGCAGGCGATAGTGCTTTGCATAATAGCTATTGCTTTAAGTATTATCGGTAATGTATCAATCGCCACATGCATTATCCCAATAATTGCTTCAATAGCTACTATTGGAGTATTTGTGCTGTGGATAATGGGCCTGATTAACGCCATCGGCGGCAAAGCAAAATTCGTCCCGATTGTCGGCCAATACGGCCCGAAATTGGGTCTTTGCAAGCCGGGAGGAACCGCAGGCGCAACATCGGCGCCGCCTCCTCCGCCTCCGCCGCCGCCGGCTAGCTAATGATTAAGTAAACGTTTTATGTTTACACAACAATAAATAGGGAGGGTCATGGAGCCAAAGTATCTTAAGCCCGGATGGATGAATTGGGCAGGCAGTATAATTCTGTCAATACTGTTAGTAGTGATTGGTCTAGTAGTGCTCATTGCCGGGAATCCAGGAACTGGTATTACCTTAATAATACTCGGCATAATAATCATTCTAATGGTTGTTGTTAAAAGAGCTACTTGGACATACGTCTATAATGATATGTATGTCGAAACAAGGAAAGGCATTATTTCAAAGAAAACAAGCCAAATCGACCTGAAAGATGTGAAGAACATTCAGTTCAAACAAAGTATCTTTGAGAGAATATTTGGTTTGGGAACCGTTGCCTTTGCCTCTGCCGCAACCGGCTCAATCGAAGTGGCCTTTGCAGGTATTCCAGATGCGCAAAAGGTCAAGCAAGAGATTGATGGGCTGATCCATAGCGTTAAATCTGGGACTGCTGGAACGAAGAAGTGTCCGCAATGTGCCGAATTAGTTAAGAATGAGGCAATAAAGTGTCGCTATTGCGGCTACGAATTCGAACAGCAATAGATACAACCAGTCAAGAATAGCTTCTCTCGGCTATACATTTTTATCCGATTGGGAAGTTTCTGTTTCATCTAGGGCGTCCATTTAGGCCGCCCTTTGTCTTATTTCCGATGAACGAACCGCTGAAAATCCTCTTTACCACCAGCGAGGGCACCCTCACAGGCGCCACGCAGTCGCTGTTCTACCTCGCTGAGGGATTGGCCCAGAGGGGACATTCTGTCATTATCGCCTGCCCGCATAAATCATTGCTATATGGCATGTTAGATGGTTCGCAGGCAAGGCGTATGGCGGTCGAGTTCAAGGGCAAATTCGACCTTGCATCCATCCGCGCCATCCGCGATTTGATATTCAGTGAAAAAATCGACATCATCAACGCCCAGCAGAGCGCCGACCGATATATCTCGATATTCGCCAAGAAGTTATTCAAACTTCCCGTGAAAATCGTCCACACCCGTAGGCAGAGGCCGCTCGGCTCCGGCGGCGCAGTTCAACGGAATTTTTACGTGCGAAATACCGATAAAATAATTGTCGTCAGCGAGAGCCTCAAGCGGACCTTCGTCGAAAGTGGATACCCGCCCGAACACATCGAGGCCATTTATAACGGCATGCACCCGAGCTTCTTCGCCCGCGCCGACAATGCGAAAACCGCCGAACTGCGCGATAAATTCACCATCGATAGGGGAGAGGTCGTCGTCGGGTGTATCTCGCGCATGAAAAATCAAGAGCAACTCGTTCGCGCAATGCAACATCTTCCTTCGCACTATTCGCTATTTTTCGCGGGAATCGAGGAGGGGATTTTCGACGAGCTGTCGCGCAAGTTAGGCTTGAAGAATCGCATTATCTATGCGGGAATAATCCCACGCGAGGAGGTCGTCGATTTTTATCGCCTGTTCGATGTTTTCGTCCTGCCCTCGACGATGGATGGCTTCGGGCTGGTGCTTGTCGAGGCGATGGGGCTTGGCGTGCCGGTGGTTGCGACGAGGTCGCAGGGGATAATCGACGTGCTCGACGGCGAAAAAAACGGCCTTTGGTTCGAGGACGGCGATATCGAGCAGTTGGCCATCAAGATAAAAAGCGTTGTTGAGGACGAAATAACGCGTGCCCGACTAATAGAGAATGGGTTAACTGCCGCTCATAAAAAATTCACAATAGAAAAGACAATCGACGAATACGAGAGCTTTTTTGAAAGCTTAATTTGACTTGTGGATTAGTTTCTCTCCGAAAAAGTTTTCATTGCAATTTTCGCCGAAATATACAAAATATAGGCGAAGGGAAATCTTATGAAGATCGTAAAAATACTGCTCCTGTCGATAGCTGTCATTGTCGCGATATTCGCCATTGCTTTCGGGATATACCTGATTGTCAACACGCAGAAGACCGCCGAGCCTTTTGAAGCGGTGTTCGGCGAGGGCGAGGCGCGCGTCCTTTTTGCGACGCAAGGGAGCAACTTCAAAGACGCCCTCTCCGCCGAGGTTCTCAGCCTTCTTGAGGGCCAAAGTCTTTACCTGAAGGGCATCGACATTTCCCAACTCGCCGATGTTGACCCTGACCGATGGGACGCGTTCGTGCTGATTCACACAACCGAGCGTTGGAAGCTTCCCAAGGCAATTGAAGGCTTTCTTGCTCGCGTCGATGACGAAAAAATCGTGCAGGTCATTACTTCCGGCTCTGGCGAATGGGTGCCGGAATCGTGGGGAATCGACGCGATTACATCGGCCTCGAAAGATGAGGAAATCACGCCCGTTGCTCGCGA
Source organism: Candidatus Zixiibacteriota bacterium (assembly GCA_011388305.1). Lineage (GTDB taxonomy): Bacteria > UBP14 > UBA6098 > UBA6098 > UBA6098 > UBA6098. The sequence continues at coordinate 1,159 of DSAF01000057.1, read as the reverse complement.
AATAGTCGAACGAGTGAAAGAAATCGTCCGCACCGGCCATGCCGAGACGACAGAAACGCCTCCCATTAACGAGTAAGAACCAACGGAAACCGCCAACTGAGAACGCCTTGCCGCGAAAAGCGCGAAATTCAGCCCCCAAATAATTTCCCAAAAACCTTGAAATACATTTATTATAAAATTATAATAAAATGATTAGACATACCTGAACCCAACGCTGGGAGACTCTATGATGCAACGCGCGATTTTTGTTTCAACAGTCCTAATTCTCGCAATTGCGGCCTCTGCGCTGGCCAATCCGCTTGAGATTACCAACATTGAAGTTCATCGAGTAGGAGTGAACTTGCCTACCATCGATGAAAAATATCTTCAAGATAACTCCGACCGGCTTCTTTTGTCCGGCTGGGAGGAGGCATTTTACGGCGAACTTGGCTGGGAGGTTTTCTGCCGACTGGACACAGGCGCGGTAGATATCGTCTTCGTCATCGATTCTACCGGCTCGATGTACAGCACAATCTCTCAGGTGAGGTCGAACATCAGCAGTTTAATAAGCGCGCTGGATGCCGCCGGTTATGACTATCGCCTCGGTGCCGTGACATATGGCGACGGGCGAAATGTCTGGGATTTTGACGCTGGAACCCCCGGCTTCCAGATGACCTCGAACGCCACGCTATTTGTAAATCCTCCATATTTAGCCAACGTAGACGCTTACGGCGGTGCGGATGGTCCTGAACAATCGCTTTCGGCAATAGCAGATGCAATAAATGTGTATGATTGGCGCCCTCACGCCCTTCGGATTCTCATTGGCTTTACCGATGCGGCATACTGCCAGCGCGGTGACGGTTGCACAGGATGGTGCAACCCCGGTGCGGCATGTGCATTCTGCTCACACACTGGCCCCGAAAACTGGCGTGATACTGAAGTTGCCGCGCTTATCGCCTCGACTGGCTCAATTCTATTCTGGGCATCGCCCACTTCGGTATATGCCGGATGTGCGTCTTTTTCCACGCCAGTTCCGTGGAGTCCTTACGGCGGTGCTGGGCATGTTGGCTGGTATCAACATTTTGCGAACGTCTCGGGCGGGCAGTGGTATAATTTATATTCGATGAGTTGGTCGGACCTTTTCGACGATGTTGCCGCGCTCATCAGCGAGTTCATGACG
>DSAF01000138.1 GCA_011388305.1 Candidatus Zixiibacteriota bacterium | reverse complement strand
GACCTCTACGCCCGTGAAAGTTGGATTGATTATTTCCAATGAGCCGTCGCCGTCCAAATCCGCCAGCACCGGCGTTCCCATGGATGTCGAGTGGACGCGGAAAGGCCATCCGTCGGCAGGCTCTGCGTCGCTCAGGTCTATCAGATGCAACATTTGTGAATAGTCTCGATGATTGACGAGAAGCCTATAATCACCGTGCCCCGTGATGTCTCCCAAAGCAGGGCTTCCCCAGACGCCTAAGTTCGAAGGTTCCCCGCCGCTCCACGCGAAACTGCAAAAGGGTCGATTTCCGGTGTGAAATCGAAAACATCCTCTCCGTTTGCATGAAAGGCGAAGCCCGCGCAATAGTTCTGCCCCATCACGAAAACCTCGTCCGCGCCGTCGCCGTCCACATCGAAAAGCACCGGCGAGGCGTAAATCCGTATCGATGCACCCACAGAGCGCGGCCATCCCTCCAGAAGCGGGAGCGTCGTCCACGCGAGAATCGAGTCGGACGGCGGTCCTTCGTTCATCCATGCATCCACGGCCGTCACGCGGTAGAAAAATCTCGTCACCTCCGGCAATCCCTCGTCAATATATGTCGAGAATTTAAGGGGAAGATTGTTCAGTCTGCGCCACTCGCCTGCGCCGTCGAAATCTTTCCGATAGACATTGTAACCGGATATCTCGGTGCCTGTAGGCGGTATCCAAATCAGCTGAATCGATGTCACGGACGGCCGCATCTCCAGGGAATGCGGCGCGGGCGGCAGTCTCCGCTCGAAGTGGATGGTTTCGGGCGTAGCGTTAGTCCAACTGAAGATTATCATTCCCGTAAGCGCCGATGCCTCGACCACAACCGGCGCGGTGATTATCACAGTATCTTCCGGTGCGAAAGTGCCCACGAAGAAGGAGTCAGTCTCGGGGATTGCTCCGTCGAGGAGGAGGAAAGCATCGCCGCCGTGAAAATCCCCCCAGCCGGTGTTTGTCACTCCGATTGAGATATAGCCCGTATCGCCGGGGAAGGGCATCCCATCGACTGTGCCGGAATATTCGGTCGAGAAGTGCGTGAACACAGGGCCTTTTAATATAATTGAAAGCGTGTCTAAGTATGAGCTTCCGCCTGCATAAACCTCCACCACCGGACGGACGTTGACCATTCCGCGGGCGTTAGGAGGGGCGGCGATGGAAAACGCGCCCACGATAGTCGCGGTATCTCCAGCTGGAAGATAGCCGAGAAAGCTCTCCACATCGATGCCTTCGGGCGAGACGAGCGACACGACGACGCTTTCAGCCGCCAAAGTTCCATAATTGCGAATTTGCAGGTCGCAGGCGAATGTGTCCCCCGGCTCGAAATCGAAATCGCCGTCTCCGCCAATCTCTCGGAAAGTAGCCTCTTCTATTACTATATATGCGCCTTCCGCCTCGACAACTGCAAGCGTCTCCTCGATAAATGCGCCGCCGTTCCCGAATGCGGAGACATATACAAATTCGACGTCTCCCGGTCGTATGATTAGGCGTGCGATGCCGGATTCGTTCGTATAGGCGATGGCAAATTTCCCCGATGGCGTCCTCGCGACCACGGAAACATCTTCGATTGGCACCGAAGTGATCGAGTTCGTCACAATGGCGGTGATTGCTGTCTCGTCGGCGCGGATGGTATCCGGCGTGACGGCGAGGTCAATTTCTGTCAACCCTTGCGGAAACATATCGATGAATGGATACCCAAAAAGCGTTGTAATAGATTTATAATAACGGTAAATATTATTATCGGGAAATTCAAGTATCGTATTCTTAAGGATTTCCCCTATTTTAATTGAGGGATATGGTAAAATGTTGCTTATCCAAAAAGAATATACTATGTTAATTTGCGAAGTCCATGCCGGTCTCGAATGGGCGATTGTGGCCACGGCTCCGCCATCGAGCGAACGTAGCATAGCCGCCCCTACGGAATTGAAATCAATCGCGTTGACCTCGCATGAATAAGTGTAAAGCAGAGGAAAGAACGGGCTGTTATCCATAACGAGAAAATCTTCGATAGAGAGGCCGCCTCCGCCGGTCTGCTTGCCTGTGTGCAATATATATTGATAACCATGATCAATGTGGCAAACGAAGTATCTGCCCAGTTCAAGCTCGCTCTTAAAATTCGCCGAGTTAAGCTCGATGTCGCCGCCGGTCGAGTCAGCGCGAGAGAACATTTTAAGGGCGTCGATTCCCATCGGTAAATGATAATCTATGATAGAATCGCAAATCGATTGCCCCATTCGGTCGCTACCGGTATGGGACAGACTGGCACAGGCGAAGAGCCATTTGCGCGTGAAGTCTCTGTCCAGTTCTCTCCGGTGGGCGCGAAGTTTGCGCACATAGGCCTCTGCCTCTTCGAGGCTCTCCAGTTGAAACCTTCCGACCATCAGCTCGGGCAGATAGTCGTCTTCGTTATCTTCGCCGAAATAACCATCTCCGTCGGCGTTCCAGTCGCCATCCATTACTGCGAAATAGAGATCACTGGGAACCTCCGCCCAAGTGGGGATTGCCATCTGACCGTATCGATAGCGCACCGGAAGCGCTTCGATTTCTCCGGCGAGAAAAACGCCCGAGATGCCCCACTTCTCATACGCATCGACGATAAAGCGGCGAATCCGCTCCGCTCTATCGACGCCATGAGGATAGGCCTCATAAAGGGCTTCGAGGGAAATCGGCTCGATGGACAGGCCGAAGGCGATTTCGTCATGGAAAAACTCTTCAAAAGCAGGAAGATAACGCTCCTCGATGATTGCCACGCCGTCGGCGGGGTCGTCTCCGGGGGCGGGCGGGAAAGACCGAACGCGAGGCTCCATCTCGTGCATCGGTTCGTGAGTGAAACGCTCCGGCAATGCCTCCGGATTGACCACGAAACGATCGAGGATGCGGTTGCGGAATTCGGCAGAGTTCCGCGTCGAAGTGAGGGGCAATATTATTTCACAATTCCATGATTCAAGGGTTAAGTCTATCCTAATAGATTTTATCTTGGTCAGGGTGCCGGTCGAAGGATAAAATTCCACCGGCCGAAAACTAACCTGCGCGATAGGCACGCCGAAGAGCATGCCATTAGATACCAGTTCCGCGCGAGGGGATATTTCGGGGTAATCGAAAGGCCATTTTGCGTAAAGCTCCGGCTCACGGAGAATTTCGACATCGACGCCCGATAGAAGCACTTCCTCATCCGCGTGGAAATCCATGGAGACTGAGCGTGTTCCGGCTGGGAGGGCGATGTTGATTGTCCTAACGGGAAGTGCATACTGTCCCGGCATTGCGTATTCACAACCGGCGATAGACACGCTGGCGACATTTCCCTCCAACTCGACAAAGGGAACACTCTGCTCAAGGTAACTAAACGAAAAACCTTCTGCCATCGTCATCGTAAGGATGACAGTAATTATAGCGATAAAAAACTTCATTTAAGATTTTCTCCCGAGGAGAGCCAACCAAGCTCGGTGTATCGTTCAAATATTGTGTCAATCGTTCGATTTGGATTGTGGAATTCATCGAGCCAGATTCTTCCGCGCTCGGCCATCTCAGCGCGCCTATCAGAATTTCTGGCGAGTTCGACGAGAACATCCGCCAGATTATCAGCATTCGCTACGGCGAATGGGTGGTCGCCCAAGAATTTCTCGTGGTCGGGCAGAAGCTCAACGACGGTAGGAATTCCCATCGCGAGGGATTCGAGGCCGCTAATGCCGTAACCAAGTTCGCCGAGCTGATCTATGAAAATATGGCAGGTCGATTTGAGCGCGAGGGTCTCTTTGTGCGGGCGCTTCTCGATTATTACCGGCTCGCACTCGACAGCTTCGCCTGCGCGGCGGATTGCATCAATGATAATATCCGTGCCCTTAGCGGAGCGAACACTTGCTACATGGCCTATTCGAATAGCACTTTCAGGGGGATTGGCCGGCTGGATGTTCGAAGCATCGAAGGGGAAGGGAAGCCACGTCGCTCTTGGGTGCAGGGACTTATGATCGAATTCCATCACGAACACTGCGCCGGCGGCCTCGTCTATCTGCGGGAGAACGCCGTGTTGCCTGAGGTCACTACCGTAGTATGTTGTGGCGAGTTTGCCGCCTCGGCTCGCCCAATTTAGAATCCATTTGCCACTTCGCAATAGAGGGATGCCGCCATCGAGCACAATGATACCATAATCGTTTAGGCGTTCAGGAAAGCCTAATTTGCGTAGTTTACTCTCCCAAAGCACGTCCCGCATAGCAAATAACTGCTTGGCAGGGAAGCGGTCGCCGCGCCATATCGGCGGAAGCGCGCCGCCATCTGATCTGCGCCGGTTGACAGTTTTTGGTGTAGTCTTGAGTAAGCGCTGGAATTTTGAGACAATCCCGCCAGCCGCAAAAGGCAAATTGAGGCATTCGCCGTTAGGGAAGCCATAGGGATGATGCCACATTGTTATGAGGTGGGAGTCTATCCCACGGGCGCGCTCGCCGCGGACTATCTCGAATGGAACGCCGGCGGTGTTCTGCGGGGCAATATGTAAAATCGACAAAGACATCTATTTAATATTATGCAAATTCAATGCAATTATCAATATCGATGTGCGAAATATATGTTCGGTAAAGGAGGCTGGGTCATCTGCAAGCAAGCCAAGCCATCCGCGACTTCAAAGAAGAAATTTACTGCCTCATCTAAAATTCACAAAAATCGGGTAATAAACATTGACTTTGAAATCATTCTCTCATATTATTATAAAGATTAGTAGCAATAAAGATTAGTAGCATCGAATAGGTTTAACATTTTTCGAGGAGGATACAAGCGATGAAATCAAAAATCCTTTGGTTATTTGTGATTAGCATAATAATTGCGGGAATGGCAGTCGCGGATGCAGACTGGGAGGCCGCCAAAGCGGCTATCGCACGAGAATATATCGATCATTCGAAGGCGATTATCAGCACCCGCAACGACACCATTGCCGTTCAGCTCGACGATGCCAACGGCAAATTCAATATTGGCAAGGTTGTCGGCGCAGTGACTTTGACATACAACTATCCATCCTCGCCGTGGTCGTCGTGGACATGTTTCTACATCGACGGCGTCCATTATTCTAATTCTACCGGCCAGCCCACGGGTTCTGTTCCTCTTGCTGGCGGAACTGTTACTTATCCTTTCTCTCTGATTCCACATTCCGGAGATTCATCGTTCATTCGCGGCGGATGGCGTCAGTCAGACCTCGACATCACACAGATTCTTCAGCCGGTGTATGTCGAGCACGACTATCTCGATG
>DSAF01000011.1 GCA_011388305.1 Candidatus Zixiibacteriota bacterium | reverse complement strand
GCCTTTGGCTTGTAAATGTGGGCAATTTCCCCACGATTATAGAAGATGGCGAGGAGCTTGTAATTTGGTTCAATGACACTTGTGAGAACGAAGTCCTCACGATTTCCGGCAATGTCGATCTTTCAGTTCTCGAGGAGCACTGGGGGGGCTTCGAGCTTGAGCCGGACATTCCCGATCCGGTTATTATATTGCTCACGCCAAACGGCGGCGAAAGCTTTTTCTGGGATGATCCGATAGACATTACTTGGGAGAGCACAGACCTCGACGGCGATGTCAAGATAGAATATTCACCCAATGCGGGCGGAGTCTGGGTCAACATTATTGCGGCTACGGACGACGACGGCCATTACGGCTGGACAGCACCGCACATCACATCAGAAGAGGTGCTTTTCAAAGTAAGCTCTGTCCTCGATCCCGGCGTTTTCGATATCTCCGACGACTTCACGGAAATTGGCCCTCTGCCGCCCGATCCGACTATTGAGATCGTCTATCCAAACGGCGGCGAGGTCTTTTGGATTGGCGAAAATGAGACTATTCTTTGGGATGTCGTCGGCCATGACGGCCCGTTCGAGCTTCACGTATCATACAATGAGGGCGAGACTTGGACGCTTATTGCGGACGGCCTCGGTGCCGGTGGGGCTTTCGAGTGGACGGTAGAGGGACCGGAGTCGGAGTTGTGTCTCGTTCGCGTCCGCGCGGAGGAGGATCACGGCTTCTTCGACGATAGCGACGAGCTTTTCGAGATAGCCGAGGAAGTAATCGAGCCTCCTATATGGCCTGCGATGATTTTCCCCAATGGCGGCGAGATTCTGTTCGTTGACTCGCTCGCGGTCATTCTGTGGGATGCCGGCGATTTCGACAACCTGGAGCTTCTTCTCTCGCGCGATGGTGGCGGCACATGGGAGCTTCTCGCCGACGGCCTCGGCGATGAGGGAGCACTCGATTGGACTGTCACCGGGCCGGTTTCCGAGGAATGCCTCATGCGCATTCGTTTCGCCGAAGATCACGATATTTTCGACGATAGCGACGGGCTTTTCGAGATAGCGGCGTATTTCCCTCCCGATGAGGATACTATTCCGCCCGCGCGGATAGCAAATTTGCGTGTGATAGAAGTCGAGCCGACACGGGCGCGCCTCGCATGGACAGCTCCCGGCGATGACGGCATGGTCGGCACAGCGGCGAGATATATTATGGGATATGACGTTGTTGAGTTCGAATGGCCGGCAACATGGGAAGTCCCCGGAATGCCCGCCCCTGATCCCGCCGGAACGCCGCAGGAAGTATGGATTGAGGGCTTGACGCCCGGAACAGAGTATTGGACGGCGATGGTTGCAGAGGACGAAGTTCCTAATGTTTCAGCAATGTCGAACATGGTGAATTACACCACACCGACGGACCCCGATACTATACCGCCCGCGGCTTTCGAGATTGACACGCTTCCCGTTCCGTTTATTTCTTTCACTTCGTTCAGGGTCAACTGGATTGCCCCCGGCGACGACGGCAATATCGGCACGGCTAACCAATATGATTTCCGCCTCTCCACGACGCCGTTTGCGGCCGAGGAGTTCGAGGATATGCCGATGTTCACCGCCGGGGTTCCGGCGCCACAGCCTGCAGGCAATCCGCAATCGCTTCTTCTGACCGGTCTCGAGCCGGACACCGACTATTGGATAGCAGGGCGCGCTCTGGACGAGGTGCCCAATATCGGCGATGTGTCGAATATTCTGCACGTCCGCACGAGAGAATGGGTGGACACCATCCCCGTGGGCGATGTCCGCGATCTCACCTGCGCGAGCCATGGCAGGCACTCTATCGAGCTTACATTCACAGCCCCCGGCGACGACGGTATGGAGGGCATTGTCGGCATCGGATACGAGGTTCGCATCCAGCCAGATGTGGCTTTCGATCCGCTGATGTGGCCGTATGTCGAGGTTTTCGACACGATTCCCCCGGTCGAGCCGAGGACGCTCGTCAACTATATCGCCGACGGCCTCGATAGCGGCAGGCGTTATTTCTTCGTAGTTCGCGGCATCGACGACGACGGCCCGTCATCGCGCCCATCGGCTGTGGCCGGTTGCTGGACTTTGGGCGTTGTCGATCCTCTGCCGGACATCGTCATGAACGAAGACGACCCCGACACGATAGTTCACGACATTCCGTCTATCTTCAACCCGCCATCGGGTTTGGACTATGAAGTCACCTGCACGGAGGAGGAGATTTCCGTAAGCCTCATCGGCGACGACATGCTCATATCGCTGGCGGAGAACTATTTCGGCGAGGGCTGGATTATAATCACTGCGGGCATCGGCGATGCTATGCTGATAGATTCGGTTCACATTACCGTCAATCCGGTGAACGACGCGCCAATTTTCGTCACCTTCCCCGACGACACCATCATCATCGAGGGCGGGCTTTGGAACTACTTGGCCATCGCCATCGATATCGAGGATGATCCGGTGAGCTATGGCCTCATCTCCGGCCCTGTCGGCATGGAGGTCGATATCTCCGGATACGCCAGCTGGGCGCCTATGGACATCGAGGGGGCTTTCCGCGTGCAAATTGGCGCATGGGATCACTCAGACACGACCATTCAGGAGTTCAACCTCGTCGTTATCAAATACACGCATCCGCTTTTCGCGCCGCAAAATCTCGATGCGTGGGACGGCTTCCGCGACTGCGTGCCGGTAGTTTGGGAGACTCCGCAGGCGGTGCGCCTCGGGCTTCCAGTGAACCTCTCGCACTATACGCTATATCGTAGCACATCATTCGACATGGGATACACCGTGCTTGCCGATTCCGTGCCGTTCAACAGCTATAACGACAACAGCGTCGTGCCGGGAGCTTTATATTTCTACAAGGCGAAGGCCGTCTATCGCGACCCTGACTTCATCAGCGCGTTCTCGAACATCGACGGCGGCGCATCGCTGTCCAGCAGATGGCTTTATAGCGACTACACGATCGGCACGCCGCCCATCGTTGATGGCGATCTCAATGAGATTATTTGGCACGAATGCACCCACGTCGGTCTTTTCGGCGACTATCAAGCATTTCTCGGCAATAGCGGCTCGCAACTCTACATTGGGCTGGCAAACTATGCCCATGCTCTCCGAGAGGGCTATAAGTTCCGCTTCTTCTTCGACGACGATTACAATCAGGAGTGGGACGAGGATAGCTCTACTGAGGGCTATTATGAGGTGACTTACGCCTCCGGCGGCGGAACTACTATCAACTTCTATCCCCTGCAGGCCGGCGGCACGGAGCCTCCGAGGCCTGCCGAGGGCGCAATCGCCGAGTGGATGGGCTTCGAGGGCATGGGATTCAGCGTCGAGCTGGTAGTCGATATGACGATGATGGCCGAGTTCTTCGCTCTGCCATCAGACACGGTTGGCGTGGCATTCCAGGTATTAAACGAGGTCGGCGACACCATTTTCAATTGGCCTACTACAACTAACCCAAGCGATCCGACGCAACTTGCGCATCTTGTTCTCGGCTCTCCCGGAGGACTCCCCACGCTCATGATTTCGCCTCCGGTGATGACAGTCAACCTCGAGACCGGATGGACGACTAACCGGACGATTCGCCTGCGCAACATCGGCGACGGCACGATTATTTGGAGCGCCGGTGGTATAGAGCCGTGGCTCGAACTTACGCCGTCGAGCGGCATCGTCCCGCCGGGGACGGTTCTCGAACTCGATGCGAGGTTCATCTCCGGTCTCCTGCCCTTGGGGGTTTACACGACTACGCTCGAGTTCACATCGAACGACCCCGTGAGGCCGATGCAGATGCTTCCGGTGGAGTTGAACATCACGCCGCGTGTGCCGAGGCACTATCTCGATGTTTTCCCGCCTGCGAGGACGAACATCACGCCGGGCGGCTTTGTGGAGATTCCGATTAAGGTCGGCGAGCTATACGACAACGAGATTCGCCAACTTGACTTCACCGTGATGACCGACGAGGAATTTCTCATTCCGCTCTCTGTTTCGCGCGGGGCGAGCTTGCCGCCGGATTGGACAGTCGTTGTCCGGAATATATTCAACGACCGCGTTATGCTTAGGCTGTATGGCCCGTCGCCGCTGATATCGGCGGGCGATCTCATCAAGGTTCGTTATGCAGTCCATACCGACATTCTTGACGGCACCAGCTCGCGTATCGAGGTGCAAGACCTTCTGCTCAACTACGGCTTCGATGACTTGCCGATACCCGTTGCGGGCGGTGGCGTAATTATCGTCGGCCCGCAACTGCGGTATTTCTGGTATGGTTTGGTGAACTACTTCGTCGATGGCGCGCTTCAGGATTCGGTTAAGTTCGGCCTCTTGGATGCCGCTACGAACAACTACGACCGCGGCATCGATTTGCTCAATACGCCGCCGCACGGAATGCTCTACGATGCTTGGTTCATGAGCGACGATTGGCGTTTTCTCGGCACGGACATCCGCCCGACGGGCCGACCGGTTCGCTGGGAGCTTTGGGTCGAGCAGGACGGCGTTATTCGCTGGGATCCCCGCCAAATGTGGCCGGGAGTCTTGATTAACGGTGAAGTCGATATGAGCGTCGAGAGCACCTATGTCGTTTCGAGCGAGGTGCCGACTATTATCACATACGACGGCACGCCCGGAAACTACGTCTGGAACATCGACTTAAAGCAAGGCTGGAATCTCATCAGCGCGCCCGTGAGGGCTACATCGATGACCGTCTCGGCGCTGTTCCCGACTTCGATGGGTGCGGCATATCGCTGGGATCCAGCTACTAATAACTATCTCGATGCCACGACTATCGAGGTAGGCGAGGGCTTTTGGGTTCTCTCATCGCGTGATACGAGCTATACCCGTGCCGGAACTGTTGTCTATTCATACACTCGCGAGCTTCCGGTCGGCTGGCTACTTCTGGGTAGCCCAGCGCATAGGACATATTTGGCCGACCAATACGTAGCACCGGCAGGCTCTTTCGTTCCGGGGACTTTCTACTATTGGGATGCTCATGCGGAGATTCCATTTTATGTGCCGACCGATTATTTCACGCCGGGGCTTGGCCAGTGGATATACTGCAGATTCCCGGCGGAGTTCCGCGCGACGAGCGTGTATCTCCCGAAGGAGACCGCAGATGATGTTGTCGTGCGGTCGTTCGAGGGCGAGCTTTTCCTCACCGGCGACCGTGGACAGCGCGTGAGGTTCTCCATGGGCGATATTCGCAGGGAGTTCCCGATTCCGCCGCCGTCCCCGCATTCGACAAACCGCATCTTCATCGATGGCGAAATGCCGCTCATGGAGAG
>DSAF01000215.1 GCA_011388305.1 Candidatus Zixiibacteriota bacterium | reverse complement strand
TTTTAATATATACTATTATTCCCGCAAACACAAGAACTTTTTTCCATAAAATTCGTTTTCCCGTCGTATCACTCGGCCTCCAGCCAGCCGTGGCGTTTTTCGGGGCGGTATTCGTTGCAAAGAGCAATCTCGCCCTTCGGCCCCGAAAGATGGTGGTCGTCGTCGGCGCTTGTAGGGGCGGTTCGTGAACCGCCCCTACAAGCGCCGGGTCGTTCGCGAACGACCCCTACGGGTTGGCGCATTTTCAACGCGGCAGAGCGGACGAGGTCGGCGGTGAGGTTGGTTGGTAGGGGCGTACGGCCGTGCGCCCCTACGGCGTCGTCATCCGGCGGCGGGTCGAGGAGCACTATCTTCGTTGTAATGCTACCGGATTCCACTCTCTCTAATACTAATAAATTGCAACATCTCCCATCCCTTGACTTGCACGCGGAAATCGATATTTTAGGCGTGTAATTGCAAGGATACAATGTTAGAGACCAGCAAGACAGACATTCGCCGAAGCGTTGATGCACATGCGCTTGATGTGCTCGAATTTTCGAGGATTCGCGAGCATATAGCCGAATTCTGCGGCTCGCCTATGGGCACAGAAATCGCGCTGGCTGTCGAGCCGCTGGAGGATGTGTCATTCGCTAGGACGCGCCTCGAAACTATCGACGAGATTTCCACTGCACTCGCCGAGTCCGGCCAGCCGGACCTCACCGGCCTGTCGGATGTTCGCCGTGCCGTCGCTATGGCCGAGAAAGAGGGTTTTCTCACGCCGGAGGAGATTTGGGCGGTGGGTTTGGTGATTATTATCAGCAACCGTCTCGCGCACTATTATCGCAAAAGTTGCAAAGAGAAGCCCCATCTGGAAAGCATACTATCCGCCGTCGAGGAAGTCCCCGGCGTGGACAGGCGTATCGCCGAGTTTATCCTTCCTCCTGGCGTGCTGGACGAGGACGCAACGCCGCTCCTCAAAGAACTCCGCAAACGGAGGGCAATCGTTCACGAACGCCTTCGCGAGAAGCTGGAGAGCTATCTCACCCATAAGACATATTCAAAATATCTGCAGGATGAACTGATAACGCTGAAGAACGGCCGCCTCGTGCTTCCGGTGAAAATCGAGAACAAAGCCGAGATTGCGGGCGTCATCCACGACCGCTCATCGAGCGGCGCGACGCTATTCATCGAGCCGTTGCCCGTGGTCGAGATGAACAACGAGCTGAGGGAACTCGAACTTGCCGAACGCGCCGAACGCGAGCGAATTCTTCGCCTTCTAAGCTCGATGATTGCCGAGTATGCACCGGCGCTCCGCTCGAACCTCGAGATTTTCGCGTGGCTTGATTTCCTCGTAGCCTGCGCGAGATGGGCGCAGAGGAACGACTGCACTAAGCCAATCTACGGCGAGGACAGGGATTTACTGCTCTTCAATGCGCGCCACCCGCTTCTTTTGGAGGAGGCGAGGGGCGAGAAGGGCATGACCGTCGTCCCGCTTAACCTCGAACTACCGGCCGAGCGCAGAGCTTTGATTATCACCGGCCCGAACATGGGCGGAAAAACGGTCGCGCTCAAAACAGTCGGCCTTCTCTCGGCGATTGCGCGAAGCGGCCTGCCTATTCCCGCGGATGAAGGCTCGAAGATACCTGCATTCTCAGCGATTTTCGCCGACATCGGCGACGAGCAGTCCATCGATGACTCGCTATCGAGCTTCGCCGCGCACGTCATGCGCTGGAAAGAGGCCTTGCTCTCGGCAGATGACCGCTCGCTAGTCCTCATCGACGAGATTGGAAGTGCGACCGATCCGGAGGAGGGAACGCCGCTATCGCGCGCGATACTCGAGGAGCTTATCAGGCGGAAGTGCTATCTCATCGCGACTACGCATCTCGGCGGCCTCAAAGCACTTGCCACGGCATCGGAGGGTGTCGAGAACGGCGCGATGGAGTTCGATGAGATTGAGCTTGAACCGACATTCATCCTCCGCACGGGTGCGCCGGGGAGGTCGTGGGCGTTCCAAATCGCGCGAAGACTGGGATTACCCGAGGAGATTCTCGCCAAAGGCGAAGAACTTATAGGAGACGGCGGCTCGCAGGTAGATAAACTCATCTCCGACCTCAAGCGCAAGACTGACGAGGCCGAAGAACTCCGTGCGAGGGCGAAGGCAGAACTTTCGCAACTCGAGTCCGACCGCGAAACACTCAATGCGCTCATCAAATCCAACAAGGAGAAAGCGCTTCAGGTCGAAGAGCTTCGCAAGCGCTATGACGACGACCGTCTCGATATGCTCGAGCGCGAGCTGGCGGTAGAGAAGCGCAAGCTCGATGCCGAACTTCGAGAATATCGCAAGCTCCAAGACGCCACCGAGTCCGCGAAACAGCACATCCGCAAGAAAATCGACGAAGTAAAAAAGCGGCAGAAAGAGCGCCGCGGCCCGCCGGTGGATGTCAAAGCCGGCGACGCAGTCTGGCTTTATCGCTTGAAAAAGCACGGCAAAGTCATCCGCGAGACCGACAAGCACGGATACATCCTTGTGGAAGTTGACGGCATGAAAATCCGTGTCCATAGCAGTTCTGCGCTACCTCCGAAGGACGAGACATTCAAGGGAAAGTCTGGCCGCGGCGGGGTCAAATACCGGAGACCGAACGTGCCCTCGGCGAAAGACCTCCGCGGAATGAACTTCGAGGAGGCGTGGAAAGTCATCGATGAGTGGCTCTCGGATGCCGTGGTCGTTCGCATTCCAAGGCTGGTGGTAATTCACGGCAAGGGCACCGGCGCGCTCCGCGATAAAATCCGCACCGCGCTCCAATCCGACAAGCGAGTCGCCAAATGGGAATATGCCGAATCCGCGGAGGGCGGCGACGGCGCGACAATCGTCCATATTAAGAGTTGAGACTGGGGGAAGTCTTGGGTTTCAAGGGTAGGGAGAGTCCTTCGTTAGCCCATATTTGATTATTGTAAGTGCGAAAAATCCTGAAGGGAGGACGTGGCAATCTTCTTTGCAATTGAGGGGTTTGCTTCGGCACTCCGTTCTTCGAAAGACACATGTTCTAATTGTGATCATCTCTTCCCTTGAAAAAATCAAAAATATCGCTCATATCGATAAAACGACTTGACGAATTGGGTCTCGAGATTTATCTTCTTATAGATTAGGATGGCAGAATTCTGCCTGCGAATAGTATTGGAGGTTCGTTTGAAAATACTGCGAATTCTTGGCGTTTTGTTTGCATTCTTCATGCTGATGGGTGTTTCCGTTTCGACGAGGTCTATCGCGCCGCCTCCGCGACGCATAGATACACTCGAAGACGAACTCGCACTCACCAGAGATTACCTCGGCGATATTGCCGATGCTGTCGGCTCGGCTTTCGGCCTCGACGAAGTCCCTGAATGGATTCGCGACGAGGCGCTTCGTTCGGTGACAAATACTTCATATTCACAATCCACTAAAGCCGTTAGAGCTTGGCGTCAACGCGCGGAAATGATTGGCTCCACCGACGAGCGCGTGGGCAGAGTCGCTCATCGCCCGGATCCGCGGCCTCCCGAAGAGCCCGGCGAAACAATGTCGGCGAACAACTGGAACATCGACCGCAGAGTCAATACCGATGCATCCGGCCAGCAGTTTCATCCGGCCGTCGCGATGGGAAGCGACGGAACGATATATGTGGCATGGGCGCACTATATGGATGCCAGCAATTCATGGATTTATTTCAGCAAATCATCCGACGACGGCGTGACATGGACATCCCCGCGCGCCGTCAGAACTTCCGGCATCAACAACCGCCCTCGCATTGCCGCCCACGGCACCGGCTCCACCGCAGATGTATATATCACATACACTTTTTGGCGTAATCCCTCCAATTATGTCTATGACATCTATTGTGCTGTCTCCAATAACGGCGGCACGAGCTTTGGAACATACGCCATACGCGCCTCTGGGGACTACGACGACATGAGCGCCGTGGTGACGGACGATGCGGGTTATGTCTATATTGCGCTCGTTCACGGCTGGGTTTCCGGCGGCGGATGCGACGCATCGACGGCGGACACGCGCATTCTTCTATATCGTTCCACCAACCGCGGAAGTTCATGGACTGGCGCATATTCCCTCGCAGATTATGGCGGACAGCGCGACAACATTCTCCCTTCGCTTGCGGTTCATGGCGGCGGAACGACCGCGACGCTCCACTTCGCATGGACGAGGGATGTCACCACTACCGGCGGAAACTACGATGTTTACTATAAGAAGATTCTTAACGCCGGCGGCACTCCGGTAATTCCATCGGGGTATATTACGATTGCCAACTCATCGGGACAGGAATATGTCATTCCGGGGGGTATCGGCGTCGGCCCGGACGGCAATCCCCATATCGCTTACATGTATTCCACGCCGTCCACCGGATATGGCGATATCTACTACCGTCGCTCAATCGACGGCGGCAACTCGTTCCTCGCGGCCGTGCCTATTTCCAACCGCATCACCGAGGAGTCCGATCCCGTTATCGCAATAGATGCACGAAACAACCCGACAATCGCATGGCGCGACTCACGCCACGGGAACTACGATATCTACATGACTTATTCGAATAACAAGGGCGTCTCTTGGGTGGAAGCCTTCCGTGTTAATCAGGATGTGACGACGGCCAACCAATATTGGCCGGGGCTTGCTATGTGGGCGAGCGGGTGGCAGAGGAAGGTCGCGGCAGTGTGGTGGGACGAGCGATACGATGACGGCGATATTTATTACAACGGCAATCATATGGTAGGCGTCTCGCTGGATGTCAGCTATGTCCCGACGCCGCCTTTGTGGCCGCTTCCGAGATTCACATATCGCGCTTTCGACATCCCCCGCGATACCATGTTCACCAGCGCTGTTGTCTATGACATCTGGTTCGACCCGGAATACTCCAATGACCCGCGTTTGGACGAGCTTTGGGCGGGTTCGAGCAGTAGCGAGCGCTGGGCTGTTGATAATCCCGGCGGATGGACATGGCTCGCCGGCAATTACTGGACCCCGCCATCGACCGGCGGAGCTTTCGATTGTCCATATTATCGCCAGTTCCGAGTCCTGTTTAAGGCGATTAGAGGCAACCCGCCGGCTTGTTCGCATACTGTGCCTAACATTCATCTCGATTACGAGAGCTTCGGAAATAA
Organism: Candidatus Zixiibacteriota bacterium; assembly: GCA_011388305.1. Lineage (GTDB taxonomy): Bacteria > UBP14 > UBA6098 > UBA6098 > UBA6098 > UBA6098. Next base: position 174 of record DSAF01000215.1, on the reverse strand, counting down.
TGTTCATACGACAATTAACGATGCAATAGTCTGCACCGCTTGGGTCGATGCTTTCACGTCATACGACATGGACGGATGGTTCGGACTTTCGCCTACGCAACGCTGGGCTACGGTTTCCCCGGACACCATCGGCACTATCTCGGCACCGCGAACGGTTCAGCCCCATTACTTTCA
>DSAF01000109.1 GCA_011388305.1 Candidatus Zixiibacteriota bacterium | reverse complement strand
TGGCTGGCGGGACATCTCCCACATTGCCTCCTCGCTGTCGTCGCTCCAGCTCCATGTGTCGTCGAATGCCTGAATCTGCGAGGGCGGGAATTTGCCCTCTTTGTCCTTGAAGATGATGTTATACGCGCGCTTGGAGTTGAAGGGCGGGTCGAGGTAAACGAGATCGACGGATTCGTCCGCGATGTGCTCGCGCAGGACTTCGAGATTATCGCCGTAGAAGAGTTTGTTCATGAGAGCTTCCGTTGAATGTCGGGGCTTTTGCCGTTGTCCGGCATGGTCGAGATGCTATTTCCCGTTGCTTTGGCCATGGTAAATCTAATTTACATCATCTTTTACAGAGATGCAAGAGGTTTTTCGCAAGTAGGGAAATTTTTCTGCCGAAGAGAAGGCGCGCCGTTATGATTTGACATTTACGCGGAAAAGGGTATTTTAATGAAAATTTGAAGGAGATTGACATGAAAAGACTTGTTATATTTGCGCTTACGGCGGGGTGTTCTTTGGCCGGATGGTTTTTCATTCCCGGCGCGTATTGGACTTTTCAGGACGGCACGGTGGGTTTTCTTTATGCCCAAGGCGAGCACGGCACCGTCGGATGGCACGCCGACGGCCGATACTCATTGTCGGGCGATTACTGGCTCGACGCGGAGTTTCGCGCCAAGCTCATAGGCGAGCGGACGAGCTTCCGCTGGGAGATGGCGCGGGATTCATTGGAAGAAGACTGGCGCCGTCCGCGCGGGGATACGTTGTCTGTAGGCTATGTCGCGCGGGAATTCTCGGCGTATATAAAGCAGAATTTCACTGCCGGCGGTGCGAACAAATTCGCCCTCTATGCCGGAATCAAGCGCGGCGAATATGACTCGCCAATGTCGTTCTCGCCCATCGGTGGGGCGTTCGATTCTATCCCCGAGACGCGCACGGCGGACATAATCGACATAGGCGGCGAGTTCGCAATCGACAGCAGAGACGATCCCGAGAACCCTCAGACGGCATATTTTCTCAATGTCCGCTTCGGAGGGCTAATCTTCCAGTCCGATGAGAACACGAAGTTCGACTACATGTCAACAGATCAGCTCACAAACCTCGACAAGGACTGGCCGCCGGGAGGCACGGGATATATCGAGCTTGACCAGCGCTTTTACGGCAAACTCAGAACCAAGCAAGTCCCTTTTCCGTTGATACTCGCGATGCGCATCGCCCTCGGCCACAACCTTACCGAAGTTCCGCAGATTGCCGCATTCCGAGGCGGAGAGCATAATTTCATGCGCGGCGTCGAGAAGCGCAGAATCATGGGGCAGAGCTACTATAACATGTCCGGCGAGCTTCGCGCGCAGATTTGGGAGGAAAGCTACACGCCGTGGATTTTGCTCCATTGGATTATCCCCGGATACGCCAATCCCCGTCCGATATTGGAGATTGCGCCGTTTCTCGAGTTCGCCAAAGTCTATAACGACTATGCCGGCGAAGATGACAACGAGCAACAAACGACGCTTGGACTTGGCTTCCGCTGGGTTTTCACTGATTACACGGTCGTGAGATACGACTTCGCATATTGGCCTAAAGGCAAGACCTTCGGGGCATATTTCTCGTTCGAGCCGAGCATTTAGATGTGAAAATCCAAACACGCGGAAATCGCCTGATTCTGATTCTACTTGCGATACTTCTCGTCGTTATCGCGGTGGAGTGGTATGCTCTTCGCGCGGCGAGGCGGGCGTTCAGCGAGCTGAAGTTCCGTAGCGGCCTTAGCGCCGCCGAGGTGATGATAGAGGCCTGCCGGACGGTCTATGGTTTTCAAGTATTGCGCGAGTTCGAGCGAGAGAGCCGGCTGGTTTCCGCGCTCGCTTTCGTGCCGGATACGATTCGAACCGGTCGAGATGTCGAGAGAATCGAGCGGAGCGCGCAAGTTCCGCTGGTAGTGTTCACGGATTTCGAGGGAAACATCGTTCACCGCTCGGCATCGGGCGGCGAGTTCTACTCGTGGCTTGTTGACATTAGGGCGAACCTTCCCGACATCTACGATAATTTCGCGCAGACGCAACTTTTCGGCATCGATCTCGAACTTCCGCTGGAGGGCGGCCCGAAGGGTATAGCCGTCCGCGTGGAAAACGGTGTTGTGATACTTTTCGCGCCGGAACCAACGTTGCACGAAAGAGAAGAGCTTACCGTCGGGCGAATGATTGGGCGTCTCGGGGAAAATCCCGAGGTGCGTTATCTGGCGCTTCAGGACGAGACGGGCTTCATCTTCGCGACGAAATCCGTCCAGCGGATGAGCAGTCTTTCGGCTGATGACTTCCTTCTCGATGTTCACGAAACCGGTGCGCCAAACTACCGATACGCCGAATTCTCCGGCGAGCGCGTGTTCGAGATGGCATTGAGCTTTCCACAGATGGGGCGCTACCGCGGTGTGCTTCGGATAGGCCTCTCCACCGCAGACTACGACAGGCTTTTCCGCGGATATGTTCTTCAAATCGGCGTGATTCTTCTTCTGGTGATTTTCGCCGTCGTCGGTGCTCTCATGGTGAGCTACCGCGCCCGGCGGCTCTCGGCGCAGGTTCGCCTGTCGGATGCCGTTGTCTCGGAGATGAACGCGGCCTGCGTCGCCGTGAATTCATCGGGGAATATCTCACTGCTGAATCCCATGTCCGCGATGCTCTTCGGTATCTCACAGAAAGAGGCAATCGGGCGAAGTTATTCGTCGGTTTTCCCCAGCGACGAGCTTGGTCTTGAGCGGGTTATCGCCACGGGACAGGGCATGAGCGCGCGAATCGAGGTAGAGACGAAGAAAGGCGCCCGAATACTTGATGTCTCGGCGGGCAAACTCAGCGATGGCGGCGCTTTCGCCGTTGCCGAGGACGTGACGGACATAATTGAGCTTAAAAGGGAAGCCGCGAGCTTGGAGCACCTTCGAGCGCTGGGGGAGCTTGCCGCTGGAGTCGCGCACGAGATACGCAATCCATTGAACGCTATAGGTATAGTCGCGCAGAGGCTCTCCGGCGAGTTCAGGCCGACCGAGGGCGAAGAGGAGTATAGCGACATGCTCAAAAACCTTCGCGCGGAGATCTCGCGCCTCGACAACATCGTCCGCGAGTTCATCGGCCTCTCCGCGCCGATGGCGCCGGAGCTGTCGTTTGCGCCGTTGGAGCCTCTAATTCGCGAGATAGAGCGCGCGGGGAGGCTCCGAGCGGAGGGTTCGGGAATCGAATTCGAGTCGCAAATCGAGTTCGAGGGGAAGGCGGAGTTCGACGAAAATCAGCTAAAAAAAGCGTTGTTTAATCTGCTGAAGAATGCGGTCGAGGCGACTCCATCCGGCGGGAAGATTGTCTTCTCCGTCCGCGAACAGAACGGGGAAATTCACATCTCCGTGTGGGACAGCGGTGCGCCGGTGCCGGATAAAATTATGAAAAAACTGGGGAAACCATTCGTCAGTGCGGGCAAGGAGGGCGGCACCGGCATCGGCCTATTCGTCGCGTTCCGCATAGCTAAAGACCACCGCGGGCGAATAGATGTCGAGACAACCGAGGAGGGCACGAGCTTTACTCTGGTGTTGCCCGAAATAAAAAGTTCACGAGGACGAAATGAATCGTAGCATACTTCTTATCGACGACGAGGATACCGCAAGAACCATGCTCGCGAAATTCCTCGCGAAAAACGAATACGACGTCATAGACCTTCCGGACGCCGAGGCCGGCCTCGATCTTTTCCATAAACGAGGCTTCGATATCGCACTTCTCGATGTCAAACTCCCCGGGATGAGCGGAATCGAGCTAACGCAGAAACTCCTCGAAATCGACCCGAGCCTTCCGGTGGTGCTCATCACCGCATTCGGCGGCGTGGACACGGCGGTCGAGGGCATGAAGGCCGGCGCGCAGGACTATCTCGTCAAGCCCATCGACCTCGAAGAGCTGAAGATAGTCATCGCCAAACAAATCGACAACCGCAAGCTCGCCGAGGAAAACCGCGTGCTCCGCGAGCAAATTGAGCGCATCAACTCCGATGCCCTTATCGCCGAATCCCGCCAGATGGAGGACATCCTCTCAATGGTCTCGCGCGTCGCGCCGACGGACGCTCCGGTGCTCATCACGGGCGAATCCGGCGTGGGCAAGGAGCTTATTGCGCGCACAATTCACGACTTGAGCGGGCGCAGTGGGGCGTTCATCCCAATAAACTGCGCGGCACTGCCCGCGAACTTACTGGAGAGCGAGCTTTTCGGCGCGGAACCGGGGGCATACACCGGCGCGAACAAGCGAATGCGCGGGAAAATCGAGCTGGCCGACGGCGGAACGCTCTTCCTCGATGAGGTCGCCGAGATTGACCTTCCGCTTCAGCCGAAATTATTGCGATTTCTGCAGGAAGGCTCCTATTTCCGGCTCGGGGGGAATGCACTGATAGCGCCGTCGGTGCGCGTCATCTCCGCGACGAACCGCGATGTCCGCGTGCTGGTGGAGGCAGGGCAGATGCGCGAGGATTTGTATTATCGCCTCGCAGTGATAAGCATAGAAATCCCGCCACTGCGGGAGCGCAAAGACGATCTCGTGACACTGGCCGACAGGCTTCTCGAAAGATTCGTGGCCAAGCACGGCAAGCCAATTCGCGGGCTTTCCAAAGAGGCGCGCGACGCGCTAATCCGCCATCCGTGGCCGGGAAATATCCGTGAGCTGATGAACACGCTTGAGCGCGCGGTCATCCTCTCGCGCACCGAGCTTATCACCCCCGTGGATTTGCAGATCGTGTCCGGCGGGCATTTGCCAAACTCAGAGCTTCTGGCGGATGTCGAGCGGGCGCACATCCGGCGCGTTCTCGATGAGACCGACTGGCACATTAGCAATGCCGCCGACCGCCTCGGAATTCACCGGAACACGCTTCGCAATAAAATCGCCGAATACGGCCTCGAACGCTGATTCGAAATACTCGGCGGCCTTCTCGCTGACAGGAATGTATATTTCCATTTGGGAATCTTCGCCCATGGGATTGAACTTCTCTCCATACCACTCGAACTGCGGAGCGTCGCGGAGTTCGTATTCCCCGTTCGTCTGCGCCCAGACTCCATAGATATAACCGATTGTCTGCCCGATAGTCGCCAACAAGCCATGATGGGTGAAAACAGCATATTTGCCGGCGTCGATTCTCACGATTGCCATGTCTTCCGGCACGTTCTCCGTCTCGAGAACCTTGTATCCGGCGACATATTGGAAATCCTCATGGCTCTCGGTATCATGTGCCATAATGGTAATTCCATATGCCGTGCCCGCGTTGTCTATTGCCTCGATTTCCTCTCTGCGTTCCATAAGCCCCGCCCAAAGCATGGGGATTTTCTCCATAACGTCCGGGCCGCCGTAGCTCAATC
>DSAF01000054.1 GCA_011388305.1 Candidatus Zixiibacteriota bacterium | reverse complement strand
TTTCTAAGCTCCGGCGGAAGCCCGATAACTTCTCCGAGCATGCCGAAATAGGGCACTCTAATAACTCTGACAACGCTACCTATATCGAGGCCAATTTTTGCCTCGGTCGGCTCGGTGAATCCCTCCGGCGGCTCGGGTTGTGCGATGACTATCTCGGGGCGAATGACACCGGCGCGGATTTGCGTGGCGCCGTTCATGCTCGCCGAACGGCCGCTATATTTCCGCAGAAGCTCGAATGTTCGCTCGGCCATGGGGATGTCCCCGAAACCCTCGGTGACAATGAGGGTCGTCTCGATATCCTCCGAACCGGTGATTGCGACACCGATATCCACACCGAGAATCTCCTTCATATCGCGGTCATCGACACCGCCGCCAATAATTCCCTTGACGCCGACTTTTATGGCTTTATGAAACGCCGCCGAAGTAATCCGCCGCCCGCAAACCAGAATTTTCCCGCGGTGCTCTTCTTTGACGAGATCCTCGGTGAGGTCGTGCGTATTGTCCTCCGTGACAATTTCGATTGCGCCGAAGCGTTCGCCGCCAATTCCGAAAATTCCCTGTATGAATGTGCCGTTTGTTTCGACGACAACGCCTTCCTCGGGGATTACCTCGACAATCTTGCCTTCTATATAGGCCGTCACCTCGACGGGCAAAGGGTTTGCGCGAAGAATGAGATTGCCCGTCACGTTGCTGACAGTTTCTACGAAGCCGTCGAACGGCATTTTTATCTGTGTTTTGAAAAGGCCGGTTCCCAAGAGTCCTTTGTTCTGGGCAATGACTTTGCCTTTCTTGGCCGGCTCGTTCAGTCCGACGGTGAGAAACATCTCCAAATCGTCGGGGTCGCAACCAAGTATGTTCGTTGCGTTCAGTGAATCGACGTTGCCCGGAAGCTCCGTCTTTGCGACTACATCCTTTGGTTTGACATTGTCGCCCATTTCGACAACTACATCGCCCTTGATGGGGAGAATTCTCCGCTTCTTTATCTTAGTGTATTCGGTGACTTTTAGCCCCGGTGTATATACGTGTCCCATGTCAAACTCCTTATCCGTTGAGCGTGTTTTCGGGATAGACTTCGAGAGCGGCGAGCCATTTTTTAAGCGATGCCACTCGCTCTGCCTCGGCCTCGGGAATAATGAGCGGGCGTCCTCTTCCATCGAGGATGAATCCCACGACTCCACCGCGCACCTCGACGGAAATTTTCTTGCCCTTGCCCTCGCCGCAGTCAAAACCGCGCGATGGTTCGAACGAAAGTTTTGCCGTCTCGCCAATTCCGAGGGCGAATTTTTTCATGTCGCCGAAGAGAAGAAGTCCCTCATGAGTTTTGCCGTCGGGCATGGTGAGCTTGTATGCGCCGACTTTGCTTCCGGGCTTGCCGGTCCCTACCGGCGATAGCGAATCGCCGAGGTAGATGAGGCAGTCCTTGTGGAAGACCTCTGTTGCGGCCTTCGGGTGAATTGTCGAGAGAACACCGAGTTGCGGCATCATGAAAATCGAGTCAACGGCGAGCATGGTCAATCCCTGCGGCTGGAATGCATCGAGCATCATTATTGCCGACTGGTTGCGCTTCGGAGCGTGGGAAAGCACGCCGCCCGAGCCGATGAGGATATCCAGCCCCAAGAGATTCACGAGAGATTCGGCCTCGCTTTGCTCGAAGGTCTCCGAAATTGTCCTCTGCTTCTGAACGCCTTTGAGCGTCGTGGCGAAGTTCTGGTGTTGAATAAACGCCAATCGTAATGCTTCTCGGGCGAGGGCCTGCTCGAACATCAGCGTCTCGAGGGCCTGCGGAATGGTCGTCGGGCGAATCATCTTGTTCTTCACTTGATTGCGAAGCTCGACCTCGTCCATCTCGAATGGAATCCAGCGGAGGACGTTCTCGATGCCGGTTTCCTTGAATACATTGCTAATCGAGTAGCTCATGCCGAGGTTGGCCGACACCGTGCGGTTGAAAATCGTCTTCGGGTTATCTATCTCGTTTTCGTCTTTGTGAATGTCGTAGGCGGGGTTATTGAACACGCTGAAAACATCCGTTGTCGCGCCGCCAATATCCACGCCCAGCACCTGAATCCCCTCTTCGTCCGCAACGCGTTTCATGATGAGGCCGACAGCACCGGGGGTAGGCATAATCGGGGCGTCCGCCCAGCTCATGAGTTTCTTGTATCCCGGAGCCTGTGCCATGACGTGTTCCATGAAAAGGTTGTGAATCATCTCGCGGGCGGGCTTGAGGTTTTCCTCCTCGAGCACCGGCCGGATATTATCGACGATGCGCAGGTCAACCTTCTCGCCGAGTATGTCGTTGACATTCTCGCGCGCGTCGATGTTTCCCGCGTAAATCACCGGAAGGTGATAACCTATTCCGAGCCTCGGCCTCGGGTCCGCCGCGCCAATAAGCTCCCCAAGCTCGACGACGTGAGATACCGTTCCGCCATCGATTCCTCCGGAGAGCAGAATCATGTCGGGCCTCAGCTGTCGGATTCGCTCGATTTGCTCATGCGGAAGGCGTTTATCATTGGAGGCGATAACATCCATGACAATCGCGCCCGCGCCCAATGCGGCGTTCTCGGCGGACTTGGCGGTCATAGTCCGGACGACGCCGGCGACCATCATCTGGAGGCCGCCGCCCGCGCTTGATGTCGAGATGAAGATATCGGTTCCATCATTGCCGGTAGAGGGGCGCAAGATTTTCTCGTCGTCGGTGACGAGCTTGCGGCCGGCCAGCTCCGACACCTCCGTGACAGCATTCAGAACGCCCATGGTGACATCCTCGAACGGCGCCTCGACCGTAGTGGGAGCCTCGCCACGGACAACGAGCCGATACTCGCCGTCTTGGTGCATAATGAGGATGGCCTTAGTGGTCGTAGAGCCGCAGTCCGTTGCGAGAATGACCTTAATGTCCTCGGGTTTTTTGTTCATTCGGACTCCTCTTCTATTTTATTTTTTCTTTTCTTCCTTTTTCTCTTGGGACCGAACTTCATCTCGGCCTCCTCGATACGCCTCGCAAGCTCCTCCATCGCTTCTCGCTTTTGGAGTGCGCGGCGCAAAATTTGAACCTCTTTCAAATTAAAAATATACACAGTTAAAGGCTCCATGAGCAACATAAACTGGCTTCCAACCCAGTTGAGGGGCTTGAAGCCCTCGAGCAACATGAGCGCGGGAACTGTGAGCTGACGTTTGGCAACCTCTTCGGCGACCTTGTCGAACAGCTCGAGTTCATCTTCCTGAAGCTCTTCGGCGAACTCTTTGTCCCAATCGACATTCCAAAAATCTTCTTGAATCGCGAAACCTCCGAAACACAAATTACAGGCGGGCGAAACACCGTCTCGCCTCTATGGTCTCCCTGAAAACACATTGCCAACGCGGGCATAGCACGCTATGCCCCTCCAATCCAGAACCCTACGCCTTTTCCCCTTCGTCTCTTACCTTCTCAACGATAAACTCCTTTACCTCGTCGGAGGGCACGGGGACGAGCCATCCTCGGAAGTTGTCCATCCTTCGCGGCTCCTCGAACGGCGAGAGAAACACCGCCCTCTCGCCTACATCGACCCTGCGGAACTCGCGCCATTTTCTGAGGCGATAATAACCCAAGAACTTCTCGCCGATGCCCACCTCGTCGGCATAGTAGTGCGTTTTGAAGTAGAACTTCGACGACGCGAAAAACATCAAAAGAACGGAAATGAGCGCTAACACCCAATTGTCGTCCGAGCCGAGAAAAACTGCGACGGCCGTGAGTGCGATTACTACGATGCCGAAAATCTTCCGCCCTTTGAACTCGCTCGCCGGACGGTTTGTCCACGCGTATTTATTCATTCTGTCCGAGCCGTTGGTCTTGCACCCGCGAGACCTCTTGCATAAGCTCATCCTGCGTGACGACGCCTTTCTTGACAAGAAGCGCAATAAGCGCCTGATATGTCAGATGGTTGCTCACGCAGAGCTGTTCGATGCTAATCTCTTGGACTGTGCCGTCGGGGGCTGTGACCTTGAGAATTGGCTCATTAGACATAGTTCAACCTCATAATTCGTATCGTAGGCGAATTGAGTTATCTATTCGCCATCAAAGGATTTCTCCTCGACGGTCTCGTCGAAAAGACAATTAACTCAATTAGCAACTATATTAGGGCATAGAAATTATGCCACTACTCGATTTTCTCCGGCCTATTGCCCACGAAACGGACAAGTTGCACATCGACATTCGTGCCCATCTCGTCGAATGTGATGCTACCGCTAGGGCCGGTAAATTTATACACGGCGGAGAGATAGTCCCTCTGCTGGTCGGGCGTGATGAGTCCTCTGTCTATGCCGTGGAGGACGAGCCTCGCGGAGTCGTATGCGAGCGCGGCGATTCGGCTTGGTGAGCCGCCGAACGAGCGACGGTAATCTCTCGAGAAGTCTGTCCAATTCGAGCTTCCCTCATCGACCCAGAAGTCGTCCGGGACGACAATCGCGCTATCGATATGCGCGCCGCTCATCGTCCTAATTCGGTCAATCATCCAGCCGTTCTCGCCGAGATACCTCGCACGCATATAGTTGAACGGCACCTGCGGGATAACATTAACTAAATCCTCATAATATGCCGGAATGAAAAAGCCCGGGATTTCCATAATCCACTCGCCCTCGTCTCTGCTTTTTCCCTCGGGCGTGAAGAAGCGAAAATCCGAAGAATCGGCCCTTGCCACGAAACGCTTGGCCTCCTCAAAATACGGCTGTCTGATTTTGCGGAGTTGGTCTGAAAAATCTATCGTTCCCTCGGAATAATATGCCACGCTGACCATCTCGCCGTCGCGCGATTCGACGGTTCTAACGAACTGCTCAACGGCTTTCCTGCCCGTAGGGTCGTCTGGCGCCAGCGCCGAAAATTGGAGAATTCCGAGACTGTCGATTGCATACTCTGCGAGTGTCTTTGCGCCTATAGAGGGCGGCGGCGAAACTTGGAACGCAAACGGCGACAGCGCCGAGAGGCCGTCTTTAGAGGAAGTGGGCATGATGAGCGGAACGCGCTCATGGTCGCAAACGATGGCTACAGGCACGGCGACATTCGACATAAGCGGCCCGATAACCGCTATCGGCGCGTGCCTGCGAATCGCCGACTGGCAAGCCAACGCCGCGACGAGAGGGTCGGCCACAGTATTCTCAACGACGACCTGAATATTTTTTCTTTTACCCTTATTATAATTGTCAACCGCCAATTGAACGCCGTTGGCGATGTTAGTGCCGTATTCGGAATATAATCCCTCGGTTGGCGCAAGAACGAGGATAGTGAGTCTCTCGGAAATCCTTCCAGTGAGGCTCCCCTCGAGAGCTTTGAGGCTATCGGTGAACTCGCCCGTGCCGCGGATTTCCAGGGCGCGACGACAAATATCGAGCGCCCTGCGGTTTTCGCCG
>DSAF01000079.1 GCA_011388305.1 Candidatus Zixiibacteriota bacterium | reverse complement strand
TGTCAAGAATGGCGATGTCTCGTCATATACCTCCGCAGGCTCGCCGCCTCGAGAAATGCTCAACACGATGCTCGATGAATTGACGCGAGCAAGCGTAGAATCTATGCGGATAATAATACCGCTGTCCTCGCAAGCGGAAATTGTGTTAGGAAGCGGGAAAACTATGCTCGGAACAGGCCCCGAACGCTCGAAGAACCATAGCCAGCAAGTGTCGAGCATGTTCGCATCGCAATAGTCCGGGATGTCCGGCGCAGAAACGCAAACCTCAATAGTGCAAAGCTCGTCATAACCGGCGCAGATGACGCCCTCGAGAGGTAAACCGAGGTGGAAAAGCGAGTCCGGCTCTGTGTATGCGCCATACCATAAGACGCGGATGCCTTGGACTGTCACATCGATATCGCCATGACTAAGCCCTGAAAGGCTGTCGAAAATGTCCATAGTAATCGATAGCGGAAGGACATAGACCGTCGTGTCCGGCGGCGGATAGGGATTGAGAACGACCGGAGGCGTATAATCGACGAAAATCGTCCGGCAGATGGGCAAGTCAACAACTGAGGCTTCGGCTGAATCCGCGAGCGCGACAAGGCAAATTCTCACAACGTCGCCGTCCTCGAAATAGCCCTCGTCCGGCAAGAAGAAAATCGAGTCGGATGTGACGATGACCCAAGGGTGCTCGTATGGGAAAGTGTCGGCATTGACCTCTATGACGGCGGTCGTGGGGTCGATGCCCGGGCCGAAACGATCCCAAATGTGGAAAGAGAATGGCTGGGGATCGCATGCCGTCCAAGTGCTATCATCGGGGAATACGAACTCGGCTTCCGGCGGACGATTGACATAGAACCTGCAACAATACGTAGTGCAGTTGGCATCGCAGTAAATCGGCGAGACCAAATCGCAAATATCGAGGCAGATATCGAAAGAATCGGGGTCGCTCGGGTCGAAATCGGATATCATCCCCGCTATGTTCACCCTGGCGGAATCTTCATCGCCGAAATAATTGATTCGCGGAGTCATGTGCGGAGGTTCGTATGAGTGTTCGCCGAGATGAACTATCGCCGACGAGATGTCTATCCCTGCACCCAAGTCCTCTATGAAAATCGAGATGTCGATGAAGGAATCCGTAAGGAAGACCTCGCACTCCGGATCCCATCCGAGGCTGGCCGGCGGGGAATAGTCGAGGTAGTATGTCAGGCAAATCGGGACGCCCTCCATCTCCGCGCCCGCCGAGTCCGCCAAAAATGTGAGGCATGCCTCGATAGTGTCGCCATCGAAGAAAAGCGTGGGATCGGGCGTGAAAATTATGCTGTCCATCGTCACGGACATCATCGGCGAGGTGTGATCGTAGTCGATGCCGTTGACATTGACTATCGGGCTGGTCGGGTCAACCGGTGCGCCAGCGGGATCCCACATGTAAATCGCGAACGGCTGAGGCTCGCAGGATGAGAAAATCTCCGGCTCGGGATAGACGAACTCGGCCTCCGGCGGAAGATTTATCGGGAATTTACAACAATATGTCTCGCAATTCGGGCCGCAGTATTCCGGCGTCACGCGGTCGCAGGTTTGGATACAAACCTCGATTGTGTCGTCATACATAACGCCGAGCTGGCGGAAAGTCCCCAATACCGAGAGCGTTCCCAATGCCGGAGTTCCGGAAAACGAAACAGAGGGCGGGCCGGCGCCCATGCCGTATGTCGCGCCGTTTATCGTCACGGTGAATGCACCCTCTTCGATGCCCGAGCCGAGGTCCTCGAAGACCACCGACAAGTCGAGAATCGTGTCGTAAATGAAGGTCTCGCATTCCGGGGCCCAAGAAAGCGGCTCCGGCGGAGTATAATCGATGTAGAAAGTCATGCAAATGGGCAGACCTACCGCCGACGCGCCCGCGCCGTCGGCGAGGGCGGTGAGACAGGCCACAATTGTGTCGCCATCCACGAAGAAGCCCGCAGGCGGCGTGAAGTGCAGGCTGTCCGTCGTGACGGTCATCCATGCGTGGCTTGCGGGATAGGAAGTGCCGTTCACATTCAGCACCGCTGTCGATGGATCGACATCTGCGCCGACATCGTCCCAAAGGTGCATCGAGATGAACTCCGGATCGCAGGCAGTGAAGACCTCCGGCTCCGGATGGACGAACTCGGCCTCCGGTGGCTGGTTCAAGTAGAAAACACAACAGTATGTCGAACAGTTCGCGCCGCAATAGGTCGGGGAAACGCGGTCGCAGGTGTTGAGGCAGATAACCGCCGAGTCGGCATCGAGAAGCCCGAGCTGGCGGAAAGTCCCCGAAATCGAGGCCGTGCCGGATGCAGTGCTTCCTGTGTAGTTCACGGTCGGGGGACCGGCGCCCAGCGGGAAAGTCGTGCCGTTGACAGTGAAGCTCAACCCAAGTATGTAAATGCCCGACTCCGGATCGCGAATATTTGCAGAGAGGGTGAGAACCGTATCCTCGAGGAAGATGCCGCAAGTCGGCGTCCACGAGAGAAGCTCCGGCGGGTTGAGGTCCATGCAAAACGAGCAGGCGACCTCGCGGGATAACGGGCAACCGTTCCAGTCATCCGCGCGGACTACGCGGTAGTTGATGCAAGTGCCGTGCGGCCATGGCGTTGGCGGGGTGAATGTCAGCCGTCCAACGGTAGTGCTGATGTTCGTCCAAGTCATGTATGTCGGGTAGCTATACACAATCCCGTTGACCTCGAGCTGAATAGTTGAGGGGTTCGTCCCGACATCGTCATCAACAAATTCGATGACTATCGGCTGGAACGGACAAGCCGACCATACTCCGCATGGAAGCGGCGAAATCACCGTAGGCTCCGGGCCGGCGCAGGCGCAGTCCTCCATGTATAGACAGCCGATGGCGTTGGCGGTGTGGCCTCCGCCGGCGATATTTACATTGAAGCATAACTCTGCCCCCGAGCAGGTCGCGTCGAAATCGATGCGCCATACGAACTCGTGCGAAGCTCCGGGGGCAACCGGTCCAAATGAGAGCGGGTTCGCCGAAAGAACATCAATACACCCGCCCGGAATCATATTCGCGGTGATTGGGTTCATCGTGGAACCGGTGTTGTTGGTCACGGTCACCCTGACCGTCATGAACTCGCTGATGAGCGCCGCGACATCCGCGAAGATTGATCCCCAACCCGTCCCCAGCGAGTACCACCGCCCGCCGGAAGAATGTGCAAAGTGTTGATACCAGCCCGCATGGCGAGTGCCGCCGTATGGGCTCCACGGAACGGGCGTTGTCCACGAGCCGCAACCGGTATATGTAGATGCGGGCGACGACCAGAACAGAACAGTCCCCGTCGAGGCCAAGAGCGCCGCGACTTCGGTGTCTCTTCTAAGCTCTGGAAGAGGACAGCGCCCCGCCCCGGGATTACAAAAGCCTGTGCAACCGTCGCCTCTTTGGCAGTATGGGGCATCGGTGAAGCCGATGACTATGCGCAATGCGTGTGGCCGCCATTCGTATCGCTCTATTGCATCGCCGATGGCAGAAAGCGATTGCTCCGCGCCGTCCGCGCCGCCGTTAGCACCGACCAAATTAAGTTTGGCAATGAAAGCCGCCGAATTCGCCGTCATCTGGTTGCCGGGAGTCCCGGCATCGAAATCCCATACGCATCGGCCATCGCCATAAGTGACGGCGCCAAGACGATAGTCAAAGCCCGCGGCATTGAGTGCCGCAACGAACCCCGCAATATTTGCGCGAACTCCCGCAATTGTGCCGCCCATCGAACCAGTCGAATCAATCGCGAAGACGATATCGACCGCGCCTGTGTCCAGTCGGCAGAACACCTCCCAGCCAAGTTCGCCGTAAAAAGCCTCTTCCCAGCCGGACAAAAGAAGCCGGTCGGAGTTATCCATGAGATATTTTTCATCGACAGGCGGAAGATTCACACCTACTCGATGAACTTCGATGTTGGTAATTTCGAGCGGATTGGCGAGTGCCGCCGCTGTGATAAGGAGAAGAATTGGATATGAGAAAAGCTTAAGCTTTTGGTTCATAGAACCCCCTGATTAAAAAACAGGTCTTGTCACAAAATGAACTATTATTTATAATTTACACCTATATAAATTGAAATCAAGCATTTCTTTCAATATTAGGGAATATATCATATGTCATCTGCCCTGCAATGAATAACTCTGATTGAAGAAAGAAGCTCGGAAAATATTCTAACATTAGAGGATACCAATCTATTCACTCGATAGGACAAAAGGGAAAAACTATTGCATTACAGATAAGTTTGCATATTCTTAAAGTTAAGGACTTTTGCCTCGCAAATTGGCATGGGGCGAATAGTTCAATTCGGCTTCAAATTTGCTTGTAGTTTCAAACGACAATGAATAGGCAGTTGTTATATATTATCGTTATTCTGGCGATGGTCTTGAGTGCTTTCGCCCGCGGCGACCAAGAGCGCCTCCGGAGGCATTTCCTCGTGCTCTCCTCGAACGACGAAAGTCCCGATGCGCGTGAAGCCGCCCTCCATAGGCTCGCCCGCGCCGGCGAAGACGCCGTCATCGTTTCGCTGGAGTTCATCGGCAGAAAATCGCCCGATAAGCGCACTGCTATCGCGCGGGTTGCTCTTGCCGTCGGCGAAAACGCCGTTGTCCCGCTGACTAACATTCTCTCGCGCCCGGACGAGAGCGAGGCGGCCTTTGCGGCGGAAATTTTGGGAGAGATAGGCTCGCCAAAAGCTTCGGTGCCGCTTCTTTTGGCCGCAAGATCGTCGAGCGAAAAACTTCGCACTGCGGCGATTGGCGCTATCGGCAACTGCGGCGACAGCCTCGCAATACCGACTTTGCTCGAAGCCCTCGCCGACCCAAATCCGCGAATTCGCAGGAACTCAGCCGTCAGCCTCGGAAAAATCGGGCATAGTTCGGCGATTCCAGCGCTTGTGCCACTGTTGGGAGACTCCTCCGCGCTCGTCGCTTATGCCGTGAGCGAGGCAATCGCGCGAATCGGCGATGGCGATGCGCTTGACCTCCTCAAACAACGGCTTGACGACAATTCTGTTGACGAGCTGGAGAGATATCATATAATCGAGACTGTTGGAATGTTTCGCAATACCGAGTCGATTCCCCTTCTTCTTGACTTGCTCGAGGATCCCTCGCACCTCAATCGCGGGTTTGCATGTCAGGCGCTGGGCTATTTCAGAGGGAACTACCGCGTTGCGAACGCCCTCAAACGTGCGCGAAACGACTCGTCCGCCTTCGTCCGCATGATGGCGGAACAGTCGCTTATGGTCATTCGCCATCCTTAGGAAATGAAGCTCACAGCGAAAATATTGCTGTTTATTTTGCTATTCGGAACAGCAATTGCCCTCGGAGGAACCGAGGGTGCCATTGTAATCGAGCACCGAGACCCCCGGCCCGGAAGAGTTTGGCGTCCTCCCAC
>DSAF01000197.1 GCA_011388305.1 Candidatus Zixiibacteriota bacterium | reverse complement strand
TCGCCGCCCACCGGCAATCCGCGCGCAATTCGCGTCACATTCACTCCCAAAGGTTTCGCCAGCTTCGCGATGAACATCGCGGTTGTATCGCCCTCCGTATTTGGGTTCGTCGCGATAATAAGCTCCTCGATGCCGCCGACCTCGAGTCTCTTAATTAGCGCGTCGATGTTCAGCTCGTCCGGCCCCACGCCGGACAGCGGGTCGAGAACGCCGCCGAGCACGTGATAGTGCCCCTTGTAGCTCCCCGTGGCCTCGATAGCCAGAAGATCGGAAATCTCCTCGACCACACAGATAACGCTTTTAACTCGGTCGTCGCCGGCGCAAATTCCGCACGGGTCGGCCTCGGAGATAGCACCGCAAACCGAGCAAAACCTCACCTCGTCAACGAACCTGTTCAGGGCATCGGCGAGGGCGCGGGCATCCTCGGGGGGCTTGTGAAGTATGTGAAACGCGATTCTCCGCGCGCTTCGCCGGCCAATACCGGGGAGACGGGAAAGCTCGTCGATGAGATTATCGAGTATATCGGGAACGCCGTTATTCATTTTGATAATTAAAATCGACGGTAACTCCATCCGGAATTATCGTATAAGGAGTGACGAATATCACAAGCTCGGTCTCGCTTGTGCTTTCACTTTCATAGCGGAAAAGCCTGCCGATAAGCGGCAAGTCTTTGAGCACAGGCACGCCTCTTTCGACATTCTTCGTATCGTGCGTTGTAAGCCCGCCGATAATCAACGCGCCGCCGTCGTCCACTATAACGCTTGTCCGCGCCCATCTCGACACGATACTATATCCAGTCGCCGCTGGCTGATATGAATTCCTTTCAATATGCAAGTCGAGTGAAACTCTGCCCACACTTGTAATATGCGGCTTCACTTTGAGTGAGACTCCCACATCGTAGAATACAGTGACAACATTGCCGGCTTCGTCCACGGTATTTATCGGTATCGATACACCAGACATAATCTCCGCCTCGACATTATCGACAGTAACAATCTCTGGGCTGTCAACAATCTTCCCTTTATTGTTCGACGTGAGCGCCGCGATTGAAGCGCCGATGTCGTAGTCTCCGGAGACTATGCCCCATCTAAACGAGCCAAGTTGATCGACAACGCCGAGCTCCTGCCCACGAACTCCGAGGCTGACATATTGATCGTGCGGCGGGATGTTCCCCGTGCGGTTTTGCGTAGCAATTCCCTGCGAGATGCCCGCGCCAATCTCCCACGAGACGCCCAGCGCGTTTAAGTGCTCCTTATCGACGCTGAGTATCCTCGCCGAGACGCGAATCTGCGGGGTTTCAACGTCGAGGCGGCTAATCAACTCCTCGATTCGGGCGAATGTCTCGGGGATGTCGTTGACTATCACGGAGTTAGTCCTGCCGTCGATAACGAGGCGGCCTCCGTCGGTCAATGCGCCTTGGAGGACCTCCGCCATGGCATTTGCATCGGCGTTGCTGAGCATGAAAACCCGCGTATCTCGCGGGATAAGCCTCTGCGCTTCCCTGTGAAAATCTCTTTCGTCGATTATGTCCTTGCGATAGTCAGAAAGCCGCATGGCGCGATATGTATTTCCCTCTTGAATCAAAGTGAGATTGAACGAGTTGATTATGCTTTGGAAAGCCGTAGCCCATGTGACGTCACGCAACTTCAAGTCAACCGTGCCGGTAATCCTCGAATCGACGATGATATTGACATCGCCGGTTTCCGCGAAAAAGTTGATGACGGCCTTGATGTCCGCTGATTGAAATACAATCTGCGGAAAAACTCTATCGCCATGAGGAGATATCCTGCTCGCATCGGTGACTCCCTGTTCAAGTCTATCGAGAGTCGTTTGGTCGATATCCTGCGCGAACAAAACTATCATCACGGCGAATACGATAGCAATTATAGATATTCGCCTTTTCATCGTGTGAACGCCTCCTTTGGCAATGTGAGGATGACTTGTCGTATGACACCGAACTCCTCAATGTCGAAAACAATCGTGGTGTCGGTGATTTCATCGACGAGGCCGTCTCTAATGCTGTCACCCATCTCGAGAATATATCCCCATCCGCGCGCATCCTGAAGGATTGCTACTTTATCCGGCCCTCGACCCGCGACGACCCCCACCAACTTGAGATCTTCGACGATGGGGAAGGATTCATCGCCCAGTTGCGCCTCGGTGACGGGCTTGGCCACGATGAACGGATCGGGAAACTCCCAGCCCCGATACACCACCCTCGGACGGACGTAGCTCGCTCCCTCGCCGACGGTATCTCCCACCACAAATGCTTGCTGAAGCTCCTCCTCGGGCAGTTGTATGCGGCGTGGATCAGGCGGCCTTGTGGGCGAAGGCTCTCGTGGCTGTTCGGGTTCCGGCTCGACCGGCGCAGGCTCCGGCGAAGGCTCCGGTTCAGCAACCGGTTCGACAGGAGGCTCCTCAACCGAAGGCACTGCCGGCGTAGCTCTTCCGATAGACCATTCGGGAAAATCCGGGTATCCCGGTGTGGGAATGAAAACTTGCCCTGAGCGCGGCCCGTCAATCGTCCGAACCTCGCCCGTAGGCTCGGCCATGACCAGAACGATTCGAGTTATCGGCGGGTCGCTCTCGAATTGTGCCGAACGAACCTCGACGACTATCCCCGGCGGCAATGGCGGAAGGTCGGAGTCTTTGAGGCGGTGAACTCCTCCCATGAGGTCTATAAGCAACCTGTCCGGGCCGGTGAGCTTGGCCGTTTTAACAGTCGCAGGCCCGCTCGTAACAACCTCCGCGACCGTATTATCGCCATCGCGGTATAGCTTAAGCCCGATGACATCATAGGCCGTGGTGAGCGTGCTAAATAGCGCGATTAGTATTATTATCGTTCTTCTCATCAGTCTAAAACGGGCGCCATCCCGCCGGAAAGTGCGGTCACCGCGTCGCCCTCGGTAGCGCGAGGCCTTGCCTCCGCCGTAGGCTTACTTATGGCTCCCTCTTGCTCCTCGGGCGAGGAGCTTCCTATAATAGAGGGTGGTTGTAATCTCTCTTCCGAGGGGATATGATAAGCATTGATTATGAACTCGGCGGAGATTGTCTCGAGCGCACCTGATCCTTTCTTGACCATGAAGTTTTTCGTTGTTGCCACGAACTTCAAATTCGCTATCGACTCAAGAAACGCGCCCAACTCGTGATAGTTGCCGGTGAGAGACACCCTGTATGGATTGGTATGGTAATATTCCGTTGGCTCCGAGGGCAAAACGTCGAGGCGGCGCACTCTCATGTTGTTCTCTCTGGCCGCAATATTCAGCTTATCCACGAAATCCGCCACATCGCGCGTTGTGGGCATGAGTTCCTCGAGCAACTTGTATCGTATGAAAAGTCTCTCGACCTCCTTTCGGAGAAGAGGCAGTTTGGCCGCATCTCTTTTGGCCTTCGCAAGATTGTTATTGAGACTTTCGAGTTCTTTCCGCTTTTCCATGATTATTTCTTGATTTGGCGAATAGACTTGGGTGAACCACAACACACCGACAATGGCGAGAATGAGTATTCCGCCGGCTATTTTCTGCACCTTATGGTTTCTAAAGTCTAAGCTCATTCTGTTGGCGGCTCCGGTGGTATTTTTCTAACGGCTTCCAGAGTCGTTTCCTTCTCTCTCTCGAGCGCTTCGCGTCCAAGAGGTTGGGGCGGCTCCGGAATAGAAATAGGCTCTTCCGCAACGATTACTCCATCTTCTTTCTGTTCAATAAACTCGCCGGAATATCTTTCTGCAGACGCGAAGACCACATTGCCGGAAAGCTCGTAATTATATTGTGTCACGTTCCCTGCGGCGGCGCTCTCTCGAATAAAATTGAGCCTTATGTCGCTGAAAAATTCCGAGTGAATTAGGCCTGCAATGAAATTCGCCACGCCTTTGAGATTGTAGCTCGTTCCCTTAATTGTCACAATCTTCTCAACCTCGATGAACTCGTCAATCCACAAGAATTCGGGGATTATCCCCGCGAATTCCTCGAAGGTCTTAACCCAAAATGGGCGCTGAATCTCGAGAGACTTCATCGCATCGATACGAACGGCGATTTTGTCGCGCAATATCTGCACTTCGTTCGCTAACTCCACCTGTCTTTGGTATCTCTGAATCTCGGCGGTCACTCTCGCTATTTCATTTTCGAGGGTCTCAATCTCTGCCTGCTGTTGCTGTGTTTGGAACCAGAGGAGAGCGAGGGCAAGCACCAACCCTAAAAAAACATATACAAAGAACTTGTCGAAGAAGGGCGTCTTCTTCTTCTTGCGTAATTCCTGCGGTAGTAAATTTATCTTTATCATAAATCTACTCGCCTCTCAAGGCCAGTCCTACGGCATTGACGAATAGTGGGCCAATCTTGGCCGGGTCCTGACCGGAGAACACGCCCTCGGCGGGCTGAAGCCCCCGGAACGGATTCATAGGTTCGACGGCTATTTCCGTCTTCTGAGATATTGCCTCGGGGAGATAGTCGATAGTCGCGCCTCCCCCGGAAAGATAAATCTTGTCAACCTTCCTTCCCTTTGTGACATTTTCGATATAGCTGAACGCGACGTCCAAGCCCAGCTTGACGTCCTCTGCGGCGTTAAACACGGCATCCTGAAAGGCGGTCTTGTCTTCGACGGGAAATTTGCCGACGATGATGTCATCGAGGTCATCGCCTGTGAGCCTAAGCTCCGACTGGATGTAGTCCCAAATCTGCCGTGCGCCGGTGGATACATCGCGAACCGTGTAGTAGAGGCCATCTATTATGAAGGTGATGTTCGTGAGCACATGGCCAATATTCGCAAGCGCGATAACGCCCTCTTCGGGAATGCCATAGTTAAACTCGAAAGCATTGAATGTCGCGAAGAAGTCAACGTCGATGGCGATTGGATCGAGGCCGGCGTCGCGGGCGGTGTAAAAGTATTGCTCTACCAACTCGCGCCTCGCCGCAACGAGGATGACGTCCTCCTTTTTGCCGTCGGCGGCCTTGCCAAGATGATGGAAGTCGATTGCTACGCCGGAAGTGCCCGTCGGGATTCTCTGTTCGGCCTCGATGAGAACGGCCTCGGCGAGGCGTCCCTTCTTGCTCCCCAGCGAAATTTGGAGCCTGTCGGTGAATACCTTGTGACCCGAAAGCGTGAGTATCGCCTCGCGGGCATCGGGCGCGACCTCCTCGGCGAGGCTCTGGACGGCGTAGATAACGCCCTCGTGGTCTTTGATGTCCTTCTCGACTATAGCACTGGCGGGAAGCGTTCTGACGCCTAATCCCAGAAGACGCGGCTTGCCGCTGGCAGGCACAGAAAGATTAACGATTTTCACGTTAAATGTGCCGATGTCAAGCCCGATAATCGAGCTTGATTTGCGACCTTTTATGGAGTCGAGGATACCCATTTTTCACCTTATAAGGCCTAACTTATGCTATAGCTTGAATATAGTATAGATAACCTAAAGAGATTTGTC